>JALHMA010000201.1 GCA_022844265.1 Saprospiraceae bacterium | reverse complement strand
CACTTTTAGTTTTGTTGGTCGCCAACGCTTGCTTCCCGCCAAACCTTTGTCAAAAGCGTCATTTATTCATGTCATAATTGCGCCAAACGTGAACACTTTCGAATATGCGACTTAGTTTAGGTGCCGCTCAAGGGCGCCAAACGTGTAAAAATTAAAAATCTTCAACCTCATTCGGCAATTAAAAATCATGTAATCGGCAATCGTAAATTACCTCATCCCCGCTGCATCGTCATAACCCCCTCAGGCCCTCCCCGGTTGGCGCAGCCGTCGCTCACACGGGTCATGGTCAGGGTATCGCCCTCGATCTTTAGGGTGTACACGCCTTGTGCGGTACAGTCGCTGCCTTCCGTATCCTGAATGGTCATTTTCCCGCCGTCTAAGGTGTATTTTCCTTTGTTTTCGATGGTGCCGTCGGCGCCGAAATCTACGGCGTAGGTGCCATCCGCTGAAATGTCCACTTTCAGCGGTGTCATTTTTCCATTTTCATCGGGAACGGACATTTTCCAGGCGCCCACTGGACTTTGGGCGGTTAAGCCAAGGGGAAGGATGGCGAGGAGGATAAGGAACAAAGGAGTGAGTGCTTTCATGGTTTGAATTTAATTTGGTGAGAGAATGTAGTGGAACGATATTTTGAGATCAAAAATACGGAAAATGGTGTTAGGACGTTCCACTTTCTCGCCTTATTTTAGTGCCGCTTTGATGAGGACAGGATACTCCAAAAAAATCGATAAAACAGTTTCTTACTTTAAGATCAATATAAATATGATGAAAATTGCCGTAACATGGTCGGGATATTGCTTTTCGAGTGGTGCGGCGTTAGGATTAAATTCCTTGTAAATACTTGATTATTACTGATAACCGATAACTAATAACCGATAACTGCTTATGACTTTTTGTTTGATGCTTCTTTCCGCGGTGTTGTTCTCCTGGAATGTTCCAGAATCCGAAGTTTCCAAAAGAGAAATAATCTTGTTGGCTGAATATCCGTTGCACCCTCACTTGTTGCAACAGAAGGAAATATTGCAGGCCGATACGGCAGGCCTTGCTGAGCGCGACATAGTAATAACCCTCATTACACCATTATCCGATAAAAATCGCTATAATCAATTAATGAAAAACGGAAAAGGATTTTGGTTTATCCTTATCGGGAAAGATGGTGGTGAAAAACTCACTTCCGATAAACCTGTAACGCTTGAACAAATTTTTGCCTTGATTGACTCCATGCCGATGCGCAGATACGAAATAGAAACCCGGTCACCACGTCATTGATGCAATTTTTCTCGAATTTCCATAATGAGTTTGCCCAAGTTGTTCTCCCCTTCTCCCGTTTCCAAATCCACCCCCCAGAACCTGTCGCCCCAGGTATTTCCCTCTTGCAGATGAATATCGCCCGTTTCGGCAAGCCAGGTTTTGAATGGTTCTTGCGAAAATTTGAGTTCTAAACATTCTCTCATTACATCAATTTTAATCGCCTCCCAATTGGAAACGAGTTTCAAATGCTGACTTTTCTTTTTTATTTCACCCTGCTTTTCTTTCGCTTCGGCACACATCATTTTCCACTTTTTATCGTCACTTTTGGCACTCATGTAGGCGTATTCCACTGAGGGATAGCGTTTTCCACGAAATCTGATGTCGCAAGGGTGAAAATTGCTGAGCCAGCGGTATTCTTCTTTGAACTGATGTATCATCATTAAGTATTGTTCATGTAATCGGCAATCGTACATCATTTCATCCCCGCTGCATCGTCATAACCCCCTCAGGCCCTCCCCGGTTGGCGCAGCCATCGCTCACGCGGGTCATGGTCATGGTATCGCCCTCGATCTTTAGGGTGTACACGCCTTGTGCGGTACAGTCGCTGCCTTCCGTATCCTGAATGGTCATTTTCCCGCCGTCTAAGGTGTATTTTCCCTTGTTTTCGATGGTGCCGTCGGCGCCGAAATCTACGGCGTAGGTGCCATCCGCTGAAATGTCCACTTTCAGGGGTGTCATTTTTCCATTTTCATCGGGAACGGACATTTTCCAGGCGCCCACGGGATTTTGGGCGATCAAGCCAAAGGGAAGCATGGTCAGAATGATAAGGAACAAAGGAAAGAGTACTTTCATGGTTTGAATTTGTTTAGTAAGAGAAGGTGATTGGTGATAAAGGCGGTATTATATTACAGATTTTCTATTTCTTCCTTGGTGAGACCACACCCAAGCAAGGCGGAAACCTGTCTGGTTTTCAATGTATCCAGTGCATCCAAGCCCAACCTTCTGTCCCATTGTATTCTACCCAGCACCAATAATTTGCGTTTCCATTAATTACGTCTGCTTGCCCTATTTTTTTTACTAAAACACGCGCATTTTTAGGCATGGTGGCCAATACACTACTATTCGTCACACTGGGTGCATCTCGAATATTCAATCCTGATGGGTTAGTAATTATGCCGACATAACGGCCTTCCAAACCACTTATTAGTTTAATCATTTCCTCGGATTGATCCGCAGGGATTTCAATTGATGATGCACTTGACGGATGCTTATCATTTCTTATGGGTTCGGGTTGAATATTCTGTTTTGCTTTTTCTTTAAAAATTGGTTTTGCAGAAATATCTTTAAATTCAGAAAGGATAAAATTTTTAAAAAAAATCTCATCATCTCTGCTAACATATGATAAAATCATTTTGCCGGAGAAGGTACTATTACTCACACTTGAATTTGTAAAAGAGACCGTAAACTCCTTTCTTCGATCAGACTCAACTGTATTTTCAATTTTAAAATCTTTAAAATCACTTAAATTTTGAATCGGCGAATTTGGATACTCATTTTTAAGATTAACAATATCCTCCTTCAATCTTCCTACAGATTCGTTGTAAGACTGTATTTCGATTTCTTTTTGATTTTTTTGATCGTAGGTGTAAGAAAGATATAATATACCACTCAATAAAATACCACCAATCACTAAAATTTTTACCGCTAAATTAATAGTTGTGGAAGTTGCTTTTGAAACTTCTTTCCCCATCGCACCTACTGCTCTGTCCAAGCCCACATCAACCAATTGGTTGCCTTGACCCTGTATCGTATGGCCATAATGATTGCCATGCACCGTACCGCCGATGTATTGATTGTTGTCGCCTGTACCTGAATGCTTTTGACTGTATCTCATCAAAACGTTTGCTTCGGGTATTTGCTCAACTTCGCGCTTTATATTTGGAAAATCTTCAATGGTTTCTTCTATTTCACCCACAAAACTCAAAAGTGCAGCCCGTATTCTGTTGCGTTCTACATGCACTTTGTCGAAATCGACGATACCGAGACGGATTTGTTTTTTGATGTCGCTTAGTCTGCCGGATTGTAGAATAATCTCATCCAATTTAGGGCTATTTTCGAGCAATTTGCTAAGCATACTAATGGCTTGCTCTAATTCGTCTTTTGCTATGAGACTACTCATAGTTTTAGAAAAATCATTGGTGTTCATAGTTTTTTTGATTTAAGTGATCATTTGGCTTCTTCTCCTTTCGCTTATTTTCTCCAAGCCTTATTATTTTGACTGAAGGAAACCATTACAAGCGTTTTGAAGATGTAAATATAAGTTAGCATTTCAGATTTACAAATTATCCAAATGTCTTTTTTATTTCATCGTTACTCAGCGGCGGTTTTTCTTTTTAAGTTCTTTTGCCATAGCTAAGGAATGCTTCAGTGAATGTATGTTTTTCCAATCGCTATGCGCTATGACAATAAACTTTGGTTTTCGGCATTTTTTCTGAACTCTTTTTAGTGTAGATGCATATTCCGTTACGTTTGCATCGCCTAAGTACCCCAGGTTTTCGTCGTCCACACCTTTTATCAGGCATCCGCCATAGAGAATTTTTTCTTTTTTAAACCAGATTACAATATTGTCCGCAGTATGCCCTTCTCCCGGGTAATATGTCTCAAAAGAATATTGTCCAACATTAAAGACAGTATCCTTTGCCATTAAAAATTCAGCCCTTTTTTTATTGTTCTGCTTACTCAATTCATCTGTAAGAACAGTAGTATAGGTTTTAATTCCTTGTTGCCTGTAATATTCCAGTCCTGCTGTTTTGTCGCTATGCCAATGGGTTGCAAAACACAATACCACCATTTCTTTGTGTTTTAATTGTATACTGTCCAGCAATGCTTGAAATTGTGTGGTATCCCACGGCGTATCAAACAAAACAACGCCGTTTTTGGTGACAAGATACATCCCGTTTGCCGGTATCTGACTTCCCTCATATTCATTGTAAGTGGTGTAAATGTAAAAATCTCCCGTTAAATGGGAGATTTTAAGTTTCGCTTGTTCTGCCTGTCCGAAAATATCGGTCAGCGCAAGCATACATGTTATGGTCAGGATAATTGTGCGCATCATGTTTCTGAATGACACAGTTTGGTATTTCTTGAAAATTAATGAAATATAGATAACAGGAAATGGTCAATTATAAAGAGTTTCACCCTCGCTGCATCGTCATGACCCCCTCAGGCCCTCCCCGGTTGGCGCAGCTGTCGCTCACGCGGGTCATGGTCATGGTATTGCCCTCGATCTTTAGGGTGTACACGCCTTGTGCGGTACAGTCGCTGCCTTCCGTATCCTGAATGGTCATTTTCCCACCGTCCAGGGTGTATTTCCCCTTGTTTTCGATGGTACCGTCGGCGCCGAAATCTACAGCGTAGGTACCATCCGCAGATATGTCCACTTTCATGGGTGTCATTTTTCCATTTTCATCGGGAACGGACATTTTCCAGGCGCCCACAGGATTTTGGGCGACCAAGCCAAAGGGAAGCATGGCCAAGAGGGCAAGAAATAAAGGAAAGAGCACTTTCATGGTTTGATTGTGTTTGGTGAAAGAGAATAATAGAATGATCTTTTGAGATCAAAAATAGGGAAAATAGCGGTGTGTCATGTGCGTTTCAGCGCATTTTTCAACATCAAGCGCGGCGATGGGGTGTCTGTGTGAGAGAGGCGAGAACACGAAGCAAGGCGGAAGGAATCTTAATCTAAAACTGTTAAATTAGAAGTATTAATTCCCATCGCCGCTAATTGTTCCCGCGCTGTTTTTTCTGGTCTATAAGGAAGTATACGACCTTCCATAGTAGGCGTAACTCCATTCTTTCCACTTAAGAGATCAATATTACGGGCTGATACTTCCCGCCAATGTGATAGCCAACCATTTTGTGGACGAGTAAGAGGAACCTGTCCAAGGTGTTCCGTCCAAAGTCCGTTCTTAAGCGCTTTTACTTTACCTGTTTCTGGGTGTCCATCAATCCCGTCAAGAATAACAGCATTGATTTCAACGTTCCTGCGATCACCTCCTTTAGCTCCCAATAAGCTGCCAAATGCAATAGAAAGCTCTACTGCTGGCACTAAGGCGCCAAACAAAAATGTGCCTACGGCCAGCCCTACACCAGCCCCCAACGCAGTAGTTGCTCCCGAAAGTTCTTCTGAAGATTGAAGTGAGATTCCATCCATATTTGCAGTGCCGACTGTTGCCCATGTATCATCAGCAATAGCAACTTTACTATGGGTATAGTAATTGCGAACGGAAACTTTTCCCCTGGCAAAACCAGTGTTCCACAACGAAAATATTCCAATTTGAGAATTTAAGGGATCTAAATTCATTATGCGTTTATCTTGCCAATACCTGTAAGTTGGAATATCTGGATGTTCGTTAATGATAATAATAACCTGGAGATTTGGCTTGGCTTTTACTATTCTGAATAAAGCATCTGTGAAAACCCGGCTTGAAAAGTATTGGTTCTCTATATATAAATAATCCTCTGCATTTGTCAAAGCCCGGAAATACGCTTCCAAGATGCCGGCTTCGCCGGATGGGAATACTGTAGACCTTGGTAACGATCTGACAATCTGTATAGATTGATTTGCCATACTTACAGGTATATGGACAGGTGGAATCATTATGTCATTGCCATTATGCTCAGAGGTTGAAAGGAAATTCCATAGCTGCCTGAAAAGAGTTGCTACATCTGCAATTACAGGGCCTTTTAAATTTAAAGAAACGTCATGAATAGGACGTTTGATTCCTGCTGCACCGGCACCTCTTCTTATGTCATCATGTATGTGTAACGCGGTATCCCAATAACCTTGCTCTAAAGGTGATCCCAAGATAAATGTCTGCGCATCTAAAGAATTTTCTTCATCAATAATAACAGTTTTGGCATGTACAGGCTGGTTAAGATTAATGCTCCGTACTTTTATATTATTTGGTTGGCGTATGGAAAAGAAATCTTTTAAATCTTTATAAGAATGAGTAATGGGATTTTCTGTTAAAAAAATGCTAACCATAATGCGAACTTTAACTCCACGGTTATCAGCTGAAATCAGTGCTTCTGCTAAATTGCGGTTTGGAAGTGTTGAAATATCCGGACGAATACTACCTGTAAAAGTTGCAATTAATTTGGGATCGAAACTAAGTTCAAGCAGCGATATACTAAACTTAGCGTTATCTATTGCCTCTATAAGTTTTGTAAACGTTTCTTGATTGTCTATTAAAAATTCAATTCTGTTACCAATACTAAGTTGTGAAGGAGAAGCATTATTAAGTGTGGCAGCCCATCCAATTGCATTTTGTTGAGAAATAAGTATGTCAGGTACTAAAAAAGTAGATTGTTTAATATTTGAAAACTCACTGGTTTTTGCCAGAACGCGGAGGCCTAATGAGTCCATAACTGTTACAACAATATCGGGATCGGGATCCGTTATCTCAGAATAAGTTGTCGAGGGATAAGTTAATGAATAAGAACCCAAAGTATCAGTTATGGTACTGCCAAGAAAATCATCTTTACTAATAGTATCAATATCTGATGCTGTAACAATAAGTCCTGCAATCGGATTCCTGTGTAAATCTGTTACTCGACCAGTAAGTTTTATGTTCGTACCTGTAACCTTAATTCTGCCAAGATCATGAATTGTACTAGCGACATCGTACAATATTTGACTTACAAATATAACACTACCGCTAAATGATACTTCAATGTAGATATCCGGCTTGGTTTCCAAAGGTCCATAAGTTCCTGGGGAGTAAGCTATATTGAAGCTTCCATCCGGGCCGGTTACTGCGGAGCCCAATCGATCCCTGAAGGGCCATACATCTGCATCAAAAACTGTAACAGTAACAGATTGCATAGGAAGATCCAAGCTATCTATTATAATCCCTTTTGTTGATAAATTTCCCATTATTTAAATTTTTGTCAATTAAAGAGTTATAGCGCAAAAGTTGCCTTGCCCGACTTAATTTATTCGTTCACGTTACTTAAGATAAAATAACAGCAGTAATAGAGATAGTTTCTGTACCTACCCTAGCGTTGCCATTTGCAATGATACCATCAGCTGTAGGTGCGAAATCAGCAGAAGGTTGAACACCTGTTGGTTCAAAAGTTGGACTTAGTTTAATTTTGATGCCGATAAAAACCCACCAAGCTTTGCATTCGGCAACTGAAGAATTAGTACGATTATCGGGAGACCCCGGTACAGGTCCCCTTATGCCTGGTGCAAGCTTAGAGGTCAAAGATCCTGAAGCACTGATAGTATCTGCAGAAAAGGCACTCCAACTTGCAGAGCGCCCAAACAAACGATCCCAAAATGACAATTGAGATTTTTTGTATACCCGTGCAGATGCAATTAATGCATTGTACACAAACAAACTTACTGAAGAGGCTTCTACTACCAGTTTCCAGCTTCCATCTTTTGATTGAATTTCTTTTTTTGAACTTGCCATTGTTAAAAGATTGTGTTTTAGTAATAAATAAGATTGTCAAGCGGGATTTTCTTCCATTTAACCTAAACATAAGCTGACGATAGCAGCGTATACTGTAATCGTCTGTCAACGCAACTCGAACAAATGCCAAAGGTCATCGGGCCCGTGTTCATCATCAACGTATGCCGTGGCTTCTTGCTGTCCCATTGTCCATTGTGGATGCGAATACTCCCATTTTCGAGACCTGTAAAGACCTTTTGAATTCAACTGACGATTGGTGTTAACATGCACCAGCCGAGCCTGCTTCCCAGAAGTCCATATTCCACCACCTTCTATCTCGATGCGCCAGTTGTCATTGTCATCACCAAAGCCGTCCGTCCCGTAACACGTAACCTCCTGGTGTTTAGCCACAGGAGACGGACATCCACTGTGGCTATGTAGGTTCTGCCGCGTATTGACATGCTCAAGTCGAATGATGTCGTTGTGTTGAACGGGTACCCCACGCTTATAATCATTAGCTGAGGTATGTGGGCCCTTCACCAACCAGTAATCGTTGTCGTCTGCGCCAGCATAAGCTGTAACCTGCTGTTGACCTGATGATTGAGGATGTCCATAGTTGTGCGGATGTGAATGCAGAATATTTCCACTCGTAGAGTGCTTGATTTTGATGACATCACCATAAGCAGCGTGAAAAGGCTCTGGTTGCGAGGCAAATTCGGCGAAAACATACCCGTGGTCGGAAGGGTTGCATGCCGGGATGACATTCTGGCCTTGTTTTAAAAATAAACCCCGAAAAAAAATATGATCAATCTCGTTATTTGACGCGGCGTTCGTTAACCCGCTGGTCTGTACGAAGAAGTCAAAGCTTGGGTTGTCACCACCTGTTTTTGAGTTGAAGTCACCTCCAAATATGACAGCATCTGACGGTGGGAGAGTGCGCAAAGAACTAACAGCATTTGTAGCCCCAAGAAGGTTTTCGCTCCCACTGTGAGAATTAAAGCGTATTGAATATAGATGATGTACCTTGCCAGCGATGACAATTGAAGTCTTTAATGTGCTATAGCCAATATCTCCCTTGCCTTCAACAACTGTCACTATCTTTGATTTTTGCCCAAGAGGGAAACGAGAAAGGACACCCACAAGCTTCATTCCACGTAAGCCCATCCAATTGCATTCCTCGTATTGAAAATAAGGCATGCCAGTAAGTTCGGCTAGCTGGGAAACTTGATTAAAACCAATCCCAGTGGGAAACCTCCAAAACGCGGCCTCATTTAGCAAAACAATGTCCGGTGTTTGAACTTTTATGACCTCTGCGATTTTTGGTATGCCGCTATTTTCGAAGTGGTCATCTACAATTGTGTCATCAATAATTGAACCTACACCTATCCGGATGTTCCAGGCCATAACTCTTAGCAGAATTGCAGGGCTCCTGGATGGAGGAGGTAAACCAGGACTAAGAATCCTTTCCAACTGTCCATCGGCTGTTAGCAATAGGTTATCGTCATTCGAAAACACTTCGCCGGCTCGAATCAGAAAGACCCCGAAAAGTCCATCTCTTTTAAATTCGATTTTGAAATGGCCATCAGGATGATTAATAGGTCCAGGCGACTCTCCTATTGCAAGCACACCATCGCTTCTTCCAAACCCATATACGGTTTCAGTTGTGTCAAAAATACGCCAGAAAACAGTACCACCAGTGAAGTTATTAGTAAGGTTCATAATAAAATAATTTGAATCTGCGTGAGTCAATATATGATGATGATTCTCTTGTGAATTGCTTGAAGCGCTGGCAGAGATTGCTAAATCATTCCAATTTCCGCTAGTGGTTGTATAGTCGTCCCCTAAGACTGATTCAGTCAAGCGGACATTCGGGAACGGAAACATCTCCTCGACAATGTTCTGGACATTGACTGACAACATCCTTGAGAGCATCGGAGAACTTCTTCCTTTCCTCTGCTAACGCTGCCACCAAATTAAGTGCGACCCCTGGAAACGAAATAAGCACAGCCCAGGAAATAAAATATATAACTATACTTATTAATATCAAGACAGGCCCTATCAATAATAGCAATACGCCACCGAAAATTCCAACAAATCCCGAGAGAAATAGTCCGCGTATCATTGCCCATATATCTATTTTTATAGAAACAACTTGTTGTGCAGCCACTAATATCGCCCGCACAGCTTTCAGTCCGGTACAAATGCTATTAAATGATTTCCGAGCGTCGTTCAACCTTGCCTTTGCGTCAACGCATGCGTGAGCGTTGCAAGGGTCCGAAGTATCTGGAGGGGCAGTAGTAGAACCTATTCCAAGGAGTCTGCGTAAGAATTCGATAATCGCATTCATATTATATGATATTAAACGTGACGTAATGGTTTAGTGGCAAACGGGGTTGCAAAAACTTCAATCTTCACGTATATAAATTTCTGACGAATTCACCTGCGCCTTTTTAACCCATGATTCGCATTATCTATTTATTTTTAAATTTTTTGATTGCCGCTTTCCTCTGCATTGCCGTCAATTTCCCCTATACCCCCAATTGCCTGAAAACCCGTCTTATCACCCCCAACCCCACACCCACCAGTTTCGTACATCCAGCCAAACAAACTGGCTTCAAGCAACGCCCGACTACCATTGCAGTATATAACAATTGCGTGTATCCAACCAATCCGGCTAGATTCACGCAACAGTTATTCTAAAAAATGAAAGGGAAAATCTTGTTTCATTTGGACTTTATTTGAGCCTACAAAAATA
>JALHMA010000200.1 GCA_022844265.1 Saprospiraceae bacterium | reverse complement strand
AACGCATACTGAATAACCTGTGGCCCCGCCTTGAGATGTCACCTGCTCGTGTCTCGCAGATGACACCTCAAGGCTGTCTATAACGTCTTTAAAAACTTCGGCGCTTCCCGGTGTTTAGAGGCCTGCTCGTAGGCATAAGCCATTGCCAGCAACTCCGGCTCCCGGTATGCCCCGGCGATAAACGACAAACCCGCAGGCAGTTCGTGGACTTTGCCCATTGGAACTGTGATGTGCGGATACCCGGCCATGGCGGCGGGCGGGCAAAAATAAAATCCTGTATTGGCATCGCCGTTGACTAAGTCGGTAGGGTGGGGGAGGCCGATGCTCACCCCGCAGATCGCGTCCAATTTCAATTTGCCCATCATATCGTCTATGATCTTGCGGGAACTTTGCGATTTTTTTAAAGCCGCGGCGTATTCTTTACTGTTTATGTCGCCTTTGGCCTCGCTCATTTCCAGCAGCTCCTGTTTGAAATAAGGCATGGCTTTGTCTGCATTGTTTTTGTTGAAAGCAATGACATCGGCTAATGATTTGACTTTGGCATTGGCGGCAGACAGATAGCGGTTCAGGCCGTCTTTAAATTCGTAGAGCATGACGTCGAATTCCGCATCGCCGAGCTCTTTATATTCATTTAGTAATTCAACTTCCACGATGGTAGCGCCTTGTTTTTTCAAGGTTTCAATAGCGGCTTTGTATAAATCCACCACGCCTTCATGCCCCTTCATGGCCCTTTTTTCCACGCCAATGGTTTTGCCTTTCAGGGCGTCGGCGTTCAGGAAAACGGTGTAATCCGGGTGCGTTTTTCCGGTACTTTCCTGGGTGACGGGGTCGTTCGGGTCTGCGCCGGTCAAGACGCCAAGCAGTATCGCGGCATCTCTGACCGTTCTGGTCATAGGCCCTGCGGTATCCTGTGTTTTGGAAATGGGGATAATCCCGCTGCGGCTGCACAGGCCCACGGTCGGTTTGATACCTACGACGCCGCAGAAAGAAGCGGGCGCAATAACCGATCCGTCCGTTTCGGTGCCGACCGCGACCGCGCAGAGGTTGGCGGCTACGGCAGCGCCGGAACCGGAACTGGAACCGCAAGGATTGCGATCCAGCACACAGGGGTTTTTGGTCTGACCGCCCCGGCTGCTCCAGCCGCTGCTGGATCGGGTCGAACGGAAATTGGCCCATTCGCTCAGGTTGGTTTTGCCGAGCAGAACGGCCCCGGCAGCCCGCAGTTGCGCGACGATGAAGGCGTCTTTACCTGCTTTATTGCCTTCCATTGCCAAAGAGCCGGCAGTGGTCATCATTTGATCGCCGGTATCGATATTGTCCTTGATGAGCACGGGAATACCATGCAACGGGCCGCGTATTTTACCTGCTTTTCTTTCCTGATCCATGGCTTCTGCAATGGCCAACGCTTCCGGGTTGATTTCGATAACGGCATGCAGTGCGGGGCCTTCGCGGTCGATGGACGCAATGCGTTGGAGGTACATCTCCGTGATCGATTTCGAGGTGTAGACCCCCTGCTGCATCTTCTGTTGCAGGGCGTCTATGATGGTTTCGTTCAACTCAAAGTCGTCCGAAACCTTATCGGCCGGCGCCGGGGTGGCGTTTTTTACTTCGGTTGTATTGCAGGACGATGCTACAATGGCCGGGAGCGATATGCCGGCTACTGCGCTGCTTTTAAAAAACTTCCTTCTGTTCATAAGTAGTTATTCGTTATTAGTTATTGGTTATTTGTGTTGATAATCAATCATTTGCAAATAATTTGGTGATTTTGACAGCAATTTCTAATATAAGATAATTGCGAAAAATCGGACGTTCAGGGCTGGTTGACAAAGGGGCAGCGCCCCGATAATATTTGTAGCATTTTCCAGTCAACCCAGAAATGGAGGGGCAGCGCCCCGTTCATATTACCGGGGCGCTGCCCCTCCAACCATATTCATCGCTTTAGTCTACAAATATCATCGGGGCGCTGCCCCTTCTGTGACAATGCACTTAGTTGTTATTAGTTATCCGGGGAAGCGGCTCTGAGTGCGCTAAACTACGTCTGTGGGAGACACAATTTTGAAAAAAAAGGTAACTATTTACCACATAGTTCACAATAGGATTTTCACATAGAACACATAGAATGTCCCGATCCCTTATGTGTTCTATGTGAAAACCCTATTGTGAACTATGTGGTAAATAGATAAAAAAAGACATCATTTTGCAATACTTGATAATCGCATTGTTTTTGTTGGCCTATTTGTTGGTATGAATGATTTTCAACGGCCTATATTTGCCGTCCCGCCCAGAGCGGATGTAATTTTTTCGCGCAAAAACGAATTTTTCATGGAGCCTACGAATATCAATGACCCGGAATATTTCCATAAAGTGGTAGATTGTCAGTATGCCTGTCCGGCGCATACGCCCGTGCCGCATTATATACGACTGATCGCTGAAGAGCGGTACTCGGAGGCGTATATGGTCAATTGGGAGTCCAACGTATTCCCCGGCGTGCTGGGGCGTACCTGCGACCGCCCCTGCGAACCGGCCTGCCGGCGCGTCCGGGTGGAAGAAAAACCGGTCGCGATTTGCCGGCTCAAGCGGGTGGCTGCCGATAACAAAGGTGATGTGAGCGCTTACATGCCACAGGGGCCATTCGCCCCGAACGGCAAAAAAATTGCGCTCATCGGAGCAGGCCCGGCTTCCCTGACGGTTGCGCGCGACCTCGCTCCACTGGGCTACGAATTGCATTTGTACGATGAACTGCCCAAAGGCGGCGGTATGATGCGCAGCCAGATACCTTCTTTCCGTTTGCCGATCGAAGTGCTGGACGAAGAGGTGAATTATATCCTCGACCTGGGCATTCACCAGCATTTCAACACTTACGTGTCCAGTATGCGCGAAGTATTGGAGAAAGATTACGACGCTGTTTTTGTCGGCACCGGCGCGCCGCGCGGCCGCGCGCTGACGGACTTGCCCGGCTACGAGGAAGCAAAGGCTAGTATTCACATCGGGATCGACTGGTTGTCCAGCGTAGCCTTTGAGCATACCGACAAAATCGGTCGCCGGGTCATCGTGTTGGGCGGCGGCAATACCGCCATGGACTGCTGCCGCACTTCCCGCCGTTTGGGTGGGGAAGAGGTGAAAGTTGTAGTGCGCAGCCCTTTTGCGGAAATGAAAGCCAGTCCCTGGGAAATTGAAGACGCCCAGCGGGAGGGTATTCCGTTTTACAACAACCACGTTCCGAAAGCATTTGTCGTGGAAAACGGCAAATTGTGCGGCATGACATTTACCAAAGTGGAACCGGTGCTGGATGAAAATGGCAAACGCAAAATGGTACCCACCGGCGAACCGGAGGTGTTTTTTGAAGCCGACGACGTACTGGTCGCCATCGGTCAGGAAAACAGTTTTCCCTGGATAGAACGCGACCTGGGCCTGGAATTCGATCGCTGGGAATTGCCCATCCTCGATCCGGTTACCCATCAATCGACTATTTCACGCGTCTTTTTTGGCGGCGACTCGGCATTTGGGCCTAAAAACGTGATTACAGCCGTGGCGCATGGCCACCAGGCTGCCGTTTCCATCGATATTTTTTGTAATGGAAAAAACCTGCACAAAGACCGCCCCGATCCGATGACCAACCTCGTGAGCCAGAAAATGGGTATTCACGAGTGGAGTTACCACAGCCAGGTGGCAGATGATAAACGTTATGCTGTGCCGCATGCCGACAATGCTGTGGCTTTAAAAGACCGAAAACTCGAAGTGGAACTTGGTTTTGACCTGCCCACCGGTTTCAAAGAAGCGCAACGCTGCCTCAACTGCGATATTCAAACGGTTTTTTCCGAATCGCTTTGTATCGAGTGCGACGCCTGTGTGGATGTCTGCCCGACGGATTGTATCACCTTCACGGTCAACGGCGAAGAAGAAGATTTGCGTACACGCCTGACGGCTCCGGCGAATAACCTCACGCAGGATCTGTATGTCTCCGATGTGCTCAAAACGGGCCGGGTGATGCTCAAAGACGAAAACGTTTGCCTGCACTGCGGCCTGTGCGCCGAACGCTGCCCGACGGCTGCCTGGGACATGAAGAAGTATATGTACAGTGTTACAAAAGCGGGACATCAGTGTTTTAGTGAGTTGTGAGTCGTGAGTCGTGAGTTGTGAGTGGCCTCACCCCCCGGCTCCCTCTCCAACAGAGAGGGGGGGGCTTCCCTCTTGGTATTGGTTATTGAATAAGCCAAAAACCTTGTTATTTATTATCAAAATAAACCAAAGGCGAATGAATTCTTGACATCCATTATCAAGGTAAGCCAAAGGGGAAGTCACCCCCTCTCTGTTGGAGAGGGGGCCGGGGGGTGAGGCCATAACCGCGATTTGGATTCACCATAAACTATCAACCCATAAACCTCGATCAACCGTCCTGATATGACAAATTTGAGTAAAATACTGCGATACCTGGGCATTTTGTCCATTATCCTGATCAACGTCGGTTGTGACCAGGTGTCAAAGAATTTGATCAGAAACAGCCTTGAATACCATGAGCGCATTCCGTTGGTGGAGGATCACGTGGTGCTGACCAAAGTGGAAAATTCCGGCGCTTTTTTGAGCCTCGGCGATTCACTTCCGCCGGTAACAAAGCAGATTTTGTTGCTCTTGTTGCCCTCTGTAGCCTTGCTTTTTATGTTGTATTGGCTGATGCTTCACGTTGGTATGCACAAACGGACGCTTTTCGCTTTATCATGTATTATCGGCGGGGGAGCGGGTAATATGTACGACCGGATTATTTATGGTTCGGTGACAGACTTCCTCTACATTCATTATGATTTTTTCAAGACTGGTATTTTTAATGCGGCAGATGTTTCTATTATGTTCGGAACGTTTTTCCTGATCGGATCTTTTATCTTTTCTACTTCTAAAGACCAGTTACGTACCTGATTATCATGCAACAACTTACAGCAATCAATGATTTAGTGATCCGGTTTGCCAATGTCAACGGCACCGGTTCTGCCAGCGCGAACAACATGTTTGCCAAATCTATTTTCAGAATGGGTTTGCCGGTGACGCCTAAAAATATATTCCCGTCCAATATTCAGGGTTTACCTACCTGGTATGAAGTGCGCGTGAGTGAACACGGATATTTGGGACGCCGTGCCGGCGTCGATATTATGGTGAGCGTCAATCCGCAGAGTATGAAGAAGGATGTGGATTCGGTCCGCCCCTCCGGCTATTTTATGTATGACAATACCCGCGAAATTGATAAAAGCCTGCTCCGCGATGATATTCATTACATCGGCGTTCCGATGATCGAATTGTGCCGGCAACATTTCACTACGGATACGCGCTCGCACCAGTTGTTGAAAAACATGATCTACGTCGGCGCGCTGGTAGCGCTACTCGACATAGAGGTTGAGGTAGTGAAAGGACTGGTTGCAGCACAGTTTCGCAAAAAGGAAAAACTCATTCCACCAAATTACCAGGCCCTCGAACTAGGCATTCAATACATCAAAGACCATTATACCTGGCCCTTGGGTTTGCGCCTGGAACGCCGCGACCTGATCGGTGACAGTATCCTGATCGATGGCAATACGGCCTGCGGCCTGGGCGCCATTTATGCCGGCGCGACGGTGGCCGCCTGGTACCCGATCACGCCCTCCACATCGGTCGTCAATGCCTTTGAAAAATACGTCAAACGCCTGCGCAAGGACGAGGAAACGGGTAAAAATAAATACGCGATCGTACAGGCGGAAGACGAACTGGCTGCAATCGGGATGGTGATTGGCGCCAACTGGAACGGCGCGCGGGCCTTTACCTCTACCAGCGGACCCGGCTTGTCACTCATGAGTGAATTCCTTGGTCTGGCCTATTTTGCTGAAATTCCGCTCGTCCTGATCGATGTGCAGCGCACCGGCCCCTCCACGGGAATGCCGACCCGCACCCAGCAATCGGACCTGACTTCGGCATTTTATGCTTCCCACGGCGATACCAAACAGGTACTGCTGTTTCCGGCCACGCCAAAAGAATGTTTCGACTTCACAGCCGACGCTTTCGACCTGACTGAGCGCTTGCAAACGCCCGTACTCGTCATGACCGATCTTGATCTCGGTATGAACGACCACCTTTCGCCGCCTTTCCAGTGGGACGACCAGCGCCGCTACGACCGGGGCAAAGTGCACAGCGCCGATGACCTGGAAAAGCTCCAGCAGTTTGGTCGTTACCAGGATGTCGATGGCGACGGTATTCCATACCGTACAATTCCGGGTACGCACCCTACGAAAGGCTCCTATTTCACCCGCGGCTCTTCCCGCGACGAAATGGCCAGGTATACGGAGGACAGCGAACCTTATGTGCGCAATATGGATCGCCTGCTCAAAAAATGGAATACGGCAAAAGATTTGGTTCCTGCGCCGGAATTTTACCAGGAAAAAGACAAAGGCAATCAGGGCATGATCTTTTTTGGAACGTCCACGTATGCGGCCCTGGAAGCGATGGAACAATTGGAAGCGGCCGGTGTGCCGATGGATGCCATGCGGATCAGGGCGACGCCTTTCTCCCATGCTGTGCGCGATTTTATCGGGCGCCATAAAACGGTATATGTCGTGGAACAAAACCGCGATGCTCAAATGCGCTCCATTTTGATCAATGAACTCGACATCGATCCGTTTAAATTAGTTCCGGTACTGAATTATGATGGTATGCCTATTACTGCCGAAGCGATTACCAAACAAATCAGTCGTACGCTGCACAATGCCTCCAATGGTCATGCACTTGCAGAAGCGCAACATTCTTAAAAAATACAATCATCGTTCGAATATCAGGCAAAATAATTTAGATTAATTTCTTTGTAAATGCTTGATTATCAACACTGATAACCAATAACTAATAACAGATAACTATTTATGTCTTTCATACGTCCGGCTTTCAGACACCCAGAATCGCCCAAAAATGACCTGGGATATACGCGCCAGTATTACGAAGGCGCTTTATCCACTTTATGCGCGGGTTGCGGGCATGATTCAATCAGCGGCGCCATCATACAGGCTTGTTTTGAAATGAACATCGAGCCGCACCAGGTGGCGAAATTGTCGGGGATCGGTTGTTCTTCCAAAACACCTGCCTATTACCTCGGCAACTCCCACGGCTTCAATTCCGTACACGGTCGTATGCCCTCGGTCACTACGGGCGCCAGTCTGGCCAACCGCAAACTGCTGTACCTCGGCGTTTCGGGCGACGGCGATACTGCTTCCATCGGCATGGGACAGTTTGTGCATATCATACGGCGCAACCTCAATATGGTGTACATCGTGATGAACAACGGCTGCTACGGCCTCACCAAAGGACAGGATTCTGCCACGGCCGATTTTGGTTCGGTGAATAAAAGCGGCTCGGCCAATCTTTTCCAAACGATTGATTTAGTGGGACTTGCACTCGAATTGGGCGCTACGTTCGTCGGGCGCAGTTTCTCCGGCGATAAAGGTCAACTGGTGCCCATGATCAAGGCCGCGATGTCGCACAACGGTTTTGCTTTTATCGACGTGATTTCGCCCTGCGTAACTTTCAACAACAACGCCGGCTCCACCAAATCCTACGACTATGTGCGGGCGCACATGGAGGCTACTTCAGCCATCGACCTGGTGCCGGAAAAACAGGAAATCACCACGAATTACGAGGAAGGCACAACTAAACGAATCGAACTACACGACCATTCCGTCATTGAACTGCATAAACTCGCGGAAGGCTGGGATCCTACTGACCGGCACTCTGCCGTGGAACGCCTGCAAAGCTCCCGCAATAAGGGTGAAATTCTGACCGGCCTGCTGTTTGTGGACACCCACAGCAAAGACCTGCACGATTTAATTGAAACGGTACCGCAACCACTGAACAGCCTGAAAGAACAGGATTTGTGCCCGGGCAGCGGGGTGCTGGAGGGGATAAACGGGGAATTTAGGTAGTTAGTTATGAGTTATGAGTTATGAGTTATGAGTTATGAGTTATTGGAGTTTCAGGCTGGAATGGACAAATGAAGTTTGCATTCTTTCTCATTCCAGCCTGAAACTCCAATAACTCATAACTCATAACTCATAACTCATAACTCATAACTCATAAAGTTCCACCTTCCTAAACTCTACCTCTGCTCCCTCCGCCTGCAGAGCGATCCGGCCCTTGGAGGCCGTGCAGTTTGTTCCGTGGTTGACCAGCGTGCCATTCACCCAGACATTTACCTCGTTGCCGAGGCACTCGATCGCCATTGTATTCCATTCGCCCACAGGTTTTTCGGAGCCGTCTGTTAGGTTGAGAATACGGCGTTCCTTTCCTTCGCCGGTTCCCCATTTTTCTTTCGGGCCGCGTCTTTTTTCCATATCCGGCACGGTAATATCTTCGCGGATGCACCAGAAATCGCCGGCATTTTCGTGCATCATCTGTACTTCCAGCGATTGTGGAAACATACTGTACAGGGCGCGCGGCGTTGAAGCGTGGATCAGGACGCCACAGTTGCCGGGTACGGCGGAAAAGCGATATTCCACTTCGAGCCGGTAATTCTGGTATATCTCATTGGTAATCAAATGGCCTTTCGGGTTGCCGAGGCTCACCAACACGCCATTTCTGACCACAAACGGGCTTGCCAGGCCAGGATTTTTATCCATATCCGGTACGTCCGTATGCCAGCCATCGAGGTTTTTACCGTTGAACAGGCTTACTGGCGCAGTCTTTTGGCCGGTGGTCATACTTTTTTCAGACGAAGCGTTAGTTGTCCTGGGCGCGCAGCTTGTGAACGCAACTGCTGCGGCAATAGTCAGGAGGATGTTGTTGGGCATGAATTTCATTTCGTCTTTGTTATTGCGACAAAACTATTCATATTTCTCTTAGTAACGCTTTTTTGGCTACTTTATGTACCGAACCTCACCTTTTTTACCACAAAGGACACCAAGTGGTTTTCACAAAGGACACGAGCGTAGAGTTGACTCGTCCCGCTTAGTATTTTCTGTAAGCCTGGCATGAATCATTACAAATGACCAAAAAAAGAGTGGTCAACTCTAAGCCTTGTGCCCTTTGTGAAAACCACTTGGTGTCCGTTGTGGTAAAAAATTTGTGTTGTATTTAGGGATTGGATAGCCGCAGCGCGGCGGTCATATTTGTAGCAATCGTTGCGATAATATGTTCAGAGGTGCAGCACCGGAAATATTACGGTGCGCTGCACCTCCAACCCAGATTCCTCCTGTTTTGCTACAAATATTACCGGGGCGCTGCCCCTATGTTAACTAGTTGAAAATTAGTTTAAATTCGTAGCAAATGCTTGATTATCAACATTGATAACCAATAACTAATAACCGATAACTACTTTATTGCGCCCATTCCGCCATCCAGGTGCAGCACCTGCCCAGTAATGAACCCTGCCTGTTCGGACAACAGGAATAAGGCAGCCGCTGCCATGTCTTCCGTACTGCCAATGCGGCGTAGGGGGTGGCGGTTGGCAGCATTCTGGCGTTTTTCGTCCGAATTAAGCAAACCTGCTGCGAGCGGCGTATCGGTCAGGGAAGGGGCGATACAATTGACGCGGATGCCGGGCGCGAGTTCGGCGGCCAATGCGCGGGTAAGTCCTTCCAGGGCGCCTTTGGCAGCCGCGATGCCGGCGTGAAAAGGCATGCCTGTCTGTACGGCAACGGTTGAAAACAGCAATACGGAAGCCAGGCCATTGCCTTTTTTTAAGGCTGGAAGCGCCATTTGAACAGCGCGAAAAGCGCCTACAGTGTTGATTTCCAGTTCTTTGCGAAAGTCGTCTGCACTGATGCGGTGAAAAGGTTTGAGGTTGATACTTCCGGGGCAGTAAACCAGCCCGTGTAACACTTCGGGCAGTTCACCTAAAGAAAAATCAGCGGCTGTTACATCGGATTCCGTCCAGGTTTCGCTGGGTGCAGCATCGGGGGAGGGGTGTCTGCTCACTGTCCAGACGGAAGCGCCTTCCAGGGATAGTTGACGGGCAATTTCCTGGCCGATGCCCGAAGAAGCGCCGACGATCAGGTAGTTTTTTTGTTTAAATTTCATATCTCGTTTTCGTGAAAAAGTCAAACAAAGCAAGCGGGATACTGTTCACTTTTAAAAAAACGGGTAGATGCCGAATAACGCCAACATTGCAGTCGTCTGGTTTAAACGCGATCTTCGGCTGCAGGATCATGCGCCGCTGTGCAGGGCGATCGAAACGGGTTTGCCGGTCGTGCTGTTGTACTGTTTCGAACCGTCGTGGATGCGCGCAAAAGACAGCGATACCCGGCATTGGCGTTTTGTGTGGGAGAGTGTGCGCGACATGGAAAAGGAGTTAGCGGGCAAGCAGATACCCTTTGTTTACCTGCATGCGGAAGTGTTGGAAGTGCTGGATGCCTTGCGGGAGTTCGCCCGGGTACAATGTATTTTTTCACATGAAGAAACGGGCAACGCGCTGACTTTTGAAAGGGACAAACAAGTGGCAGCATTTTGCCGGCGACACGGAATCGACTGGCAGGAGACTCC
>JALHMA010000199.1 GCA_022844265.1 Saprospiraceae bacterium | reverse complement strand
TCAAACCCGATCAAGGCGCCTGAGGGCGTTTCCCAGACCCGGAACAAATTAAAATCGCTCTGGAGCAATACCCACGTATTACCCTCATCGAGGGAGCGGAAAAGTTGCCGTTTCCAGGTACTGCCGAATTGTTTTAAAATAACGGAATAAAACACCCCGGACAGGCCGATGTGCACTTCTTCACTAGTAGCATCGACGTCGGCAGGCGGCACAGTTATAGGCGCCCAGTGTTCGCCGAAGTCTTCCGAACGATAATAAAAGCCCTGGTAATGCCGGGCATACACCACGTTACTATTGGTTGGGATAATGTTTACGTTGCCGCCGTAAGGCCCGACGGCTGCTTCCCAGAATGGATTTTGGGCGGTCAATAAACTGGTTGCGAAACAGAGCGCGATACACAGGAGTTGAAGTCTTTTCATGTTGTTGGCATTTAATTACCGCTTAAAGGTCGTGCAAGTACTTCATGCCGGGAAATACAAAAATTGTAATTTGTCGCGATGTAAAAATTATAATTAATTGATTATAAATAACTTAAATTGATTTTTATCTAAATTTGTCCGCATGAATACCCAATTGGTGAGGTTATTTAAAAAGTTGCCCGCCGCTGACCGGCGTCGTTTGTGCGAGTGGACGCAGTGCGGCCTCTTCAATAAACGGCCCGATGTCAGCGCCCTTTGTGCCTATTTGGCTGCGCACGCCGAGCGCCCGGAAGCCATACAGGCCGAACGCCTGCATGAGGCTGCTTTTCCCGGTCAGGCGTACCAGGCAGCGCGGCTGCGGCACAGCATTTCGTACCTGTTGCAGGCTGCACGCGGATACCTCGCCTGGTCGGAATGGGCGGCGGCGCCCTTCGATACGGCGCCCTGGTTGTTGCAGGCATTGCGCAAACGCCGGCTGGAATTCCTGTTTTCCCACGAGGAGGAACGGGCATCGAAGGCGCTGGAAGCCGAACCCCTGCGCGACGCCGCTTATCATTATCGCCGGTACCGCTTGTTGCAGGAAAAACTGGAAATGGCCAGCCGAAGCGAGCGCTCAGCCCGCCTCAGCCTGCAACCCCTGCCCGATGCCCTGACGGTTTTTTACCTCTCCGACATGCTGCGGCACGCCTGCGCTGCGCTCACACACCAGGCCGTAGCAGGGCAGGCATATCGTTTTGCATTGCTGGATGCCCTGCTCGCGGCGACAGACAAGGAAAACCTGCTGTCCGAACCGGCGGTGGAGACCTACTTTCATGCCTATCAAATGTTGAAAAATACGGGTTCTGATGGCGAAACCAGTTTCCAGCGCCTGAAAGAACTGCTCGGGCAACACGTGGAACTGTTCAGTTCGGCAGAAATGCGCGGCCTGTACCTGCTGGCCATCAACGGCTGCATCCGCCGCATGAACGCCGGCCAGCGCAGTTACATTCGCGAAGCATTCGAACTCTACCGCGCTGCCCTGACACGCGGTTTTCTGCTGGAAGACGGCTGGATTTCAGGATTTACGTATAAAAACATCATCCGAATCGGCGCCGTACTGGGGGAGGAGCAATGGACCGCTGTTTTTGTGGAACAATACCGCGAGGCGCTGCATCCGCGTGAACGCGAAAGCCTGTACAAGTACAACCTGGCGTACCTCCATTTGCAGCGGCAGGAATACGCGCAGGCCATGCCCTTGTTGCAACAGATCAATTTCGAGGATGCGCTCAACCACCTCGAAGCGCGCAGGATGCTGCTGCGCAGTTACTTCGAATTAAAAGAATGGCAGGCCCTGGATTCGCTGCTGCTGAGTTTCGGCGCTTACCTGCGCCGACAAAAAGGGCTGGGTTATCACCGTACAACCAATGAAAAACTGCTGTATTTCGTGCGAAAATTGGTGGAATTACCCGCGGCGAACCAGGCTGCGCGGAAAGACCTGCGCCTGGAAATTGAAAACACGGCGGACGTGGCGGAGCGGCAGTGGCTGCTGGAAAGGTGCGGGGGCTGAGGGTTCCCTACGAACCGCGCAAAATCTTCTCCATCTTCCTGCCTTTAGCCAACTCATCCACCAACTTATCCAAATATCGAACCTGCTGCGTCAAAGTATGCTCGATTTCCTCCACACGATACCCGCAGATTACGCCGGTGATGAGATGCGCATTGGGGGCATCTTACTTTTCACAGGCTTGTTTTAATAAGTCAAGCCATTTCTGCATGCCTTTCTCCAGGTTTTTGTTGAATGATTTTTTAAAAAGCATTGCAAAAAAACCTTCCATACTTTCGTCAACCGAAATTTTTGTTTGCCCATTTGTTTCGGTTAAGGTCCAGTTATGAACTGCGAACATCCCAAATGAGGCGGAATGCACCTTGCAATTGGTTTTTAATTGTCTTTGGTATTGGTGTCAATAGTTGTATTGGCTGATGACTTTCCGAATATTTCGATAAAATATCCTATTTGAAAAAAGTCCCTGCCTGTTTCATCATTAATTTTATAGTCAAATTGATGTAAATAGCCAATTTGTATTGTTGTCACTTTTGAAAGTTTGTAATTGAAGGATAATAAAAATCTATTTCTTTCAAAGTAAGGTTCTTTGTCCGTAAAAAATATTTCATTATTTACACTGATTTGAAAAGGTTTATAGCCATTAGTTTTTGGGCCAATTGGATAAGACAAACCTAGTCTGTATCTAAACCTATTGCGATAGCCATTACTTGTAAATCTAAACTCTGTACGATACCGCTGCTCTATTTTTATCTTACTTATCGATTGAGAAAGAACAACCTGAGGCCAAAGCCTAAATTCGTTATTGTTTTTTGGCAAGACAAAATCTCCTCCTTCTCTATATGTTTGGTAACTTCCCAAACCCAACGTAACGCTCACGTTTTTGTGCATTTTAAGGTTTACGCCACCTTTGTATTCATAATAATGAAAATGATGGTATAGTTTTAATGAACGTAATTGTGCTTCACCAAAAATACTCCACTTATCATCACAGTGATATTTTAAATTTAGAATATTCCAACTTCCCAAGTCAAAAGATTGAGAAAAACCGAAATTAATCGAGAGTAAAACAATAGCCCCCAGATAAAAATATTTCATTTTTCGTCTTGATTTACAATACCTTAATATGGGAGGAAATGGAACACCAGACGAGGCGGAATTTGTTGCTCAGTCAGGGTCGGCATATTCATTGTGTTACATATTTGAACTCTGATACGAAGATAGGATATTTTCTAAAAACCGAATCATCAATGTCAGACATCACACTCGGTCATTCCTCATCCCTCATTCCCCATCCCTAAAAAAAATCCTCCCCTCCCTGGGTACATCCTGCTCCCTCCCGACACATGATGACAAACGATTCAAAAACGATCTGTCATCATGAAAAACGCAGTAATTCTATTTTGCCTGCTGATTGCCTGCTTGAGCGCTGTTGCGCAACCGAATAAAACCGTAGCGCCTGCCCTGTACAAATTTTTAAACACGGAATTTATGCAGAAGTATCGCGACCTGCGCATACAGGCCGAAAGCGACGCCATCCGGGTACAATCGGGGCTGGAACAATTAAAACCCACCGAACAGTTTCGCCTGCGCACGGCCTACGACCAGACGGCTTCCCGGGCCAACCAACTCCTCGAATCCATCAAACAGGATTTTCAGAACCAGAAAAAACTCAAAACCATCGCCGAATTCCCGGACATGTACAGCGACGGCCTGCGTTACAAACTCCAGGAATTAGCCGATTTCTACGCCGCTAATTTTCAGCAGGCGCTGGCCGATGCCTCGGTCAAAAAAGAAGAGGTGGACGGCAGTGTAACCATGCTCCTGATTGTCGAACTGATCGGACTCACCAAAGGCCTCACCAACTATTTTGCAGCCATCAAGCGCGAATCAAAACAATACACGGATAAATACCTGCACGAAAACCTGGTACAGCCCTATCGCTGGCGCTACTGGGAAGAGTTGTCGGGCAGCGCTTCGCCGTACGAGAAATACGAAAAAAGTTCGGAAGCCAACATGGACACCCAAACGGAAGACGCTTTCGACCGCCAACTGCAGAAAATGAACACCACGATCCAGTTGTTGCCTGCCAAAAACAACGACCCCTACCAGTCCGATAATTTCAACCTGCCACCCGACGAACCGGCCCCTGCCGACACTACTTTCCAATACGAAGACTGGTCGCCCACAGCCCCCGCTGCGCCTGACAGTACGAGTACCCGCAATATCATTTCCAAACCTGCCGGCGCCCAAAAGCCCGGTAATTCCACACCTCCGGTGCAGAAAAAACCGGTTCAGGAGAAACAGGCGCCGGCAAAGCCCAAGCAATAGATTTAAGATTCCGGATTACATGATTTAAGATTTTTGATTTCATCCATATCAAAAATCGCACATCACAATCTTAAATCTTAAATCATGTAATCGTAAATCTTAAATCATCTACTGTGTGCTGAGATTTGATGCGTTTGCCCTGCCCCCCTGCCCCCAAAACACAAAAAAACACCAGAACCCCTGGGTACATTTTTTCTCCCCAAAACACATCTCTTCAAACCAACCATTCAGCCGAATCACCAAATCAGTAAAATCAAACTAACAACGTTCATTCCCTATTTCTTTCATCAACATGAAAAATTCCATTTTTTTCCTTCCCATATTTTTGTTTTTGCTCGGGAGCAGCGCTATGCAGGCACAAAATTATGTTGCCCGCCACAACATGAGCAGCGCCCAATACCAAACCGAATTCAACACCTGGACCGGCCAGGGTTACCGCCTTACACAAGTCAGCGGTTACAGCGACAACGGTCAGGATCGCTACGCAGCCATTTTTGAACAGGAAAGCGGCCCCGCCTGGACCGCCAAACACGGCCTCACCGGCGCACAGTATCAAACACAATTCGACAACCTCACCGCACAGGGCTATCGCCCGATTCAGGTGAGCGGTTTTCCTTCCGGCAATCAGGCGAAATACGCCGCCATTTTTATCAAAGAAACCAATGCCCCGCAATGGAAAGCCAAACACGGCATGACTTCCTCCCAGTACCAGGCGGAATTCAATACCTGGACAGGGCAGGGTTACCGCCTCATCGATGTCAGTGGATACACCGTGGGAGGTACTGATTTTTACGCAGCCATCTGGGAGAAAAAAGCCGATGCGCCGCAGGTTTTTGCCCGCCACCGCATGACGAATGCAGAATACCAGGCGGAAGTCAACGAGAAATCATCACAGGGTTATCGCCTCACAAAAGTGTCGGGATATTCCATCAGCAACACCCCGCGTTTCGCCGCTATCTGGGTAAAAACAGGCGGCCCGGTACTGGCAGCACGCCACGGACTTGCCGGTTCTCAAAAATACCAGGACGAATTTGACCGGATGTATTACCAGGGCTACCGCCCGGTGTGGGTGAACGGTTATACGGTGAACAACCAGGATATGTTTGCAGCCATCTGGACTTGCAACGACCCTTTTAAAGCCAATGAAATGCAGGCTGTTGACAACCTCGTGGAAGCCTATATGCAGGCCAACGACGTTCCGGGCCTTTCTATCGCCATTGCCCGCAACGGCAAATTAGTACTGGCAAAAACATACGGATTTGCCGACCAGGAAGCCGGTGAAAAAGTGGCGCCCCGCCACAAATTCCGTATCGCCAGCGTCTCCAAACCCATCACTGCCACCGCTATCATGCGCCTGGAACAGACCAATAAAATCGAACTGAACGAGAAGATTTTCGGCCCGGGCAGCATTCTCGGCAACACGTATGGCAGCCAGCAGGCCTACACCACCGATCTGAAAGAAATCACGGTCGATCACCTGCTGACGCACCACGCCGGCGGCTGGGACCAGAGTGGCGACCCCATCACGCAGGATCAGACCTGGAACATGACGACTTATATCAATAATACCCTGAACAACTACCCGCTGGATAATAACCCCGGCGATGTTTACGACTACTCCAACTTCGGTTACGCACTGCTGGGCCGTGTCATCGAAAAGAAAACCGGCAGCACTTACGAAAACTGGGTAAAGTCCAACATCCTGGCACCCTGCGGCATCACCGGTATGCAAATTGGCGGCAGCACCCTGGCCCAACGCAAGCCCAACGAAGTTAAATACTACGGCAACAACGCCTATCTCTACAACATCCCGCGTATGGATTCGCATGGCGGCTGGATCGCCAGTCCCATCGACCTGGTGCGCTTCCTGGTTCGTGTCGACCAGTCGAATACAGTGCCTGATATTCTGAGCGCTGCTTCCCAAACCACCATGTTCACCCCGAGCGCCACCAACAACTCCTACTGCAAAGGATGGTCGCGCGTGGTCAACTCCGGTTCCCTGTGGCACAATGGCGCCTTGCCGAGTACCCTTTCCGAAATGAAACGCACCTCCGACGGTTTTTGCTTCGCTATTCTGATGAATACCCGCCCCGGCGCTGGTAAAGACAACAATGGCGGCGGTATGGGCCAACTGTTGGGCGACATCAAAAACACGATCACCAAATGGCCCGCACACAATTTATTCTAAATAGTCCGAAGTGCGAAGTCTTCAGTCCGAAGTCCTTGGAGTGGATCGTCAGTGATAATCTTAATGATTCTCTATGATTCTTCCTTACCACTCATCTTGTAAGACTTCGCACTTCGCACTGATGACTTCGCACTTTTTCACCTTTCACCTCTCACCTCTAACACCATTCACCATGAAAAAATCACTTTGTTTTCTCCCTGCCCTGCTGCTTTTACTGAGCACCACATGGGCACAACCCTGGGTAGCACGCCACAACATGAGCAGCGCCCAGTATCAAACCGAATTTAACAAATGGATCGGACAGGGCTACCGCCTCTCGCAGATAAGCGGTTACAGCGACAACGGACAGGATCGTTACGCTGCCATTTTTGAAAAAGAAGCCGGCCCGGCCTGGGTTGCCAAACACGGCCTATCAGGCGCACAATACCAGGCAGAATTTAACACGCTTACCGGCCAGGGTTATCGCCCAGTTATGGTCAGCGGATTTCCTTCCGGCAATCAGGCCAAGTACGCCTGCATATTTATCAAGGAAAATAACGCGCCGCAGTGGGTTTCCAAACACGGCATGACCGGCGCCCAGTATCAAACCGAATTTGACAAATGGGTAGGTCAGGGGTACCAACTCGTCGATGTCAGTGGCTACACGGTGGGTGGCACAGCCTATTTTGCAGCCATTTGGGAAAAAAATGCTGTTGCTGCACAGTGGAAAGCCAAACACGGCCTGACCAGCGCGCAATATCAAACCGAGTTTAATGACATGAATAGCCAGGGCTACCGCCTGTACAAGGTTTCCGGGTATTCCAGCGGCAATTCGGCCCGTTTTGCAGCCATCTGGCGAAAAACCGGCGGCCCGGCTTTCCAGGCGCGGCACGGCATTGTCGGCAGCCAGAATTATCAGGATGAATTTGACCGCCTCTACTACCAGGGCTACCGCCCGATTTGGGTGAACGGCTCTACGGTGAACAACGGCGACAATTACGCCGGCATCTGGACTTGCGCCGATCCGTTCAAATCCAATGATATGCAAGCCGTGGATAACCTCGTGAGCGCTTATATGCAGTCGAACAACGTACCCGGGCTTTCCTTCGCTATTTCCCGCAATGGAAAATTGGTTCTTGCCAAAACCTACGGCAAGGCCGACCAGGAAGGCAACGAAAAAGTAGCCCCGCGCCACCGATTCCGCGTAGCAAGCGTTTCCAAGCCGATCACTGCCGCGACGATTATGTACCTGGTTCAGCAAAATAAACTGAATCTCAGCGACAAGGTTTTTGGTCCGGGCGCCCTGCTGGGTACCACCTACGGTACCAAACCGTACACCAATAACATGAAAAATATCACCGTCGAGCATTTGCTTACCCATACCTGCGGCGGCTGGGGCAACTCCAGCAACGACCCGATGTTCCAGGACAAAACATGGGGCATGAATACCCTGATTACCAAAACCCTCGATAATATTCCGTTGGCCAATGCACCGGGCACGAACTATGATTATTCCAACTTCGGATATTGCCTGCTGGGCCGCATCATCGAAAAGAAAATGGGTAAGTCCTATGAAGAATACGTGCAAAAGAGCATCCTGAACCAATGTGATGTCACACGTATGGAAATCGGCGGCAACACCCTGGCCGAACGCAAATCCAGCGAAGTGAAATACTACGCACCCGGCAACCCATACGGCATGAACGTTACCCGGATGGATGCACACGGCGGCTGGATCGCAACGCCGATCGACCTGGTGCGCTTCCTCAACCGCGTCGACCGCTTCAATACGATTCCGGATTTCCTGTCGACGGCTTCTGTCGATGAAATGATACAAACGACCCCGCAGAACAATGGTTATGCCAAAGGATGGAGCGTAAACGCCAGCAACAACTACTGGCACAACGGCGCCCTGCCCGGCACCATCGGCCTGATGGTGCGCACCAACGACGGCTACTGCTGGAGTATCCTCATCAATACCCGCCCGGATAATGACAAGTTTGCCGGTAAACTGGACAAACTGATGTGGGACATCCGCGGCGCGATTACCGACTGGCCTGCCCATAATCTTTTTTAGAGGCGATAGGTTAGAAGTGAGAAGGTGATAAAACGTGATGTCACCTGATTACTTTGAAATATCAACTGCCCACTATTTTTTGATCGTTTTTTTTGCCAAATGAAACGGCGCAGTGGCTCTTTTTGGGCTGCTGCGCTTTTTTTAGAGGTGAGAGGTGAGAGGTGAGAAGTGAGATGGTGAGAAGTGAGAGACATCCCGTTTGGAGGCTCTTATGGCTTAGGCCTGGGCATTTTAGTCGTTGTTGGCGGGGACGCCATAGCCGTCAGGCTAAGAAACTTAAATCGACCATGAAATTAGTTAAAATTATTGATTATCAATATGTTAGCCGCAGAGCGGCGGTAATATTTGTAGCCTCAACATTGGAATCATAATCCCAGCCCCAGCGGGGCGGTAATATTCTTCTTATTATTACCGCCCCGCTGGGGCTTGTGTTTTTTGGTTTGCTTTAGGACTACAAATATGTCCGCCGCGCTGCGGCTATAACCAATCTTGCTTAGCCTGACGGCTATGGCGTCCCCGCCAACAACAAATTAGTTACAGATGCCGTGTTTTTGGCCGTCCATTGTTGGCGTCTCGCCACACACAAAGTTATGCCTAAGAACATATCCGCTGCTATCCTGTTTTGTAGGCCATTATTTGAATAAAAAAGTATCGACATGCATAAAATGAAAGTAGAAGTCTGGAGCGACATCATGTGCCCTTTCTGTTATATCGGTAAACGCAATTATGAATCGGCCCTGACGCAATTTGCCGACCGCGACCACATCGAAATTGTCTGGAAAAGTTTTCAGTTGGATCCCTCTATTCCTGAAAACATGGAGGAAGAAAACGTGTTTCGCTACCTGGCCCAGCGCAAGGGAATCAGTTACGAACAATCTGTGCAAATGCACCAGGGCGTGGTACAGACCGCCAAAAATGCGGGTTTGGAGTACAATTTTGATAAAGCCGTTGTCGCCAATTCGTTCAAGGCGCACCGCATGATCCAACTGGCGAAAACAAAAGGACTGGGCGATGCAGCGGAAGAACGGCTGTTTTATGCCTATTTTACGGAAGGCAAAAACTTTGGAAACCCCGAAGTGCTGACGGCATTGGGAAAAGAGATCGGCCTGACGGAAACCGATGTGCAGGAAGCCCTGACCGACGAAACCTACGCGCAAAAAGTGAAAGAAGACATTCGGGAAGCCGGAAGTCTGGGCGTCAACGGTGTTCCGTTTTTTGTGTTCGACCGCAAATACGCGATTTCCGGCGCGCAACCGCCCGCTGCTTTTTTGCAGGCCTTGCAGCAATCTTTTGCCGAATGGCAAAAAGACAGCCCGGTTGTGTCCGTTCAGTAAAACCCCGCACTTCTTCCACATGAATTTTTAACCACAACGGACACCAAGTGGTTTCACAAAGGACACAAAGTGTAGAGTTGACTCGTCCCGCTTAGTATTTATATTAACCTGACATAAAGCATCACAAATGACTCTAATAATGTGGTCAACTCTACACTTAGTGTCCGTTGTGGTAAAAAATACGTTTGGTGCGCGCATAAATAATCCGGATCCTTTGGGTACATCTTCCCCGCCCAAAACACAATTCCCAAAACGATCCGATGAAAGTAATGCTCACCGTCGCACTGCTATGGCACTGCGCATTCACATATTGCCAGGAATTTCCCACAGGCCTTGTTTTTGAAGATGAAACCTACGAGGCCCAGCCCCGCCAAAGTGTGGAAGACGGCAGCAAATCCGATTTGCCCGCGCAGGCAGACCTCACGCCTTACTGTCCAGAAGTGCGCCACCAGGGCTATATTTTTTCCTGTGTAGGTTGGGCGGCAGGTTACGGCGCCATGTCGATTCAGCGGGCGGTGATGAACCAATGCACCGACAAAGAAGTGATTACGCGCAACGCCCATTCGGCGCTTTTCCTGTACAACCAGATCAAGATGGAAGACTGCAACCAGGG
>JALHMA010000198.1:5545-10498 GCA_022844265.1 Saprospiraceae bacterium | reverse complement strand
CATTTTGAAATGGATGAAACCTTGTCCGTGCCGCACTTGACCACCGTACACGGCAACAGCAGCAGCCCGAAAACATTCCACCGCAACACTGTTTTTATTTCGCACAACCACGCCAAAAGACATGGCGCGGAAGTGTTTGTGTACAACGGCATCGACTTCGATGACTACGGGAAACCGATGACGCAAAACAAACGGCTGTATTTCCACTTTCTGGGCAATGCGGCCTGGCGCGTCAAAAACGTGCGCGGCGCCATCGACGTGGCCGACAAGGCAGGTGTCCGGCTGCACGTGATCGGCGGGAGCCGGGTGAATTTTAGCATGGGGCTGCGCATTACCCTTTCTCCGCAAGTGCGTTTCCACGGCATGCTGGGCGGCGATGGCAAAAACGCCATTTTACAGGCTTCCAAAGGTTTGATTTTTCCGGTGTTGTGGCACGAACCTTTCGGATTGGCTATCATCGAAAGCCTGTATTTCGGCTGCCCGGTTTTTGGAACGCCCTACGGCTCCTTGCCCGAACTGCTGGGCAGCAAACCTTACCTGTATCCCGACCGGAAATGGAATGGCCGCGTAGACGCTTTTCAGTCGGAAGTCGGTTTTTTATCCGGCAAAAAAATGGAACTCGTGGAGGCCGTCAAAGAGGCCGACCAGTACGACCGGCAGCGCTGCCAGGACTATGCCGTTGAAAATTTTTCCTCGAAACGGATGGCGGAGGACTACCTGAAACTGTATGAAAAAATACTGAACGGCGAAATGCTGCACGATGCAGCGCCGGTGTTTGAGCCAGAGGAAGGGGGCGAGCGGTTTTTGCCACTCAAGTGAGTGTTTAGTGTATGGTGTTTAGTGTTTAGGCCGCTTCGCCTTTGGCATCTGTGTGTGTTTTGGCCGAATTTTACACAGTTGCCAAAGGCGAAGCGGCCTAAACACTAAACACCATACACTAAACACTAAAGTTTTCTCAAGACCGCCACAAATCCCCCGCCCGGAGCCATGCTTGCAGCAATAACATCCCCGCTTTTGATGCGTGTGACGCGCCGTTTGTAGTCCTGGGCATTGCGGTCGGCATTCACGCCGTCTTCAAAAGTTTCCATTTCGTATTCGCCTGCCGGCAAGAAGCGCGTGTCGATGGTCAGGTTCCAGCCCGTCCAGTCGCCCATGGCGCCGATGTACCACAGGCCGTTGGCGGCTTGCCGGGCTATGGCGACATAATCGCCGATTTTACCGGCAATCGGCACCGTTTTATCCCAAACTGCGGGCACTTTTGAGAGAAACTGCAGGCATTCAGGCTCTTTTTTGTAGTTGGTGGGGCTGTCAGACAACATTTGCAAGGGGCTTTCGAACACCACATATTTGGCTAATTCGTGGCAGCGGGTACCCATCGAGGCCGGGCGGTTGAAAGAAGGCGACCAGTCCGCTTTCTGGTAATTCAGCATGGCGCCCGGTGTATAATCCATGGGGCCGGCCACCTGTCGGGTAAAGGGAATGGTTACATTGTGTTCCGCGTCGATCTTTTTATCCTTATCCCATTTTGCTTGTTCAAGCCCGTAAACGCCCTCAAAACTGATGACATTGGGCCAGGTGCGTTGCAGGCCGGAGGGTTTGTAAGCGCCGTGGTAGTCCAGCAGCAACTGGTTGTTTGCGCATTTTTCGGCCATACGCCAGTAAAACTGCACCATCTCCTGGTCGTCGCGCTGCATGAAGTCGATCTTCAGACCTTTGATGTCCCATTTTTTCAAATACGGTAAAATCATCTCAAACTGTAAGTCGATAGCCACCCAGGTGGCCCAGAGAATGAGTCCCACATTTTTGGATTTGGCGTAAGCAGCAAGGCCGTCCATATCGACGCCGGAATGGAGCATCAGATTTCCTGTACCCGACCAGCCTTCATCCAGCACAATGTATTCCAAGCCGTTTTCAGCGGCAAAATCCACAAAATATTTGTACGTTTCCGTATTCACCCCTGTGCGGAAATTGACCCCTTCGAGATTGAGGTTATTCCACCAGTCCCAGGCTACTTTACCCGGGCGAATCCATTCGGTATTTTTCAGCCGGCTGGGTTCGGCCAGCAACCAGGGCATTTGATTCACGAGCAAGTCCATATCGCGTTCCGCCACCAGGAACAAACGCCAGGGGTAACTGCGCGTACCTTTTGTTTTGGCTAAAAAGTAGTCCCTGTCAACGGGTTGAATGTCGCGGTTGCTGGTGCGCACCGTCGTTTTGGGATAGTACGGCAGGGTACCGATCAGGTTGCCGTTTTTGCCTTTACTGCCGTGCATCCACAGCCCCGGATAATCCTGCAGGTCCGTTTCGGTAACCAGCACTTTGACGCCGCCTTCCAGTTCTACCAGCAAAGGCAGGCTGGCCAGGCGGTTTTCGTGGATTTCAGCAGGGGCCAGCGGCAGGAAAATGCGTTCGTTGTGGGAGTAAAAACCTTCTTCTTCCGGGAAATAAACGGTTTTGCAGATCGCAGGACGAAAGGTGCAGGTTTCACCCGTCACCCGCACTTCTCCCGTTTTCAGTTCCGTAAAAAAACGATAAGCCACACCTTCGTTGTAAGCGCGAAAAATAACGCCCCAATCGCCCTGGCAGCGCAGGATCAGTTCGTTGTACGACTCTTCAATGACAGCGCTTTTCTGGCGCACATCCGGCGTTACAGTGCGTCGCACACTGCTGGAATCCGTTTTGAGTACGATCGGATTGTTGCCCAGGGTACCGACGCCTTCAATGGTCATATTGAGGGGAGCAGACAGCGTAAGCGGCATGTCACGCAGGAAAAGTTGCCAGCTGAGCGCGGGAGACCGTTGAATCTGAAGGCGCAGCATACCGTTTGGAGAACGGAGTGTCTGTGCCTGCAAACAATTGAATGTCAGGCAAATAAATACAAATAGGGAAAGACGAACCATAGCCGGAATATTTTTTTCCGGTAAATGTAGCGCCTCAGATGATAAACTTGCCGTTCTGGTAAATTTTTTCCCCGTCCGCCCATATTTCGCCGCCCTGGGTCATATCGGTAATCATGTCCCAGTGTACAGGGGATTCGTTTTTGCCGCCGGTTTGCAGGTAACTCTGCCCGATGGCCATGTGGATGGTGCCGCCGATTTTTTCATCGAACAGGATGTTTTTGGTCATACGCTGGATGTCGTAATTGGTGCCGATAGCGGCTTCTCCAAACCGGCGGGTGCCGGGCATGGCAAATACCTGATCCAGGAAATCCTTACCGCGCAGCGCTTCCCATTTTTCGATATAACCGTCTTTTACCCAAAGGGTTACCCCTTCCACTTCAGCGCCCTGATAGAGGCAGGGCAATGAAAAATGCACAACTCCCTGCACGCTGTCTTCCACCGGACTGGTGTACACTTCGCCGGAAGGCATGTTGGTCTGTCCGTCGGAATTCATCCAGATGCGGCCCTTGGTGCCGAAGGTAATATCCGTGCCGTTGGAAAGGTATCGCACAGTGGTGCAGGCATTCAGGTGGTCGACGATGCGTTGCTGGCTGGCCCGCACATCGAGCCAGGCAGCCTGCGGATCATCGTGGTACAATTTGCAGGCGCCGTACACAAATTGTTCGTACTCGCTCAGGCTCATGCCCGCTTCCTGCGCCGACGCATCGGTGGGGTATTGGCACAGGTTGCGGCGCAGCCGGTAGTCGGCGGTGCGTTCAAAATAGGCTTTATTGATGGGCGCCAGGGTTTCGTTGCGCATTTGGGCCTGCCCGGGCGTGGCGCCGCTGTACTCCCGAAGGTTGAAAGGCGCGCGGATGTGCAAATAACAATCGAAGGTTTCCATGGCAATCCGGCTCAGTACGGGTGGGGTTCGGAATGCCTGTTCGTTGGCGTGCTGGGTAAAAATCCGCTCGCGTTCGCGAAAAGCCAGGTCGCATTCCACAAGCGCCGCGCCGGCTTCGTATGCTTCGCGGTAGACTTCGCGCACCAGGGGTTCGGCCAATAAACTACTGGAAATGAATACTTTATCGCCGTCTTTTACCTGTAAACAATATTGCGTGAGGAGGCGGGCGTATTTATTGAGGAGGGTTTGCATGTGTGCATCTTTACGGCAAAACTACGTAAAAGGGCAAAATTGCAAAGGGCAAAAAGCAATCAACATACTCAACCACTTTGAGAATGAGGTGATGTTTGCGAGGCACGAGCAGGTGTTATCTCATCGCAGAAGCGTTAACCGTTTCGAGATGTCACCTGCTCGTACCTCGCAAATGACACCTCTTCACTGTACCGGCTGCTTTAGCTGCCGAGATACCGAGCGTAGCATCCGGTACAGGCCGAGCGTAGCATCCGGCAGCTAAAGCAGCCGGTACATGCCGCTTAAAACGACTCGTAATACCGCGCGCCCAAAGTCACCCCTTCCGTACCGATTTCTTTCAGTCCCCAGCGGTTCATTTCAGCCAGTACGGAGCCTTGCTGAACACCGGTATGCAGTTTTTCATATTGGTCGAAGTCGATGGCGCGGCGTTGTTTCAGTTTTTCAAAAACCTTAAATTTTGCGGCGATGTCTGCCCAGCCGGGTTGTACGACGGCCTCAAAAACCTTGGCTTTGGAGCCGCTGCCATAAGCCACGAAACCGAGGCGTTTGCCCGCCAAACGGGCGCCTTCCGCAGCATCAATTTCCAGGCTGCTCATCAAGGCCAGAAAAATGGAAGCGGTGTACAGGTTGCCGGTTTCCTGACTGGCGCGCTGCGGTTTTTCGAGTTTTTCGTGTACAAAACGTCGATACATGGCCGATTCGCTGACACTTTTAAAGAATCCGGCCTGTGCTTTTTCAAAAGACTTGCGATCCGGGAAGGCATCCGATTGCGGCTCCGAAAAGCCGAAACGCTGCGCATCGGCAGCCCATTTGCCGGAGGCTTTTCGCTCTGCGACAAATTGCTCGACGTACATGCGTTTGGCATGAAACGCATAAGGCAGGTGAAAAATCATCCGTGCCCAGCGTTCCGACAAAGCC
>JALHMA010000198.1:0-5445 GCA_022844265.1 Saprospiraceae bacterium | reverse complement strand
CCGAGGTAAATGCGACCGATGCGGCGCGGATCGAGTTGGTTGCGCTCGATCAGTTCGGCTATGGCTTCTGCTGCCATGGTGGCTGCGTCTTCATGCACGTCGCAAACGGCCATTTTGTACAGGCCCAGGCCTTGAGAAAGTTTTTCGTAGATGATATTTCGTTTTTCAGCGAGTGTGCGGATATCGAGGTACAATTTCGGCACATAAAAAGCCATATCGTCGATACCGACGGGGAGGAGGCGCTTAGCCATACTGCTGTGATTGATTTTTGTAAGTAATTGAATTCCAAATAATTAGAAAATACTACCGGAAACGAAATCGTCGGGCAAGTAGCAAAACGGACTAGAATCTGGTCTGGTAAAAGATTACTCTGGTTTCAACAGTGGCTGTGAGCATGCTTACAATTAGGATCGTGGCAAAGGTATTGATTGCCGGATATTTCATGCATCATCTTTTTCCTCCGATTTACTATCAGTAAACGGTATGTCACGGATTTTGTTTATCAAATCGCTTATTTATTTGGCGATCTCTTAAACAAAAAATCATACTGAAATAATGGCTTACCTTTTCTTGACGCGACTGATCGGAAGACTACATGCTGCTGTACCTTTGCAGCAGGTCGAAAAGGCACTGCTGCGGCGAGGGGCGAGGGTTTGGAAGGGGAAGGAGAAGACCTGCCGAGGCGAAAATTATTTACAGGAACTTTTACGACAATACGACCCTTTACAGGTTTATCAGATTTTTTGAGGAGCGGCATTCATTTCAAATATCCGAAAGGAGGAAACATTATGGAAAAAATTTCATTTGAAGAAGGAATCACCCGACTTAAGCAGGATTTTAAACTCGAAGGCGTCACCATAGAGGAAGATTTCGATTGGAGGCAAATCGTCGATAGCGAAGATGAAGTTTTATCCGATTTGGTTTTTTTAGATTGTTTTTTTGGCGGGTATTTTGGGTTCTACGCTGCGACCTGCCGAGGAAAAATACATATTGAAAATTGCATCTTTAATCAAAGATTCGAATTTTTTAATGTTTTTGCATATCAACATTTTGAGATGCGATCCTGCATTGTGAAAGGAACCGCCAGTTTGAGCGATGGTGCTTTTTACCAGTCGCTTACCCTATCGGATAGTATTTTTGAAGGATTTGCTGACTTTGAGGATGCAGATATTCAAGGCCAGGCAACACTATCCAACAACCATTTTAATGGGGGCACTAATTTCAAACACCCTAAAGGAGGACCTTGGGGCGCCCAGTGCGCAATGCCACTCTATTTGGAAGGTAATACGGGTCTGGAAAGGTATGAGGGGAGTGCAAAAATCATTCGTTCGTGATTAACTTACAGAGCATCATTTGGTATTCCATTTCCTAGAAATTGAAGCCCAAACGCCGCAGCAGTGTCTTTTCGATCTGCTGCGGCGAGGGGCGTGTGTTGGAAAGGGGAAGGAGCACACCTGCCGAGGCTAAAAATCACTTATTCGGGTACACATACAACTGCACATCCTCCGCGCTCACCACCTGGTCGCAAAGAATAAACAGGCGTTCAATCACATTGGCTAATTCGCGGATATTGCCCGACCAGTTGTAATCCTGGAGGGCAAGGATAGCTTCGGGTGAAAATGTTTTGGTCGGATGGCCGTAGTCGTCGGCGATGCGGCGGTTGAAATGCTCCAGCAGCAGGGGAATGTCTTCGCGGCGTTCGTTCAGCGCGGGCACCCGCACCACGATCACAGCGAGGCGGTGGTACAAGTCTTCGCGGAAGCGCCCGCCGGCGATTTCCTCGCGCAGGTCTTTATTGGTAGCGGCCAATACCCGCACGTCCACTTTTATTTCTTTGCTGTCGCCCACGCGGGTGATTTTGCTTTCCTGGAGTGCGCGCAGCACTTTGGCCTGTGCGTCGAGGCTCATGTCACCGATTTCGTCGAGAAAGAGGGTGCCGCCATTGGCTTGTTCAAACTTGCCGGGCCGGTCGGCGATAGCGCCGGTGAAGGAGCCTTTTTTATGACCGAACAACTCGCTTTCAATGAGTTCGGCGGGAATAGCCGCACAGTTGACTTCCACCATCGGGCCGTCGGCGCGGTTGCTTTTTTCATGTATCCAGCGCGCCACCAGTTCTTTACCTGTGCCGTTTTGTCCCGTAATCAGCACGCGACTTTCGGTCGGCGCCACCTTTTCCAGCATTTTTTTTATTTCGAGAATCGGTGCGCTTTCCCCGATCATGTTCACGCCTTTGCCGGCTTTCACCTGTTTGCGCAGCACGTGGGTCGTGTTCACCAGTTCGCTGCGTTCGAGGGCATTGCGCACGGTGATGAGCATACGGTTCAAGTCGGGCGGTTTGGAAATAAAATCGAATGCGCCTTTTTTGACCGCTTCCACAGCCGTGTCGATGGTGCCGTGGCCGCTGACCATGATAACGGGGGTTTCCGGAGAAAGAATCTGCAAGCGTTCGAGCGCTTCAATGCCGTCCATTTTCGGCATTTTAATATCGGTAATAATCACATCGAACTTTTCCTTCTGCACCTTGGCAATACATTCCAGTCCGTCGGCGGCCTCCTCTATTTCATATCCTTCGAATTCGAGGATGTCGCGCAGGGTCCGGCGGATAGGCACTTCGTCGTCAACAATCAGAATTTTTGCCATTTCTACAAAAGTAGTTATCGGTTATTAGTTATTCGTTATCAGTGCGAATAATGGGTCACGGTGAATCAAATCAAGCCGCTTCATTTTGTGCGGGATCATAAAACCTCACACTTTAAGCGGGCCACAAAGAAAACGGCTTTCGGTCATTTTACAGGTACGTATTCAAATGATTTTTTATAAAATCTGTGACTTCGGTCGTCAACTGCGTTTTATATTTGTTGGATGGTCTGGCGAATCATCGCTTTTCTACCATTTCCTACATTGCTTAAAATCTAAACCTTATGCACATGAAATTTTTATTTCCTTTCCTGTTACTCCTCCTTTCTGCTTCTGCGTTAACGGCCCAGTGGAATACCGTCATTGAAACGGAACGTATGATGTCTTTCGGAAGCAGGCCCAGTTTCCGGCTGGAATTCACCAACACCAGCGCCGGCACGGTAGAAGATATGTGGAAAGACTACGCCAAGAAAAATTTTGGCGCCAAATTGAAAAAGGACAAAAAATCGGGCGAATGGGCTGCCACCGGTCTGAAATCGGCCATGATGGGCGAAGACGCGTTCTCGATTTATTCTACCATTGAAAAAAATGACGCCAACGCCGCCATCAATATCTGGTTCGATGCCGGTTCTTATTTCCTGAGCCGCCGCGACAATCCGGGCCGGACGGAAGAAGTTAGCCGCGCTTTGCGCCAGTTTTATGTCGACGTGCGCCGCGCTGCCATCACCGATGAGTTGAAAGCGCAGGAAGATAAACTCAAGGACATGGACAAAAAGCAAAAAAGTATGCAGAAAGACAACGATTCCCTGCGCAAGGACATCGAAACCTGGAAAGCAAAAATTGCCAAAGCCGAAGACGATATTGTGAAAAACGAACGCGCGCAGGAGCAAAACCTGGTCGACCAGGAAGCGCAGCGCCGCACCATAGAGGAAGTGCGGCAGCGGTTGAATAATGTGGAGAATGAACGGAATTAATTTTTGGTATCTATTTACCATATAGTTCACAATAGAATTTTTACATAGGGCACATAGCGTTAAATGCTTCTAAAAACATGCTATGTGTTCTATGTGAAAATTCTATTGTGAACTATGTGGTAAATAATTGCGATTTTTGTTTTAAAAAAAACCTGCATCGGACGCCCGGTGCAGGTTTTTTTTGTCAACTGTGGCCGTTTCTTTAGAAAGCGGTTGTTTTTGGAAAAATACGGCAGATTATTACAAAAAGTGTCGACGCAAAAAGTTTTGGCCGGTTGAAAAAACAAACAAGCATTTTAAAACATTTATTGTTAACTTTGTGATTCCGAAAAACACATCAAATACTTTTGCACTGTGGAAAATTAACCTAGACTTAACCTGAAACCAGGTGGCGTACCAGGTCAAAAATGGACATTCACCATTCATAATATTCTACAATTCAAAGTGTTAAAATAATTTGGTTTTACAATATCGGAGTATTTCGGGTATGTGGAAAACCCAAATCTAATGTGCATAACTCCTGTTGTTTTCACAGTTCCCAACAGGTTTACAGGTAGTTTTCCACAGTTATCCACTACACGGATTGTTTGGAAATTAAAAATCAGCCGCGTTCAGAGTAGGTTTGTAGCCCCCGCCGTACAGACAAATGAGACTGAAGCAACAGTATGGACGAATCAAGCGGTAACGCACAACAAAATCAAACAGGCGCCCAGCGCAACCGCCGCAATACCGCCGGTAATGACGGCTTGTCGAACTATGTCTTCGGCAAGGTGCAACCGCAGGCGATACCGCTCGAAGAAGCTGTGCTCGGCGCGCTGATGCTTGACCGCGATGCGCTCCCAATGGTGATGGATGCGCTGCGCCCGGAGAGTTTTTACCTGGAAGCGCACCAGCATATCTACCGGGCCATTATTCGCCTGTTCGAACGCTCCAATCCTGTCGACCTGCTCACTGTCACCGAAGAACTGCGCAAAGGCGGCGACCTCGACAAAGTGGGCGGCCCCTATTACCTCGTGGAACTCAGCAACCGCGTTGCCTCGGCGGCCAACATTGAATACCACGCCCGCATCATCGCCCAGAAACATATACAGCGCGAACTGATCAACGTCAGCACCAAAACCATTAAAAACGCTTACGAAGACACCACCGACGTGTTCGACCTGCTCGACGAAGCCGAAAAAGGACTTTTTGCCATCACGCAAAACAACCTCAGCCGCAGCTACGAAAGTATGGGCGCCCTGAGCAGCAAGGTGCTGAAACTGATCGAGGAAGTTTCCAAAAAAGAAGACGGCCTCACGGGCGTGCCAACCGGTTTTACCGAACTGGACCGCCTGACTTCCGGCTGGCAATCTTCCGACCTGATTATTGTGGCGGCCCGCCCCGGTATGGGTAAAACCTCTTTTGTACTCGCTGTGGCGCTCAATGCTGCCCGCGATTTTAACAAAGGAGTGGCTCTATTTTCCTTAGAAATGGCTTCCACGCAGTTAGTGCAGCGCCTGATCTCGATGGAAGCCGAAATTTCCGGCTCCAAAATGCGCAACGGAAAACTGGAGGACTACGAGTGGCAGCAGCTGCAATCCACCGTAGAAAAACTCAATTCGGTGCCTATTTACATCGACGACACGCCCGCCATCAATATTTTTGAACTGCGGGCCAAGTGCCGCCGGCTGAAACAACAACACGATATTCAATTGGTCGTCATCGACTACCTGCAACTGATGACCGGCGGCGGCGAAAGCACCAAAAACGGCAACCGCGAACAGGAAATTTCCAGTATTTCCCGGGCTTTGAAGTCGCTGGCCAAGGAACTGAGCGTTCCGGTGATCGCGCTGTC
>JALHMA010000197.1 GCA_022844265.1 Saprospiraceae bacterium | reverse complement strand
CATCACCAGCGCCACCTTCGTTGTAGCCGCCGACATTGCCGTCGTCGCCGCCGGTCATAAAGCCGGCCATGGCTTCCGGTTGTCCGTTGAGTTCGCCGTCCACACTGCTGCCGAGTTTGAGGTTCGGATTGACAATATGTTTGGGTCCGCCTTCGGCAATCGTAGTGCCGTAGGTAGAAGGCAAATCGCCGTAATCCACACTGACAAAACCGAAATCAATCGTCAGGTCATTTTGCGGGTCAGGGAAATTCGGATCGTTCGGAACGTCGCCCGTGCCGTTTTCGCCCGTTGGCAATGTGGTTGGCGGGTTCGGTACCACCACCATTTGACCGGCAGGATCATCACTATCCGTTACATCACCACCCTGGTTCAGTTGCGTCGGAATAAATCCGGCTGGACTGGTCGGGATGCTCACCGAGTAGTTACCCGGCGTGAGGCCGAGGAACATATACTGGCCGTTCGTGCCGTTCATATTAGACGTAACAACCGTATAAGTCAGGTTATCTGCTACTGTTGTAAAGTCGCCGTCGGGGCCGGGCCAAACGAGTTGTACAGTTGTGCCGTTCAGGCCGTTGGAACCCGGTTCGTTTTGAATGCCGTCGTTGTTGTTGTCATTCCAGACGTAGTTGCCGATTTTAGCCAGCGGCACTTTGTAATCTTCTACCTCGCCGATCGGGAATGGCATATTTTCAGGACCATTCGGCGTAAGACCGCCGCTTGGAGAGATACGGAAGCGCATGAAAGCATTGCCACCGGTAAAGGTTGCAGCAGTAGGAACCACAAATGTCAGTTTCGCGCCGTTCAAGCCGGCAGGACTTGGCACTGTGCCGCCATTCACGTTGGTAAATACCAGCGCTTCATTCGCGTCGGTAAAGTCGCCGTCGCCGTTGTAGTCGATCCAGCCCTGCAATACGGCATTGCTGCCCAGCAAATTCGAGGCAGTTACCATGATTGTGGCAGTAGAACCAGGAACTAATGGAGATACGAGCATAATGCCGTCTTCGTCATCGCCGCAAGCAGAAGCAACGCCATCGATATTGGAACCTGTTGTATTGTCATCGCCACCCGTCATCAGGCCGGCCATCGGATCAGGTTGTCCGTCCGGATCACCATCGATGCAAGCGCCCAAATTCAGGTTCGGATTTACTACATGTACAGGGCCATCGGTCGGCGAGCCATCGGTAGTGCCATATGTATCGGGAGCATCACCATAATCGCGGGTAATGAGACCGAAGTCGATCGTCAGGTTATCCTGCGCATCCGGGAAACTATTGATCGCGCCTGGGTTATCACCCGTTGCATTTTCGCCGGTAGGCAGACCCGGCAGTGCCGGAATCATCACCATTACACCGGCAGGATCGTCGGAATCGGATACATTTGATCCAACGCCCAATTGGGTAGCAATATAATTAGCCGGCAGAGTTGGCAGGCTGATTTTGTACGAACCCGGGATCAATCCGCAGAAGTTATATTTGCCTTCCACACCCGTTTCAGTAGCCGTTACCTCGGTGTACAAACGGTCGTCGGCAGTACCGAACGCAAGGTCCGGGCCGGCCCACAACAGGTTGACTGTGATATTGTTGATACCAGCAGTACCCGGTTCGTTTTGTTGGCCGTTGTTGTCCCAGTCATTCCAGACGTAGTTGCCTACTTTGGCAAGAGCGACTTTGTAGTCCTCTACCTCGCCGATACCACCGATTGCGGCAGGGCCGGTAGCCGACTGGCCGCCGTTCTGGCTCAACCGGAAACGAATCATCGCCTGGCCGCCTGTGAAGGTAGCCGAAAGAGGCACATCGAAACACATTTGCATGTTCACAACGCCGCCGTTTGGTACGATAGCGCCGGTTGGAGCAAATGAACCTGTAGTCAGTTGTTCTCCAGCTTGGAATGTACCGTTACCATTGTAATCGACCCAGCCTTGCAGGATAGCATTTTCACCGGTAGTATTCACTGCAGTTACCCTAATACAAGCCTGGTAACCTGGAATCATGGGCGTTTCAAACAGTACAATACCGTTTTCATCGTCAGCGGCAGTTCCGCAGGAACCCACGAGAGTGCTGGTTGCATTGTTGTCGTCGCCGCCTGTCATCAGACCAGCCATTGCTTCCGGCTGACCGTTCGTTTCTGCGTCGACGCAGGTGCCGAGGTAGAGGTTCGGATTCAGCAATTGGGACGCGCCGTTATTAGGCGTTGTTGTACCATATGTATCAGGCAAATCGCCGTAGTCATAAGCCACATAGCCGAAGTCATAGGTCAGATCATCCTGATTATCAGGAAAATCGGTTCCCGGAGCATCGCCTATTCCATTTTCGCCGGTAACCAAACCTGGCAAGGCAGGAATAACAATCGTAATGCCTGCCGGATTATCGGCATCTACTTCATCATCCGCGCCCTGGTTCAACTGCGTTGGAACGAAGTTGGCTGGAGCAGTTGGGATACTCAGGCTGTAAGTGCCAGGAACCAGACCGCAGAAAGCGTACTGGCCATTGGTGCCGTTGTCGGCTGTCGTTACATCTGTAAATGTAACGTTGTCGCCGGCTGTAGCCAGGTTGCCATCGATACCGGCCCATACGAGTTGTACGGTGACGCCATTGATACCGGCTGTACCTAATTCGTCCTGAATACCATCGTTGTCATAATCCCACCATACAAAATTACCGATTTTGGCAGTAGGCGCTTTGTGGTCTTCTACCTCTCCGAGCGGAATACCGCCATTCGGCAAGGCGCCGGTAGCGGTCAGGCCGCCGGTTGGCGACAAACGGAAACGCGACATAATATTGCCGGATGCAAAAGTAGCATTGGCAGGAACGGTGAAGCAGTACTGCTGGTTGGTAATCATACCGTTCGGTACGATTGCACCGGCAGGGGCAAAATTATTGGTAGTCAGTTGTTCAGCCGCTTCAAATTGTCCGTTGCCGTTCCAGTCTATCCATCCTTGTAACACTGCATTGGTACCGGTCGAATTCATGGCAGAAACCGAGATACAAGCCTGGTTGCCGGGTACCATCGGTCCGCTGAAAACGATACCGTCTTCATCGTCGCCTGTTCCGCCAAAATTTGGCGCACCCTGTGTATTGTCGTCGCCACCGGTCATCAAACCGGCCATAGCATCGGGTTGTCCGTCACCTTCGGCATCTACACGGGTGCCTAATTTCAGGTTCGGTGTAATAGCATGTGCAGGGCCGTCTGGAATGGTGGTGCCGTATGTTGGCGGCAAGTCGCCATAGTCGAGGCCGATATAGTTAAAGTCGAAAGTCAGGTTGTCCTGTGCATCCGGGAAACCATTGGTTCCGCCCGGGTTGTCGCCCGTTCCGTTTTCGCCTGTCGGCAAAACAACAGGTGTAGGAATGCTGAAAAATACGCCGTCGTGTTCATCGCTATCCAGCACGTCATTACCACCCTGGTCTTCTTTACCGGGAATAAATCCGTTCGGAGGAGTCGGCGTCACGATATAATTACCAGGAATCAGACCGAGGAACATATAAATACCATCGGTAGCATTCATAGTGGAGGTCGTCGTGAGATAGATTTGATCGTCACCACCACCCTCTTCCTGGTCGGCGCCCAGGAAAGTAAGCGTCACACCGGCGCCATTGATACCCAGTTCGCCTGGATTCTGCACGCCGTTATCGTTGTAATCCGACCAAACGAGGTTACCCACTTTGGCCAGCGGCACTTTATAGTCTTCTACCTCACCGTCTATGCCGCCGCCGCCGGGAGTAAGGCCGCCGGCAGGGGAAAGGCGGAAACGTACGAATGCTGCGCCGCCCTGGAAGGTAGCGCCGGCAGGAACGTCGAAACACAGTCTTGCATCGCTTAGGCCGCCCGCAGGCACTATTGCACCACCGGGTGAGAAACTACCTGTCGTCAGTTGTTCGTTTGCTTCAAAAGTACCGTTACCGTTGAAGTCGATCCAACCTTGCAGGACTGCATTGCTGCCAGTCATGTTCATGGCATTCACGGTTACGCATGAGCTCGAACCGGGGATCATCGGATTGGTAAAGGTGACGCCGTTTTCGTCGTCGCTGGTTGGGCCACAAGCACCTATTGTTGCAATACCTACCGTATTATCATCCCCTCCGGTCATCAGACCGGCCATGGCTTGTGGCTGACCATTGGTTTCACCGTCTACGCAGGCACCCAACTTGAGTTGGTTGTTTACCCAGTGCCAGGGACCATTGGAGGCCACGGTTGTACCGTAGGTATCCGGAAGGTCGCCATAATCCGTGGGGATTAATCCGAAGTCGCAGGTGAAATTGCTTTCACCAGGCGCCCCGGTGGTAAGCATAATTTCTATATCGCCATTTGGCTGTAGCAACCCATCGCTGTCGGTATAGTCCGCGAGACCATTTCCCGACTGGTTATCAGGCGTCAAACGGAAATTATAAAGGGGTTGACCGTTGCCGAATTGGGAAGCCGGAATACAAATTTTATAGTCCGTTGTAGATTGAGGCCCTGGCTGATTGCCCGGAGTGCCCGAATCCCCATCGCTTACATTAGAAGGATTGAAATAAAACGTTCCGTTGGAGCCTGTAGTAGTCGTGGCCAACACCATGCCGCCGGCATCCTTCAAGACCACTTGTATACCTGGCAAGCCCGGTTCGTCAGCGTCCTGGATACCATCCTGGTCCATGTCTGCCCAGATGCGGTTACCCAGGGAAATAGGCGCTCTTTCGCCTGCCACCTCCACGTCTCCCAGGCCATTTGCTTTACTCACTGTAGCGCCGGGTCCATTCAAAGTAAACAAGTCTTCAAAAACTTCGTAGGCCGAGTTCGCGACCGGTTCGCCCGTTGTATTGTTGAGGCGCTTGGTACCGCCTGATCTGATCCGAAGCGGGTCGAGCCATACCGCTACCACATCGCCGGCACCTGGCAGTACGCAGATACCGCCTTGTACAGATTCGACGTGAAACGAATTATCATTGTAGTAATCGGCTGTGCCCGGGCGCGTGACAATGTTGTACTGACAAACGCCACCGACAACAGATGAGGTGGCCCGTAGCAATTCGCCAGCCGAGGCATATTCGTAATTTACCAGATTACCGGCGTAATTATTAGTATTGATACCGTATTGATTGCCTTTTCGGTCCATAATCCCGACCAGCATATTGCCCTGATCATCGAATTCAATATCTGCAATGATCGGCTCTGCAATTTCGCGTTCTGGTCCGGAGAAATAACGGCTGAGGCCACTTACAGTGCTATAACCCCAGGGAATCCAGGGGCGTTCGCGGCCATACACAAAACTAAAATTCAAAAGTGGAGCGGAAAAGATCTGCGAACCGAGGTTAAACTCGTATACGTAACCCCGAAGATCAGATCCATTACCATTGATTACAGGAGATACAACATTGCCGTTGATATCCTGACCCGATAGAACGAGACCAACGTACACCTTCCCGCGGGTATATTTTAAGCCGAAAGGACGGTGTTCGCCTTGTACAGCACTTGTTCCCGGATCAGGCACCGACCAACTGCGCACCCGGCTCGCCACGTTGGCCAAGGTAGGTGCTTGTGGATTTTTCGGATCCACCAGATCGATTTCATACAGTTTGCGGTCCCACAAATTCATAACGTACAGGTAGCGACCATCGTCTGAAATATCAATGTCGCCCAGCGAAACTTTACCCACCTGGTCGCCTGCGGCGTAGTCCGTACTCGGTGTTGTCGTAAGTGCCGGGAGTCCGCGCTCATTATTGCTACCGACATAGCCGGTCACCGGACTGGTGTTGTTTCCAGGATTGGGTGGATATGCTGATTGAGTGTGATCCCAGGTATTGATACCAATAGCGTCCAAGTCCAGGAAATTGGTGACCACGCTTGTACTGGGATTGATCATATAAATCCCCCCAGGTCCCAAGGGACCCAATGCACAGTGGCGACGCATGGTTGCCGCCGTAAAAATCACTTTAGCCGTTCGGGAATGCGCTACCCCCCAAAGGGACCCTACCTGTCCTACATCCGCCAGCATACCTGGATAGGGAGCACCTTGACCGGGAATGCCATTGTCCTGGTAGTTGAATTTTACAAATGCGGGTTGTGCCGCCACATTGTTACCGGCAGCATTTGGATTGCCGAAAGCATAACAAGGCAGATACAGCTCAGGGTTGTTTCCTTGTACCCATTCACCCGGATTATTGATCGCAAATTGAATGTTACTTTGCTGGCCGGTAATAAATTGAACGCTGGTACCAAACACACTACCGGCGAGACTTTCAAAGTCGACGTCGTTGGCCAGAGTGCATTCAAAAGAATTTGGAATTTCGAACTCGATCCGCACCGACTCGCCCGGATTGGCTGCGCGGCCTGTTACGGAGGTGGCAAAGTTGAAACTACCATTGGCGGCAGTAACGGTAGTACCTATCAACGCATCTTTGTTTGGCAAAGTAGCGTTCGTGTACAAACGTACATTGACGCCTTGTACCCCGGGTTCTGCACCCGTCTGCAGGCCGTCGCCGTTAAAGTCACGAAAAGCAGTGCCCGACTGCGCAACAAGTGCAGACGAGCCTAACATACATAATCCAACAAGGAGCGTTGCCAGTATTCCGGTTTTTTTACCGGAAAAACGGGCAAAATCGCCGGCTGCCGGATAACTCGGTTCCAGTTTTTGCAATACCGCTCTGAAAAACCTGCGGTATTTACCAAACATGGCAACGATCATCAGCAAGGCAACTGCTTTGATGATGACGACCCAGCCATTCGTCTGGATGGTCGCGCGCAGGCTGTCGGATACCTCTTCGCCAAAAATGGAAAGACCCGACAGGCTAAACAAAGCCATGCCGAGTGCCGAAATCAGAAGCGTGGTAGTGATTAGTCTTTGTTCGGGCCGGGCTCCAATCCGTACCTTCCGAAAACTATCCCCTACTTTGTCAATAAGGAAAATTCTTTTCATAAGAAGTAAAAATTTTGATATATTAAAGAAATGAGGTTGCGTCTTGGAATGCTATATGGGCAGGCCCCTTTGGGCCCGCCCTTTCATGCATTGATCATCACTTTTTCACTATTGCTCTTTTTATAAAATCCTGATTATCAGGCAATAAAATATCTGTCCTGTGTGTGCCACAAGAGTGCCTTATCGTCCGAAAGCAGTGCTTACGAACGGATTTTACATGTCATTTCAGAAAATTTGCAGGCTTCGTTTAAAAGTCTACAATCAAAAAACGCGAAGTCTCCCACACCGGATAAATACCGGGATAAACCTTGCCCGGTTCTTTTAACAGGGGCTTCGTCAACTCCGCCGGCAATTCGTATAATTCATATACCTGAAAGAGCTGCCATCCAAAATGCCGCTTCATCAGGCGGCGATCCATCGTCGATTTCCAGAAAGAAAATCTCAATTTACGTTCCGCTGTTACACTCATCCACGCCGTTATAACAGGACATTTTCCATCGAAAGGTTCGCCGTACGCCATCACCCTGCACACCCCGACTCCCTGACAATCCATACCTGGCGAGCCGAGTATCACTTCCGATTTTATTCTTTTGAGGGTTTGTTTGTGGGCATGGCGATGAATCGACACTGCCGGAGTATCACCTGTGTGTACTTTTAAATCCATGTGCTATGCTTGTCCAAAGTGAGAAGTAGTAAATCTCCCTGGAGAGGGAATGACGTTGATTACATTGCCGGGCAGCTACGCTGCCGTTTCGTACTTACCTGGCCGCCCTGATCGGTCGATCTGAGGAAGCCGGGAAGAAATTATACGCCTGCAATGTCAATTATGATCACGTCGTTACTTTTTTGAACAAACTGTACTGTGGTTGGTACTTGGAATTGGAGGTTGTTACCGTTGGCTGCTTGACTTTTCATATCGACTTCGTTGTTGATTATTGATTACGAAGTCAAAGGTGAGGCAGCAGGGTTACAGACCTTCGGACAGTAAGACCCGGTTTTTCACATTGGTTATTTAGTTGTTTTTTATCACGATATCAATATAAATATTTGATTTTCAACAGATTAAAGCAAATAAAAACAAACGAATCGAGTCGTTATTGAGCCGTTTTAGCGCAAAAAAAAAGCCCAAAAACTGCCGTAAAGCAGTTTTTGGGCAAGCCTTTCCACAAATTATATTTAAAAAAATAATTATTTGTATTCGAAGGCGGGATTAAAAAAAAGAATCAGGGGTTGTGTCAAAAGTCGGATTCTACTTGAACCATGGTTTTAGTGTGAAATTTAATTTCGCATTACCTCCAACTTCCCGAAAGTTTTAAACTTTCGGGAAGTTTCGCACCGAAAAATCAAGTATAATTTGGCCTTTTATTCCGCTTCGACCCTTCTGACACGACCACTTAACCTACTTTTCTGAGCGGAACGCCCGTCCTTACCATTTGATTCTGCAAAGCCTCCAGCGCCATTTCCCAGAGGTGTTCATACGGGATAATTTCAATTTCATGCGTCTGATAGGCTACATCGAGCGGCAAGGTATCGAGCTGGTCTATGTACTTCTGTGCTTTGCGCACGACAGCCTCCTTGTGAAAGGATGCAGCCGGTATCTGCAACAGCGCCTTGATAAAACAATTGCTGCGGAACGTTTCATTTTGTTTGAGGTAGCGCCCACAGTATTTTTCCACGGCCTCAATACGGTCAATAGACTGGTGGTAATTTTGCTCGGAAATGGAAAAGAGTGTCTGAATAATCAGGATAGGGATATTCATGCCCTGCTTGTCCTTCGAATAGGTAGGAATTTCGTTCAGAAATTTTTTCACCTTAAATTTTGAAACATAATCTTCTGGCAACTGAATCCTCCCAATCAGAACCAGATAATGCGCATAGGCTTCGTAAATCTTCCACATTTCTGTGATTTGCCGGGGCAGGTTACTACTACTGCTATTGCGTATCCGCGTTTGAACGGCATCACAAACCTGAAATGCCTCTTCGTAGTGGCGTGTATAGGTAGCCAGCAGGTAGAACAACTCCTGCAACTTGTACCAGTTGAAAGACCCCTCTTCGAACACGCTCTGATATTGCCGGATAATCGCCTCTCCTTTTTCAAATTCCTGTAGCTGTATGTAACACACAATCAGTTGATAATAAAAGGCTTGCAAGGGCAGGTTGCTCTCGAATGTTTTCTTTCTGAAAAAAGTAATCGCATCCTCACAAACCCTGGCTGTAGCCGCATAATCATTGCGGCTGCTGTGTATCATGACCTGGATCATACGACCGCAGAGGTGCAGGCGAAACGATTCGCTGCGTTCCATGTGCTGCTGAATGGTTTGGAAATATTCACGTGCCTTGTCTGAAATATTGGTTTTGGAAGACTTGCTGTTGACGAAATAACTGACCAGGTGCGTATAGCTGTCTTCCGCCTCATTCTCCATCATCCACACTTCCTGCTGTTGCTGATACATCTCCCGGTACAGGTTATAACGGTCGAGGTTGCCGTGGATCGTACCATAATGCAGTCGTAGCGAAGAAAGGATGCTCAGAGAAAGTTCCGTGAACTCAAAATGGAGTGTTTGCTTGAGCAGGTCTTCCATCAATGAAATACTGACCCGCTTGGCATTTTTTGACAGCAATACCATGGAGGCCGACCATTTACGGTTGCACTCGAAATAGGCCTTCTGCCGGTCTGTACCACCCGGAGCACGAAATTCCAGTAAAAAAACAACGCTGAGTATCCGTTCCTGAAGCCGTTCGCGGAGGTTGATAAACTTGGTTCCTGGCTTCTGCCCAGGATAAAGCAATGCAATAGCGTCTTCATCCGACCGTACACGGCCCTCGTGAATCGCTTCACACAGCTGCTCCATCAGCGAGTCCGGTTCGAAAATAAATCGCCACAGACCGCCTGATTTGAGCTTGTTGATATTGATTGAACTGATGAGTTCGATTAATTCATCCATAAATGAGTTTGCCTGATTTAAAAATAACAAAGAGAGATAATTACCCGGGGTTGTTATATACAGCGAGCACTCAAAGGGCGTAAGCGCCTCTGTAGCAACATCGTTTGTGAACAAACCGGTGTTATCGGAAAATCAGGAAAACAAGCCGCAGGGAAGAATTAACGAATCAGAAATAGCGATACGCAATTGTTCAGAAGGTGGCTTAAACATGAGATTAAATTTTAAAAGTGAAAACGTCAATACAGGAGGCATGCACACAAGGAGAGGATCCTTGCAGTACAGGCACAATGCTTCAATAGGCACGCGATTAAAAGAAAAATAGATTAATGAATAAATAGATATGTCATGGATAAATCATCTAATCATCAAATGTAAGGTCTTCTGTGTTTCAATGGTAATAAGATGGCGTTTTTTATACGAAAAAAAAGCCCTTCCCCCGCGCAGGCAGGAGAAGGGCTATACTTTTGCCGAACAGGATGAGACTGAGACGGTTACTAAACTTAAAAAGTTTAGTAACCGTCATCTCCGTTTCCCCGATCAGGGGATCGGCGTTACTTGGACTGTATCATTTTCTTCGTTGCGCTGTCCGTAGCAGTTTCGAGTGTGTAGTACAGCAAACCTGTAGTGTTCAACAGAGCACGGTCTACACTGATTGTGTTGTAACCTTTCGCGAATTCACCGTTTTGTGT
>JALHMA010000196.1 GCA_022844265.1 Saprospiraceae bacterium | reverse complement strand
AAATAGTAGGGAATGCCCGACAGGCGGTAAAACTCAAAAATAGCGGACATCGAATTGGGGCCGAAAGCCCCGTCCGCTTTTCTGCCCGGGCCGAAGGCTTTGGCAACGCTGCCGGTAAATTCGGGGTCGAGCAGACCCAGGTCGCACAGCAAGGTCTGGATTTCCAGACCAGCCGGCCTGTTTTCAGGTAAATTCAGGTTGCGGACAGTCGTATCTCTGCCGCTTGTAATCAATTGTTGCAGGGTAGCCATTTTTATTAGGATTGAGGGGTGAAGGGTGAGGAATGAGGGGTGAGGGGTGAGTTATGAGAGATGAGTTATGAGTTATGAGTTATGAGTTATTGGAGTTTCAGGCTGGAAAAGGGAAAAATGCATCTGTCATCTCCCTACGCTGAACCTGATAACAGATAACTGATAACTGATAACTGATACAATTTATGGAGATGAAACGAACCTCAATTTCCCCATTCCAGCCTGAAATTCCAATAACTCATAACTCATAACTCATCTCTCATAACTCATTCCTTTTTCTTTGGCTTAGATGCCGCTTTTTTCGTTGCAGGCATACTCTCCAGCACGCTGTCGCTGGGTGGCGTGGTGAGCGCGCTGCCGGTGCTGACGGAGGTTTGGGTAGGTGCTGCGGTACTTTGCGTGATGGTGGTGGTGGTAACCGGAGCAGGGCCGGAAGAGCGCAGGCTGACTAATTTGCGCAGCATTTCAAACCAGAACGTAGCGCCGAGCGATATACCGATGGCAGTGGTAAGCCAGCCGATAATTTTGTGCAGCCACCATTTGCCATCCACCACTTGCCAGTTTACCGTGCTCCAACCGAGGCCGAGCGGCGACTCCAGTGCTGCAATGTTATCATTGACCAGGGTTCCGATTTTTTGTCTCGCTGCGGTAATGTCCGGGTTGTCGAGGTTGGGCGCTGTGGGCGCCGGCTGGGTATTAGCATAGTTGGTAGCGGCATCCGCAACAAAATTGCTCAGGGTGGAATTGATGCTGAGGCTGTGGTAAATATTGATGACATCGACATTGAAGACGACTGCCAACGAGAGGCCGATACCCACTAACCAGCGCTGCGAGGTGCGTTTGTAGGCCCCGGATGCGCGATCCATCACTTCATTGAACCATTCTTCCAGTTTTTTCTTGAATTCCGGGAGTTCGCCGTTGGTTTGCCGGTAGAGGAACTGCGCCAGTTTTTTGGAAGGGCCTTCCGGCAATCCGGCAATGGCCGCTTCCAGATCAGCGCGGTTATCTATTTCCATCATATCCAGTAAGATAGAACTAAAAGTGCCGGAACTGATATAGGAAGGCAGGGCGCGTTTCTTTCCGCCTATTTTGGTGCGTTCTTTCGATCCCGCGGCCAATTGCTGGAAAAAAGGGTGTCCTAAAAAGTCGTTCGTGGCGCCGCTTCCGATCATACCGCGGATGGCATTGACGAGCTGTTGCCCGCGCAGCGACAGGAAACCGGCAATGAGTTCGAGGATGGAAGAAGCCAGCAGGCTGAAGAGCAGCATCACGAAAACGATGCCGATAATGGTGGAAAGAATGGCCATCATAAGAAGAACAGGTATAGATTGTTTTCGGCGTTAAAAGTGCAGGTTTTTGTGCAAATTTTCTTGTTAGGTACGATTAAATCCCAATTATTTTTTTACCACACATAGGCCATTCACATAGAACACATAGTTTGGAGTACTCTACGGCTATGTGTTCTATGTGAATGGCCTATGTGTCCTATGTGGTAAAAAACGATGTGGTAAAGAATACTCATAAACGCCACACGATTCCGTTTTGCCAGGTATAAATACCCAGCGGCGCTGCATTCGGCAGGCCCCTGTCGAGGCTATATGCAAAATCGGTGCTGAAACGCAGGTGTTTGCCGAGCGGGAGTTCCAGCGACCACTCCGTGGAAAAGCGGTAGTTTCGGAAATCGCTGAAAGCCGGCTGCCAGTAAGTGGTGCCTTGCAGCACCGTGCCTGTTTTTTGCTGACGCAGAGTAATGGACACGTAATTGCTCCAGCGTTGCCAGGCCTGCTGACCGTAGTTTTCCACAAAATAATTTTGCTCATACAGCCAGGCTGTGCCGAGATACAGCCGGCTGTTTTGGGCCCGGTTCACAAAAAAACGCTGCCGCAACCCGGTGCCGACCAGCGTCCGGTTCTTAATGAGCAACAGGCGGTTGGTTTGTTGCTGGGCGTACACTTCCCAGGAAAGCGGTGTGCGCAGTTTGTAGTTATAGCGCAGGTGTGCAAAAGCGGCATTGGAAAAGGCTTTGCCGCCGGCCCGCAAAAAATCCGCATTGAGCAGTAAAAGCACTACATGGCGCCGATGCTTGTATTGCACCCTCGATTCGCCGTGCAGGCGCATGGTCTGTTCCTGCACTTTGGCAACGGAAAAAGCGCCTTTGAGCGCCCCGTACCAACGCAGGGAATCATTGGTGCCGGTGATGCGCATTTCCTCGATGTTGACAATCTGACCGAAAATCGGGCTCGAGAACATCAAAAATAGCCTAAGCAGCAGGAGCGTTTTGCATATTTTGGATACAGGATTCATTCGGGCAAAACTATACAAAAGGATGAAAATGGCACACGGATTAAAAGGATTGGACACGGATTATATGGGAAAAACATTAAAAATCCGTGTCCAATCCTTTTAATCCGTGTGCCATTTTTATCCTTTCAAATCGTTCCCTAGTGAGTATCCAGAGGTTCACCTCCTGCTCAAAATTCAGCCAACCGGGAATGCCGACGTATGTATCAAATAATTGAAAACCAACCTTTTGCAGCGTTTTGTTGGGTGCCGGATTCAGGGCATACGGTTCGCAGTACAATGTCTTCAGGTGCAGGTTGTCGAAATAAAAAGGCAGGCTGCGGCGCACCAGTTCGACGCCCATACCTTTGCGCCGAACGCCGGATTGCCAGAGGTGCAGGTGCATGTATGCTTTTTCACCGTATTCGATTTTGCTTACATTGGAGTGGCCCACCGGCTTGCCATCCGCTTCCCAGATGACGGCGTAGGATTGTTTTTCCTGATAGGATTGGGTGAGTTGCCGAGACAACATATCCAGCCATTGTTCGCGGGTGGGCATCTTGTCGAGATCGACGCCCATGCCCTGGAGAAATGCAGGTTCCGCGTTCATCCAGTAGTGGATAAGCAGATCGAGGTCGGAGGCCTGAAGGGGGCGGACGGAGAGCATATTGTTATTCATGAACGACTGATTTTTACAATTCTGGTTTTTAATGGAACAATTTTATTTTTTGAGTTTCTAAAATAAAGCCCAACGCTAAGGAACGATGAAATAACAAGTTCACGATTTCAGGCCAATTATTTTGGTGCCAGCCGACTATCTTTTGAGGCGAATAGCAGCGCTATTTAACGAAAAAGATGGGATGGATAGCGGCAAAAGAATGGCATCAAATCGGGAAGTTGTTATTTCATCGTTCCTAAATTAAGAAAAATAAATCCCTACCTGCCGAGCGCAACGTATTATTGAATGAAAGAACAGTTTACCAGGATGAAAACGAAGCCTCCAGACCATCCAAACTTTTCTCACCATTCAATCCTGACAAAATGCGTACACTCGTTTCATTGCTCGGTCTGATGCTGTACAGCCAGACTTTTTTTGCCCAGCCCGATCTGGTGTTTTCACAGGTTACCGATGTTGATAATGCCGTCGACATTACCGGCGCCGGAGATGGTTCCGGGCGTCTATTTATTGTAGATCAATCCGGCATCATCCGCATTTTCGACCAGAACACAAATACATTGATCGGTACAAATTACCTCGATATTACGGGGCCGGTGTTGTTTGGCGGCGAGCAGGGATTACTGGGGCTGACATTTCACCCCAATTTTAAGAGTAACGGTTTCTTCTATGTCAATTATGTCCACGATCCTTCGGGCGACACCCGGATAAGCCGTTTTACGGCGACCTCCCCTATCACGAACAATGCTGTGAATGCCGCTACCGAGCTCATTATTCTGACGATCGACCAACCCGGTTCTACAAACCATAAGGCCGGCGATTTGAGTTTCGGCCCGGACGGCTATCTCTACATTGCCGTAGGCGATGGAGGTGGCTCGGGCGACCCCGGCAACCGTGCCCAGAATCCTGCGGATTTGCTTGGAAAAATGTTGCGTATCGACGTGGATAATCCCGCAGGTGGCAACAATTACGGGATACCTCCAAGCAATCCCTTTGTCGGCGTATCCACCTACCGGGAAGAAATATGGTCCCTGGGCGTCCGCAATCCCTGGCGCTTTAGTTTCGACCGTCTGACCGGTGATATGTATATTGCCGACGTGGGTCAGGGCGCATGGGAAGAAGTCAATTTTGAACCTTCCGGTACGGGCGGCCGCAACTACGGCTGGCGCTGTTATGAAGGCAACCATGCTTATCTGACCTCCGGTTGCCTGCCCATGAGCAATTATACTTTTCCGGTTTTTGAATACGACCATAGCGCGACCGGCGGGCGATCTATCACCGGAGGTTTTGTGTACCGGGGGACGGAGGTACCCTCTTTGTACGGATGGTATGTGTTGACGGATTACGTGTTCAGTAATTTCTGGCTGCTGAAATACAATGGATCGGCCTGGGTATCCGATTACCAACCCGATGTGCCGGTATCCAATATTACAGCGTTCGGTGAGGACGACAACGGCGAACTATACGCCACCCGGTTAAGCGGGCCGATCTACAAAGTCACTGCCAGCCCGCTACCGATCGAGTTGCTCACCTTTAAAGCAACCCTGAAAGAAGGCCGGGTACGCCTGAACTGGTCGACCGCCACGGAAAGAAACGGCGCTCATTTCGAGATCGAACGGAAAACGGAAGGCGCCGGCTTTGAGCGGATTGGACAAGTAACAGCTGCCGGAGAAAGCACTTCGGAGCAGCAATACAGTTTCGAAGATCTTTTTGCCGCTCCGGGCGAAAATGTGTATCGCCTGAAAATGGTCGATCGCGATCAACGTTTCAAATATTCACCGGCTGTTTCCATACGGGTTCAGGAGCCTGCCGACTGGCAACTGTCGCCGAATCCGGCTACCGGCAAAGTATCGCTGCTGGTCGACATGGCCGGCGAACTGTCGACCCTGCATGTAACGCTCACCAACGCACAGGGCGCCGAAGTGCTGTCGCTTACGGAGCGCAATCCTGTTTTGCCTTACAGCAAGGAATTCAGTGTGGCCCATTTGCCTGCCGGGGTATATTTCTGCCGGCTCGATGTTGGGGCAAGGTCGGAATTCCGGCGTCTGGTGATCCGGTGATATCGAAAGTAAAACAAAAACGGCGCGTACAGAACTCTCCGTTCCATACGCGCCGTTCAAATTCACAAAAGCCCCCGTATCAGCCCCTGATAACAGATAACTGATACCCGACAACCTTATTTCAACATCGTTTTCACCTCATTGATCACATACGACTCGATGATATCACCGGGTTTAATGTCGTTGAAGTTCTTGATCGTAATACCGCATTCCATACCGGATTTGACCTCTTTCGCGTCTTCCTTGAAGCGTTTGAGCGAAGCCAGTTCGGCGTTCTGGTTGGCGTTGCCGGGATAGACCACGATACCGTCGCGCACGATGCGGATGTAGTGGTTCCTGCTGATCTTGCCTTCCAGTACGAAGCAACCGGCAACGGTGCCGACTTTCGAGATTTTGTATACCTCGCGAATTTCGACCTGACCCATGATTTCCTCTTCTTTCGTCGGCTCCAACATGCCCTCCATAGCGGCCTTGATTTCCTCGATGGCCTCGTAAATGATGGAGTACATTTTGATTTCCACACCTTCTTTTTCTGCGAGTTTGCGCGCAGTGATGGAAGGACGCACCTGGAAGCCAATGATAATGGCGTCGGAAGCGGAAGCCAGCATGACGTCGCTGTCCACAATCTGACCGACGGCCTTGTGGATGACGTTGACCTGGATTTTCTCCATGGACAGTTTGATGAGCGAGTCGGTAAGGGCTTCGATAGAACCGTCCACGTCGCCTTTGACGATGAGGTTGAGTTCTTTAAAGTTGCCCAGTGCCAGACGGCGACCGATTTCATCGAGGCTGATCCGTTTGCTAGCGCGGTTGGATTGTTCGCGGATAATCTGGGCGCGTTTGGTGGCGATCTCTTTGGCTTCGCTGTCGGAGCGGGCCACTTTGATTTTTTCACCTGCCTGTGGCGCACCGGGAAGGCCGAGTACCAGTACCGGAGTAGCGGGACCTGCTTCCTTGATTTTTTTACCACGTTCGTTGAACATGGCTTTTACCTTACCCGAAAACTCGCCGGCAATGATGGGGTCGCCATCGTGCAGGGTACCGTTTTCTACCAGCATTTTGGTGACATAACCCCGGCCTTTATCCAAAGATGCCTCCAGCACGGTACCGATGGCACGGCGGGCAGGATTGGCTTTGAGTTCGAGCAGCTCCGCTTCGAGCAGCACTTTTTCGAGGAGTTTGTCTACATTCTCACCTTTTTTGGCTGAAATGTCCTGGCTTTGGTATTTGCCGCCCCACGATTCGACCAGCAGGTTCATCTGGGCGAGTTCGTTTTTGATACGTTCGGGATCGGCGCCCGGTTTGTCAATTTTATTAATCGCAAAGACAATCGGAACACCGGCGGCCTGCGCGTGGCTGATCGCTTCCCGTGTTTGTGGCATGATACTATCGTCTGCCGCAATCACGATAATGGCAATGTCTGTCACCTTGGCACCGCGTGCCCGCATGGCGGTAAACGCTTCGTGACCAGGCGTATCGAGGAATGTGATTTCCTTATCGTTGTCTTCACCAACTTTTACTTCGTAGGCGCCGATGTGCTGGGTAATACCGCCCGCTTCACCTTCCGCCACGTTGGCGCTGCGGATAAAGTCGAGTAAAGAAGTTTTACCATGGTCGACGTGGCCCATAACCGTAACGATCGGCTGGCGCCAAACGAGGTCTTTCGGATCGTCGAGTTCTTCTTCTTCTACTTCCACCTGTTCTTCGGCGGAGATAAACTGCACTTCATAGTTGAATTCGCTGGCGACGACTTCTATCAATTCGGCGTCGAGGCGCTGGTTGATCGACACAAAAATGCCGAGGCTCATACAGGCTTTGATGACGTCGGCAGGTTTGATGTTCATCAGCGATGCCAGATCGGAAACGGAGATAAACTCTGTTACCTGTAATGTTTTTTCGCCTTCCGTACGTTCTATTTCAGCCAGTTCGGCGCGTTCGCGGCGTACATCGCGTTTGTCACGGCGGATTTTCTGGCGTTTGCGGCTGGCGCTTGCGCCCATCCGCGCCATAGTCTGGCGGATTTGATCCTCAATTTGTTTTTGAGAAACTTCTTTCGGTTGTTCGTCGCGGCGGGCAGTTGGTGCGGGACCGCGGCGTTCGCCCGGGGGCGTATTGGTTCCGGCAGTTCCACCTGACATAGATGCCTGGAGTGAAGCTGCAGTAACGGGTTGTTGTACTTTTTTGCGTTTGCGTTTATGGCGGTTGGGGTCGTTGTTGCTACCGGCGCCTTCGGCTGTGCCGCTGCCTGCATTGGCGGGCCGGTTGGTTTGGCCGCCTTGCTGCGGATTGCGCGTGCCGCTGCCCTGGTTGCTGCCGCGGTTGCCGCCTTGTCCGCCGCGTTGGTTGCCTTGTCCGCCGCGGTTGCCACTCTGGCGATCGCCGGGAGTAGGTTCCGGTTTGGGTTTATCCAGGCTGATACGGCCCAGTATTTTCAGGCCGCGCAATTGTGTCGCCTCTGCGCGATAGGGTTCATTGTCTTCCGGCGTTCCTCCTTCCGCAACCGAATCTTTTTCAACGGGTTCGGTCGGCTCTGCAACAGGTGCAGTGCGTTCTTTAGCGGGTGGCGGGGTTTCAGCCTGCGGTTTCTTTTCCGGCGCAGGGGTTGCGCTTTGTTTTTCCTTTTCCTCGCTTACGGGAGCAATTTGTTCTTTCGGTGGAATGGCCTCCGGTTTTTCCTCCGGTTTGGGCGCTTGCGGCTTGGGGGTTTGTTGTTTTTGCGCATCCAGGTCTATTCTTCCAAGCACACGCAGGGAAGGGCGTTCGCGGTGCGTCGTCAATTCCGATTCCTCTTTTTTAGGGGCAGGATTGGGGGTTTGTTGTTCTTCCAATCTGGGTAAAACAACTTTAGGCGCCTCTTCGCGGGGGGGCAAAAAAGATGGGCGCTGCGACGATGGCGCAGCGGAAGAAGATGAAGTGTTTGTACTGACAGAAGGTGATGAAGGTTCTTTTTTCAGTACGGGACGGGCCAATTTATCCGCCTCCTGTTTGATAGCAAGGTCTTTCTGGAACTCCTTTTGGAGGACAATGAGCATCTCGTCGCTGATATCGGCGGTGGGTTTTTCTTCCACAAGTGGAAAGCCTTTGCTATGCAGCGTCTCGACGATGGTGTGCAGACCGACGTTGAACTCTTTTGCTACCTTAATTAATTTTTGCGCCATGCAGTGGTTTGCCTGCTTTATTGAAAAGTTGATTTTGGATGCGTTTGCGGGGAAACGCCGAAATTGCCGCGTGGAATGACGTTTAGAAGACCTGGAATGTTTAAATGTTAAAATTGCGCTGCAAAGGTATAATAAAAAAAGCGGTTAAGGAGCGAATTGGTTATTTGTTATTCGTTATTGGTTATTCGTTTTGTAAATTTTGGCCATAAATATTAGCCAAGCCAAGCCTTAGCACACGAATAACCAATAACGAATAACCAATAACTATTTCCCCTCTTCCTCAAACTCGTCAGCCAGAATACGCAGTACTTCGTGTACGGTTTCTTCCTCCAGGTCGGTACGGCGAATCAGTTCTTCGGCGCTCAGTTCGAGCACCTGACGCGCAGTGTCACAACCGACACCTTTCAGTGCTTCGATGACCCAGGGTTCCATAACGTCGCTGAATTCTTCGAGGTCTACGTCGTCGATTTCGTATTCCGCCTGGTTGCGGTAAACGTCGATTTCGTAGCCGGTCAGTTTGGTCGCCAGTTTGATATTGCTGCCGGCCTTTCCGATGGCGAGACTTACCTGGTCAGCATCGAGGTAAACGGCGGCGCGTTTGCGCTCGTTGTCGAGTTCGATGGTCGTGATTTTGGCAGGTGTAAGACTCCGCTGGATAAAGAGCGAGGTATTGTTGGTGTAGTTGATGATGTCAATGTTTTCGTTGCGGAGTTCGCGAACGATGCCGTGGATACGGCTACCTTTCATCCCTACGCAGGCGCCAACGGGATCGACGCGTTCGTCGTGGCTTTCTACGGCTACTTTGGCGCGTTCGCCGGGCAGGCGTACGATGTGTTTGATTTCAATAACGCCGTCTTCAATTTCGGGCACCTCCGCTTCGAGCAGTTTGTGCAGGAAACTCGGATCAGTACGGCTTAACATGATAAACGGCACATTGTTGCGCATTTCCACTTTGCGGATAATACCTTTCACGACGTCGCCTTTGCGGTAATAGTCGCCTTTGATCATTTCCGTGCGTGGCAATACCAGTTCATTGCTCGTGGCATCATCCAGAATAAGCACTTCTTTTTTCATGATCTGGCTCACCTCGCCGGTCACGACATTCCCCACCAATTCGGAGTATTTGCGGAAAATCTCGTCTTTTTCAAGTTCCATGATCCGCGATACCAGGGTCTGGCGGGCGGCCATAATAGCCCGGCGGCCAAAATCGTCGATGGAGAGTTGTTCGTAACACTCTTCTCCTTCCTTCACACTTTCATCAATTTGCTGGCCTTCGGTGACACTCACCTGGGCAAGTTCATTGGTCACCTCGCCGTCGGGTACAACTTCCCGTACGCGCCAAATCTCCAGGTCGCCGTTGGTGGTATTGACGATGACATCAAAATTATCGTCAGTACCGTATTTTTTCTTAATCAGGGTGCGAAATACGTCTTCCAAAACGCGCACCATGGTAGGGCGGTCTATGTTTTTACCGGTTTTAAAATCGGCGAATACATCTACTAAATTGACCATTGATCTGTTATTAATTGGTTGAAAATTAGTTTTTATGCTTTTTACCACATAGCACACATAGGGGTTTCACATAGAACACATAGCATTTGGAGGCCTGTGTGGTAATTGTAATTCTATGTGTGCTATGTGAAGTTTCTATGTGCCTATGTGGTAAAAAAAATACTCAAAATGCCAGTTTTACGATGGCTTTTTCTATCAGTTCAAACGGAATGACCGTTTCGACTTCGATTACTTTTTTCTTTTTTTTCTCATCCCGCTCTGTCACGGTCTGGCTCAGGACAATCTGCGTTTCTTCCACCGCTTTCAGAAGGCCCGTCATCCGGTTTTTATCGGTTTGGGTCACTTCCAACTGGCGTCCTATATTTTTGTGGTATTGCCGCAAAAACTTGAGTGGCCGGGCGATACCGGGGCTACTCACCTCCAGCGTGTATTTTTCACCCAGCCAGCCGTTGGTATCAATAAAACTTTCCAGGTAGCGGCTGAGTTTCTGGCATTTCTCGAAAGTCATACCGGAGTCGCTGTCCGCAAACACACAGAGTTTCTGGCCGGGTTTCAATTCGATTTCTACCGTAAAACAATCGGCAAATACTTCGTCGGTACTGTATTTTTC
>JALHMA010000195.1 GCA_022844265.1 Saprospiraceae bacterium | reverse complement strand
CATCGACGACCCGGCCTATCAGATTTTACTGGATAGTTTAGAGCGGGATTACGAACAGCGGATCAAGCAATGATGGAACATGGATTTTGGGATAAAATAGAACACGGATTTGAAGGATGAGACACGGATTTTTCCCGATCAGAGTGGATGAATAAAATCCGTGTCTCATCTTTCAAATCCGTGTTCTATTTTATCCACACGCAACTGTCCGATTCCATGAAAAAAATCCGCCCTTTATACGACCAGCATGGAGCGGAAGGTTACTACCGCGCATTTGCCGACACGTATGAAAACCCGCATTTCCCGGAAATAAAAGCGCTGCTGGAGCGCAACCTGCACAGGCTCGACAGCTCGGCAGTGCTCGATTTTGGAGCAGGCGGCGGAGAAGTGACGCAGGTTTTGCAGGGCATGGGTGTACAGGGCATCAAGGGCTGTGACCCGTTTACCTTTGCATTATTTGAAAAAAATACTGCTTGCTCCTGCCTGCGTTTGTCTTTTATGGATGTCATCAAAAACGGCCTCCCGGCGCGTTATTCCACTATTATCAGTTCTTTTGCGCTGCATCTTTGCCCGGTCAAAGATTTGTTTTCCCTGAGCTGGCAACTGCTGCAAGCCACGTCGCTTTTGGTGGTCATCACGCCGCACAAACGCCCGGAACTGGAAAAATTAGACGGCATTGAACTGGTTTGGGAAGATGTGGTCAGCACGGAACGGGGGAAAAAAGTGCGGATGAAAGGCTTTACAGGAATGAGTTATGAGGGATGAGTTATGAGTTATTGGTGTTTCAGGCTGGAATGGGGAAATGCTTTGTCCTTTATATTACCCATTCCAGCCTGAAACACCAATAACTCATAACTCATCCCTCATAACTCATAACTCATAACTACCTTTGTGCCATGAATCGCCTTTCCGCTTTTATCATAAAAGAATTTCGCCATATCCTCCGCGACCGGCGAACCCTGCTGATTCTGTTTGGTATGCCAGTGGCCCAGGTGTTGTTATTCGGTTTTGTGCTGACCAATGAAGTAAAAAACGCTTCCATCGCCGTCCTCGACCAGTCGAAGGACACGGAAAGCATCGCGCTGACCAACCAACTGGTATCGAGCCATTACTTTCAACTGGATCAGACATTGGCTGCTTCCGCTGAAATTGATCCTGCTTTCCGGACAGGAAAAATCAAAATGGCCGTCATATTTCCACCGGGTTTTGCGGCGGCGCTGCAACGCGGCGAAGCGAAACTGCAACTCATCGGCGACGCCTCCGACCCTAACACGGCCACCACACTGATTAATTACGCCAATGCGATCATACTCGATTTCCAGCGTGTAAAGGCCCAACAGACAGGCGTGGCCGCTGTGTCGCCGATCATCAACATACAATCCCGAATGCGGTACAATCCCGAACAAAAAGGCGTGTTCAATTTTGTACCCGGCGTGATGACCCTGATCCTGATGCTGGTTTCGGCCATGATGACCTCCATTACCATTGCCCGCGAAAAAGAATTGGGCACCATGGAGGTGCTGCTCGTTTCCCCTTTGAAACCGATCCAGATCATTCTGGGCAAAACGGCGCCTTATTTAGTCCTTACCCTGGTAAACGCGCTGGTCATCGTGTTGCTCGGCATCTTTGTTTTTGGAATGCCTTTGCGGGGTTCCGTCTGGCTGTTGGCTGCGGAATGCGTTTTGTATATGTTTGTGGCCCTGTCGCTCGGCATTTTTATCAGCACTAAAGCCAAGGATCAAATGACCGCCATGTTCATGTCCGCCTTGGGGCTGATGATGCCCACGATGCTGTTGTCGGGTTTTATATTTCCCCGGGAGAGTATGCCCATGCCGCTGCAGGTGATTGGAAGCGCCATCCCGGCCACCTGGTTCAACACGATTGTAAAAGGGATTATGATTAAAGGCGTGGGCTTGGAATACCTCTGGAAACAAACCCTCGTGCTGGGCGGCATGGCGCTGTTTTTCCTGGCGCTGAGCTTGCGAAATTTTAAAGACAGACTGGCTTGAGAGAGGTGAGAGGGTGAGAAGTGAGAGGGTGAGAAACGTCCCGCTTGGCATTTGGTTGTATTTTGGCATGGGCTTTTCAGGCAGGTAATCGTGAATCGTGTTTGGTGTGTGGTGTTTAGTGTTTCGGACGCTTCGCGTTTGGCCTTTGTGAAAATTCGACCTAAAATATCAACTACCGTCAAATGCGAAGCACCCCAAACACTAAACACCACACACCAAACACGATTCACAATTACCTGCCTGAAAAGCCCATGCCAAAACCCACGAGCCGCCAAGCGGGATGCCACTCACAACTCACCACTCACAACTCACCATGAGGATTGTTTTTTTTCTGATTCAAAAGGAATTTCTGCAAATCTTCCGCAACAAAACGATGCTGCCGCTGCTGCTCGTGATGCCGGTTTTCCAGATGTTGCTGTTGTCATTTGCAGCGAATTACGAAATCAAAAACCTGCATCTCGCCGTGGTGGATGCCGATTTTTCACCTGCATCGCGGCAGTTGACTGCCAAATTTGAAGCATCGGGCTATTTCAAAAACCAGATAGTGGCCGCAGCCAAAGAGGCCGACGACGCCATGTCCAACGATCAGGCAGATTTGATCCTGGAAATACCTGCGCATTTCGAGCGCAACCTGGTACGGGAGGGCACGGCATCCATTTCCCTGACCGCCAATGCCATCAATGCGACCAAAGCCGGACTCGGCATGGGTTATGCGCAAAATATCATACGGTCGTTCAACCAGGAATTTGCCGAAACCTGGGCGCCCCGCCTCGCATCCATCGACCAGGCAGCACTCCCTGCGCCCGCGCCGCGCCCCATCCAAATTGAATATTCCAACTGGTACAACCCCAAACTCGATTACAAAACTTTTATGGTACCGGGTATTCTGGGTGAAATTGTGGCGCTGATTATTTGTTTTCTCACGGCCTTGAATATCGTCCGGGAACGCGAATTGGGCACCATCGAGCAACTGAATGTGACGCCCGTTCAAAAATGGCAGTTCATTCTGGGCAAATTACTGCCTTTCTGGATGCTCTCGTTGGTGATGATGACAGTCGGTCTGACGGTGGGGAAATTAGTGTTCGATATTCCGATGCTGGGCAGCCTGTGGCTGGTGTTCGGTTACACGGCGGTTTTTACGCCCTGTATGCTGGGACTGGGTTTTCTGATTTCCAATTTTGCCGATTCCCAACAACAGGCCATGTTCACCGCCTGGTTTTTTATACTGATCTTTATCCTGATGTGCGGTCTCTTCACGCCCGTGGAAAGTATGCCGGATTGGGCGCAAACGCTCAACACCATCAACCCGATTGCTTATTTCGTGGAATTTATGCGACTGGTTTTGCTCAAAGGCGCGGGATTTCAGGACATCAGGCAAAACTTTTTTACCGTGCTGGGCTACGCGGCGGTGGTAAATGCTTTGGCGGTGTGGACGTACCGGAAGCGTGTTTAGTGTTTCGTTTTTCGTGTTTGGGAAGCTCCGCCTTTGGGCCGTGTTTGGTGTTTCGTTTTTGGGAAGCTCCGCCTTTAGCCAATCCCCCGACCCCTAAAGGGGAGTACATCGCAATAGATTGACAATCTGTACTTTAAGGTAGAAAAATTATTATTCTATTGCGATGTACTCCCCTTTAGGGCAATGTCGTTGACTTAGCGGAGAGGTGTCATTTGCGACGCAGGAGCAAGTGACATCTCGTAGCGAGAATTACTTGAAAACGACCGTTACGAGATGTCACCTCCTTCCTTCGTCAGGAGATGACACCTCTTCACTACGCTTAAGTCAACGACATTGCCCTTTAGGGGTCGGGGGATTGGCCAAAAGCGGAGCTTCCTAAACACTATACACCATACACCATACACTCACTCGACCCACAATTCCAGAAACTCACTCAAAATCATCGCCGTAGCGCCCCAGACCATCCGGCCATTCAGGTCGAAATAAGGCACATTTTTCAGCGTAATACCGCTGCCAACAGTGATATCCGCCTGTTTTTGATTTTCGGGACGGGTAAATGCATCCACCGGGGGCGTTAAAATGAGCTCTACTTCTCCGGGTTGCGGTACAAAATCCGTCGGGCCGTGCAGCAATCCGACAAAAGGATGCACCACAAAATTGCTGACCGGGATATACAATTCCGTCAGGCGGCCCAGCACTTCCACCTGCCCCGGCAAAACGCCTACTTCCTCCTGGGCTTCGCGCAGGGCTACATTGACTAATTCGCCATCGTTTTCTTCAAAACGGCCGCCCGGAAAACTCACCTGTCCGCTATGCCGGTCTTTGGGGTTTTGGGTTCGTTGAATCAGCAACGTATGCCAGGCGTTGTCGCGCCAGTACAGCAACTTCAATACGCAGGCAACTTTCGCATCCGGCGGCGGTACCGGATTGTATCCCAGTTCTTCGAGGCGGTGCATACTCGCCATGCGGTATTGTGCGGCCCGGCCCGGCAAAGGCGCTACGAGCCGCATGCGAAGTTGTTCAATCTGTGTATTGTCCATGTACGTTTCTGGAGAGGTAAGCACGGGAATATCCATGTACATCCATACAAAAAAAGGGCAGTTTTGTTGTGGGAAAAAGCACACGGATGATGAATGATGAATGATGAATGACCGAGCGTGATGTCGGACATCACGCTCGGTCATTCATCATTCATCATTCATCATTCATCATTCATCATCCTAATCCAGCACCATCTCGAATTCCACCCGCCTGTTCAGCGCGCGTCCTTCCGAGGAATTATTTCCCGCAATCGGTTTGGTTTCTCCGAATCCCGCGGAGCGCAGGCGATTCGCATCGATGCCGCGGAAAATCAGGTAATCCACACAGGCTTGTGCCCGGTCGATAGAGAGTTCCAGGTTGCGCGCCTTTTCGCCAATATTATCCGTGTGGCCGCTGATCGAGAGCGTATATGCCGGATATTCGCGCAGAATACCTACGATTTCGTCCAGAATAGGATACGACTCCTGTTTAAGCGCGTCTTTGCCGGTTTCAAACTGGACGGCTTTGGTAGCAAACTCCAGGCGTTCTTTTACCTCCGGTTTCACTTCCGGGCAACCGAAATTGGAAACAGGTCCGGCCACATAGGGGCATTTATCCGTCGCGTCCAATACGCCGTCGCCATCCGTGTCCGGGCAGCCGTTGTTTTGCGGAAGACCCGCTTGTGTGGGGCATTGGTCGTCTTTATCTGCGATACCATCTTTATCGGTGTCCGGGCAGCCTCTGACAGAGCCGGGCTGCGTCGGGCATTGGTCATCGTCATCAGCAAAACCGTCGCCGTCGCTGTCTGTCGATTGCGGGCAACCCTGATTGCTCGCCAAACCGGCTTCCATTGGACAGCGGTCCATTTTATCTGCCACGCCGTCGCCATCCGAGTCTGGGCAGCCATTCAGCATTCCCGGGTCATTTGGGCATTCATCGACGCTGTCGGCGAAACCGTCATTGTCATAATCCGGGCAACCTTTGGTCGCAATCGGCCCGGGTTCATCGGGACAGGCGTCTTCTGTATCGCTCAGGCCGTCGTTGTCGCGGTCGGGGCAACCGAATGCGGTGGCCGGGCCGGGTTGTGTCGGGCATTTATCAATATTATCCGCCACGCCGTCTTTGTCCGTATCGACCGGCAGCACAGGTTTCGGATCCGATTTATGAAGCAGGTAGTGATAGCCCAAGCCCAATTGCAGGTTGTCTCTGTCGTCCGTTTGCGCTTTCCGGTATTCGGCCTGCAAATTGATAAATGCAAATTTCGAGGCCCGGAAATTTACACCGCCGCCAAAGGGAAACTGCACATGTCCGTCAGCAAAATCCGCCAGCGCATAACCTACGCCGCCAAAGAAATAAGGAATTATTTTGGCTTCGTCGCGCATATTTTCCAATCGGAAAACCAGGTCGAGGCTGGTCGTTACGGTATTACCCGTTACGCCGGGCAATTTGGCCAATCCCAGTTTGAACGGAAGGCCCACATTCAAAAAAGGTGCGATGTTGCGGGTGACGCCGAATTCAAAACCCTGACTCAGGTTGAGATCGTCTTCATTCAGCAAACCGTAATCGATCAGATTCAGTTTGGCCTGAATAGCGTTCGGAAATTCGCGGTTTTGGGCAATAATCGGCTGGAAGTACAGGCACAGAGCCAGTACTACAAATAAAGGTAGTTTTCTCATTGTTACTTTGATTAACTTTTGATACGACAAATCAAAAGCAGTGCCAATAACAAAATTATGGTAGATGGGGAACGGTTCTTTTTGAAAGCCAGCGGACATTTCCGGCAAGAAGCGGTTGTGCCGTGCGCGGGTCTTGCGACCCTGCACATTTAGTTTTTTTTACCACAACGGACACAAAGTGGTTTTCACAAAGGACACAAAGCGTAGAGTTGACCTCATTTTTTGAGTCATTTATGATGATTATGCCAAGTTTACAAAAAATACCAAGCGGGATGAGTCAACTCTACGCTTTGTGTCCTTTGTGAAAACCACTTTGTGTCCGTTGTGGTTAAAAAACTTTGTATCTATTGTGGTAAACCACTCTTATTCCTGCGCCGCGCGTTTCATTTCAGTCGCCAGATCATGTCCCAAATAGCGATCAATAGCGCCATGCACAAGATAAATCACCGGCGTCATCGCCACCGCCATCACGGCTTTGTAGAGATAACTCATGATGGAAATGGCCAAAACCTGTAAAAAAGGTAATTGCTGCCCGATGTACAAGGCGATAAAAACAACTACAAAACTGTCTAAAAACTGGGAAACCAGGCTGCTGCCTGTCGCCCGCAACCAGATTTTGCTTTCGCCGGTGTATTTTTTAATACGGTGGAAAATGGCGACGTCCACGATCTGCGCCACGAGGAACGCGACCAAAGAACCCACAATAATCCAGAGACTTTGCCCGAACACCACCGCAAAGGCGGTATTGTAGTCGCTTACCTGTCCGCGCAGGGCTTCCTGGGCCTCCGGACTCATGTCCGGTTTGATGTGCGCCGTGCGCCAGAAATCGGCAGGTTCCAGTCCGATCGACAAATAAAGCATGATAAAACCGTAGGCAATCAGTCCCGCCGTGAGATACGACAACATCCGGATGCCTTTCCGGCCAAAATATTCGTTGATAATATCCGTCATCACGAATACGACCGGCCAGAGCAACACCCCGGCAGTCAGCGTGAATGCCAGTCCGCTCTGACCGAACAGGTTCCAGTTCACGGGCTGATAACCAAAAGTTTTTTCCAGGGAAAAAAGTTTGACGCCCATAAATTCGGCCACGATGGCGTTGGTCAGAAAAATACCGGCCAGCAAGATCCAGAGGCGATTGGGCTTGGAAGCAAATTGATACTGCATGAGGATTTTATTTGATGCGCAAGGTTGTAAAAACCCGCATGTACGCAAAGTCTTTCCAACTAAAAGTTTTTTACACTGTTTACATTTGCGACTTTATTAGAGAGTGAGAGGGTGAGAGAAGTGAGAGAGTGAGAGACATCCCGCTTGGCAGGGTTAATGGATTTGGCATTTAATTTTTCAGGCCTGGAATCGTGAGTCGTGAGTAGCATCTCGTTAGGGGAAAGTTGAGTTCTTTCTTCTAACAAAATGCCACTCACGACTCACCACTCACGATTCCAGGCCTGAAAAACCTAAGCCAAAACCAAAAGAGCGGCCAAACGGGACGCCTCTCACCCTCTCACTCTCTTACTCTCTCACCCTCTCACTTCTCTCACTTCTCACCTCTAGATTTGTGGCCTCATTTGCAATCAACCTGAAAGACGGCAGCGTCGAATCCACCCGCGAAACCATCATTGGAATCGACCTGGGTACGACCAATAGTCTCGTGGCATATATGAAAGACGGGCAGCCCCTGTGTGTGAAAGGCGCCGACGGGAAAAGCACGCTGGTGCCTTCCGTGATCCATTTTGCTGAAAATGAGCAGATTATAGTTGGAGATGCAGCCAAAAACAAACTCATCACCGACCCCGCCAACACCATTTACTCCGTCAAACGACTGATGGGAAAATCCTTCCGGGATGTACAGGGAACGGAAGGATTTTACGGCTATCAAATCCTCGACGACGACACGGAATCGCTGGTGAAAATCCGCGTGAAAGACAAGTTTTACACGCCCGTCGAACTCAGCGCCCATATCCTCCGCGAACTCAAAACGCGCATAGAAACGGACCTGACGACGGTGATCTCCAAAGCCGTCATTACCGTGCCCGCCTATTTCAACGACAACCAGCGCCAGGCTACCCGCGACGCGGGCAAACTCGCCGGCCTGGACGTGTTGCGCATCGTGAACGAACCCACCGCAGCAGCCCTGGCTTACGGCCTCGGCAACGGACCGGACGCAGCGCCCAGCACCGTGGCCGTCTACGACCTCGGCGGCGGCACCTTCGATATTTCCATCCTGCGCATTGAAAACGGCATTTTTGAAGTGCTCTCCACCAACGGCGATACCTTCCTCGGCGGCGACGATTTCGACCGCGCCATTGTAAATCTCTGGCAGCAGGAATTGGGGATCACCACCCAGGAATTGAGTGAAAACAAGGAACTCGGCCAGCAAATCCGACTGCTCGCAGAAGAAGCAAAAAAACACCTTTCTACCGCAGAACTGTTTGAAAGTGAACTCAATGGACGGAAAGTCAGCCTCTCCAAAGGCAGGTTTGAACACCTTGTAGAGCCACTGATGGATCGCACCATCGCCTGCTGCAAAAATGCCCTGCGCGACGCCAAAGTCACCACCGCTGAAATTGAAAATGTCATTATGGTGGGCGGCAGCACGCGTACGCCGTATGTAAAAAACAGGGTCGCTCAGTTTTTTGAAAAACCCGTTTTCGACAGCCTGCACCCCGACGAAGTGGTGGCCCTGGGCGCTGCCATACAGGCGGATATTCTCGCGGGCAACCAGAAAGACCTGCTGCTGCTCGACATCACCCCGCTTTCCCTCGGCATCGAAACCGTCGGCGGACTGATGGACGTGATCGTGCCGCGCAATTCCAAAATCCCCTCCAAAGCCGGGCGGCAGTACACCACCAGCGTTGACGGACAGAAGAACCTGAAAATCAGCGTGTTCCAGGGCGAACGCGACCTGGTGGAACACAACCGAAAACTCGGCGAGTTCATCCTCCGCGATATCCCGCCCATGCCGGCCGGACTGCCCAAAATAGACATCCAGTTCATTATCAACGCCGACGGTATTCTCACCGTGCGCGCCCGCGAACTGCGCAGCAACCTCGAAACGCAGGTGGAAATCAAACCCACCTACGGCATCAGCGAAGAGGAAATGGCGCTCATGCTGATCGACAGCATTCAAAACGCCGAGTCGGACATGAAAGTCCGGGGCGTGCTGGAAGCCCGCAACGAAGCGAATAACCTGCTCCTCTCCGGCCAGAAATTCCTGCAACAAAACGACGCCATTTTGTCGGAAGAAGAAAAAATGGTTACAAACGCTTTGTTAAACGAACTCCTGGAAGCCACCAAAACGGAGGACAAAGACGTTATCCATCGAGCCATTGAAACGCTGAATCTGTACACGACCCCGCTGGCGCACCGGGCGCTGGATAGTAATATTCGGGCGGCGATGTCGGGGAAAAAGATCTAGGCACCTCACCCCCCGGCCCCCTCTCCGATGGAGAGGGGGAGCGAGTACCCTTGGCATTCTTAATAAGGAAGCCAAGCCGGAGCGACTTAACTTGATATTCTTAATAAAGGAAGCCAAGGGTGAAGTCACCCCCTCTCCATCGGAGAGGGGGCCGGGGGGTGAGGTCTACACAACCACAACACTCTGTCTATGAAACACTTACTTACCATCTTCTCCTTCTTCACCCTCCTCTCCTGCCACAGCGCCCAAACGGCGCAAGCACCTTCCCCCACTCCGGCACCGGCAGCTAAAGCAGCCGGTACGTTTGTCACCTGGGACAAAAAAATGGTCGAGCTCGGCCCGGTCAAAAAAGGCGAAACGCGCACGACATTTTTTGAATTCACCAATACCTCCGGCGCGGATATTCAGATCGACATCGTGGATGCCTGCGAATGCACCAAAGTGGATTTTCCGCGCGGCGTTTTTGCGCCCGGCGCTACAGGCCGCCTGGGCGTGGTGTTCGACAGCAAGGACAAAGACGCTTCCGAGACGATCGGGATCACGGTGGTTTTTAAACAGACCGACGAAAAGGGAAATCCGAGGATCGAGTCGGTGGAGTATAAGTTTGAGTTGGTGAAGTAGCGTACCGGCTGCTTCAGCTGCCGGAGATGCCGAGCATAGCATCCGGCAGCTAAAGCAGCCGGTACATTATCTCGGCGCGAAAGCCAAGTCCGCAGTTCCAAGTAGAGGTTCTTCGCTTATCCTCCCCCGGCCTGCGGCCACCCCCTCCAAAGGGCAGGGCCGTTAAGTTCTAATCATATTAAAGAGTTCTTTGACATTTGCGCGAAATAAAATTTGTCCATCGGTGATGGAATACTGCTATTGCTTTCGATGAAAATTGATGGCAATGGTGCTAAACAAAGCGGCACAAATGGGGCCATTTGCAGAGCGGATTTTATTCTTGTCTTCCTTGTGAATCACGTCTTTGACCCAGTGTAGAC
>JALHMA010000194.1 GCA_022844265.1 Saprospiraceae bacterium | reverse complement strand
CTTACCTTCTTCGCCTATGGACTATGGCTGTTAAAAAGGCTTCGGCTGGTAAACGTTGAGAAAGCAAAATTAATTTTGGCTAAGTTATTTGCAAATCATTGATTATCAACACGAATAACTAATAACTAATAACTAATAACTAATAACCAATAACCAATAACCAATAACGAATATCCACTCAATTCAAGTTATGCAAAAAATCAGATGTTTTATACTGGAAGATGTACAACGTGAAATAGAGGACCTGACCAAAAACCTCCTCCTGTTTCCTGAAATAGAAATCATCGGTTCGGGAGGAGAAGTGCAAAGTGCCATCAGCGAGATTTATGAAAATGAACCTGATTTGTTATTCTGGGATTACAACCTGACCGGAGGAACGGGTTTTCATGTGTTGGAGGGATTGGAAAAACTTGGCGCTTCCATGCCTTTTTGTGTCGGAACTTCGGCGCACAAAGAATTCAATTTCTTCCAGTTTGGCCGGTTCCGGCCGCTGTTTCTGGATTATTTTGTCAAACCGTTTTTTGATGAAACGTTCGACAATCGTATTCGCGCCATCATTGTACAAATACGGGCGCAGAAGGCGGCGTCCAATACCTATTTACACCAGTCCAATCAGGGCTTTTTTTACGTGGAAAGGGCCGGCGGCGAAGGTGGCGTCGTGCGCGTGGATATGTCCAAAGTGGTGCTGCTGGAATCGTATAACCAGCGTTTTGTTAAAATTCGGCTCCTGGGTAACACGGATATTACCACAGAAATTTCACTTGCCAAATTATTGCGTCGTCTGGATTATCCCGCACTGGTTAAAATAAACAATCAAAATGCCGTACACCTTCCTTTCATCACCTGGTATGACCGGGGCCGTCTGGTATTGGAAGGTAAAAAAGATATTCTGGTGGTAACGGATGCCTATAAATCCGCATTCGAGGCTCAGTTGCGTACGTTAAATTGGTGATGGATTATTGGGAGGCACTGCTGTGGCTCCGGGCTTGGGCTTTAGGGAAGGGTTGGAATGCCGGGCGAGGCGAAAGATCAACGTATACTAATATCGCATATCGCGATACGCGATATTGTTTTTCAAACACCTGAATATCAAAAAATAAACAATTCGCGAATCGCGAATCGAGAATTTCATTTATCTTTAGGGCCATAAAACAACGTATAAGATGAAAAAGCACAGTGGTATGCGCCCCCACGACATCCTGATCCTGTTAAAGATCTCTGCAAAAGGCGACCAGCCCTGGTACATGAAGGACCTGTCAATGGAACTGGGAATCAGCGCCAGCGAAGTCAGCGAGAGCATCAACCGCTCTGTCTTTGCCGGTCTGCTGGCCCAGGACAAAACCCGATTGATGCCTGCGGCGCTGCTGGAGTTTCTTGAACATGGCCTGCGCTATGTGTATCCTCAGCAACCGGGCGCCCTGGTAAGAGGACTGCCTACCGCACATGCAGCCCCGCCTTTAAGCCATCTCATTCAAAGTGAAGAAGCATACGTCTGGCCATACGGAAATGGCAATGTACGCGGGCAAGCCATAGAGCCGCTTCATCCTAAAGTGCCCGAAGCCTGTCTGAAAGACCCCGGTTTTTACGAATTAGCGGCGTTATGCGATGTGCTGCGGGTGGGGCGTGCTCGGGAGAAACAACTCGCTGTTCAGGAGTTAAAGAATCGGATATGCTAAATACCCTCATTAACAGATTGGCCGCCAGAAAAATCGCGCAGGCGCTTGGAGAACTAAACGAACAGGTCGTTTACGTTGGCGGCGCCGTGGTTAGTTTGTACGTCGATGATCCTGCTGCGGAAGATGTTCGCCCTACAAAAGATGTCGATATTAGCCTTGAAATTGCCAGCATAGGCGCCCTGGAGGCATTGCGGGAGTCCTTAATTCAGAAAGGTTTTTACCAGTCTGCTGAAGACAATGTCATTTGCCGGTTTCGGTATGAAGACATCAAAGTAGACGTGATGAGTACCAAAGAAATAGGCTGGGCGCCAGCCAATCGATGGTTTGCACCGGGTTTTCAGTACCGGGTACCAGTTCAATTGGATGAAGTGATCATTCATATTTTGCCGCTACCGTATTTCCTGGCTTCTAAATTGGAAGCCTTTTATGATCGAGGGAAAACAGACCCACGCACAAGCCATGATTTTGAAGACATTGTCTATCTACTCAATTATACGTCCGATCTTAAATTACAAATTCAGACATCAGATAACGAACTCCAGCAATATTTAATCGGTAGATTTGCTGATATTCTCACAGACAAGGTCAAACAAGAAGCGATTTTGGGATATCTGTATTATGAAAAACAGTCGGTGCGATTCGCCAGCATTATAGACCTCTTAAATGAAACCATAAAAGGCCTTTAACAAATTTAGTCTCATGCATGTTATCGGCTTCGGACTCGTTTAGATTTACTCAAACGCTTTTTCCAGCATAAAATACCCGCTTTGCGCCACTGGAAACAACTCGCTGGAACGGAATGGAAAACCTTCACGCACTTCCGGGTAATCGTGTGCGCCAAACTGGTGCGCCCGCACCTTAAAGCGCCTGAAAGGTGTCGGCAATTCTAAACGCTTCGATTATCCGGCCCGACGCATCCGTGGCAACCAGGTGAAGCGGATCATCAGAGGAGTGGAACCCGGGCGGAACCTTGCAGTTAATCACAAATTCATATTGCGCCTCTTTTTTGCATCCGACAGCCGACCACAGGAATAAAGCACCAATCAGCCAACAGGAAAATTTATTATTTTTCATGATTTTTTGTTGAAAAAGTAATAATAAGTAAGGCCCGTTTGTATGCGATTGGTTTTCATGTTAATTGTAATCGTCCGAGGGACAAGTCCTAAGATAATTTCAGTGCTTACTTCCTCCTGGCGGTAGAATGCGAGGTTAAATTCGAGGTGGTGATGGCGCCCGAATTGTCGTCTCAGCGCCACTCCGCCGAAAAAATTAGCTTCATAGGACTTACTGGGTGGCAGTTCTTTCACGGAATATAAACCGGGCGGTCCGGGATCCGGATGGGCGCAAGGCTGGCAAATTGGGTCGCCGTAGTCTCTGATGAGTTTATTGGTTACAGATTTCTGGATCGTAAGTCCAATACTAAAAATAGGCGACCACTTGCGATAAGGCAACATCGTATAAGATATTCCAAACGGTACCTCCACATATTTGAAATCCAATTCTGCAGAATATTTGTAATAATCATACGCCGGGTAAGGCGGTATCCCCGGTTTGTCGACCGTAAAAACAACGCGTTCAACGAGTGAGTCCGAACGCATGTTTTTATCGATGTAACTGATCCCTGTAAAAACAGCAAGGGATGGAATAATATCAAAACGGAAAGCAAGGGCTAATCCGGGTTTGTTGACGGAACGATAGTTGCCATAATAGGGTAGGTCATCGTTACTTGTCACCACAGGGTTGATGCTATAATAAAAGGCGCTCATCCCTATACCCATTCTGAAGCCGGGAGGGCGGCGATAGCGGTATGGCTGCTCGTCGGGGTAAGCACATCGGTTAATTTCTGCAATATATCGCTCCAGGTTGTTACCGCTGTATCTTATTTTTTGCATGGTCACCTGCTGTGAACAAGGCGCGAGCATCGTCTTTAACTGGGTATCGTATCCTAATTTATTTACCCAGACCAATGTTTCGTTGTCTTTCGAGTTGATGAAGTAGACATTCCCTGACCTGGGTGACTTTCCTTCAAATATATTGTAACCTCCTCCGCCGATCTTTTGTACAAACACATATTCCGTGTCCTGCGTTGTTCGGATCTCGCGGGGCAGTATCACGAGGCCGTTGTCGCCTCCCGATTTTGCCACCTCTCCAGCGTTCAGGTTCTTCCACGTTTTCTGCCCGTGATCTCTAAAATAAAAGTTGTTGCCGCTGATTTTACCGACATGGATTTGGCCTGAAATACTGTCTCCCTTCGTCGAGATGTAATAACCGTTCACAATATTGGGGTTCTGGGCGGAAATACTGCCGGCTAGTAAGCAAGCCATCAACATGTTCCTGATGGTTAGGATAAGCGTTTTTTGCATGGGTTGTCAGGTTTGGATTGCTTAGTATATATGATCAGCGATAGGTAAAATATATTTCAGGCGTCTGAATTGACACTAAAGTTTCTGCATGATTTATATGCAGCATACAACACAGATATAATGGCTAAAAGAAAGGAGAGCGAATCGCGCGTTTGATGAGTTCTCTTTCAGAGCGCTAAAATAAAGGGTCCGGTTGGTTAAGTAAAGGAAGTGGATGTTAAATTTTAGTCTTGCGTCTCTTCTTGTTCCTCCTCTACCCATTTACTCAAGCCCCCATCGCCTCGGCTTCTCAACCTGCCGCAAACGTAGCGCAGGATGCTTCCTTCGTATAAAACATCGCGCCAATCAATGGAATCTCCGATAATTTTTATCGTCCCACTAACCATCGCCCCATCCCGTACGTCCTTCCTATATCAATCGCATGTCGCAACCCGGGAGACATGCATTACAAAACCATCCATCACAGAAAAAACAGACCTTAAGATATGAAAGCACAGGCAATAAAAATATCGTTGTTCCTTTTTTTTCAAATTATTGGTATTAACTTTCTTGCTGCACAACCGGCCTTTCAACAAACGGATGCCGTACACCTGCACACTGGACAAATTTACCGGGGTATTATCATTGAACAAAAACCCGGGGAGTCCATCCGGCTCTTGCGCAGTGCCGAGGGCGATACGCTCACCCTGGACATGGAAAGCATCGAACGCATCGTAAAGGTTGTGGCCGCACCACAAACGGTAACGCCCGCTTCGCCTGCAACACCGCCCGTGCAGCCTTCCCGCACCAATACCGGTCTTTGGGCTACGGCTGTGCAGGTGACGACGGGCGGCGGCGACCACTCCGTCGCCGGGCTGGGCGTGGCGGTGCAGCGCCGCTTGAATAACCGGCGCTCCTGGGTCGGCCTGGGTTTGAGTTACTTTGGAGACCAGAACAACTACGGCCCCAATTCCATCGCATTGGCACTTCATGGCAGCCACGAACTCTCTTCGGGCTGGAAAGACCGCCTCGGCGCCCTGGTATTCGCGGACCTGGGATATTCGATGTTTCCTTCGGGCAACACGATGTACGACGAGGCATCGCAGGCGCCGGTGAACCCCGCCGGGGGACTGCATCTGCAAACCGGACTTCGTTTTCGGGTCAATGTGCTGCGCAATGCAGGTTTGTGGTTCGATTTGAGTTATTTGCGCCACAGCAGCACCCTGCGTAAGGTGGAAAACGATGAAAAAGTTGGAAACAGAGCCTGGAATATGGTCGCCCTTCGCGGGTCGGTGTTTTTTTAACGATCTTTATAAAAAGCAAAGCGCATGACAGTACCCGATGACGTACTTGCCGGATGCCGGCAAAATGAGCGTGCAGCGCAGGAACGGTTGTACCGGTTGTGCTACGAACCGTTCCTGCGCCTTTGCCTGCGTTACGCCAACAACCGCGACGATGCAGCCAATATCCTGAACAAAGCGTTTTTTAATATCCTCACCCGTATCGATCAATATAACGGAGAGGGCGCATTAGTCGGCTGGATGAAACGCATCGTAGTAAATGCTGCGGTGGATTATGTGCGGGCCAACCAGCGTTTTCGCTACCACGAACCGGTGGAAAACGCGGAGGAAATGCCCGGCCAATCCATGCCCGCCGACCAGGAACTGACGCAACACGACCTGCTGACCATGCTCCATGAATTGCCTTATACTTCCGGCGCGGTGTTCAATCTCTTCGCTATCGAAGGTTATGCGCACCGGGAAATTGCTCAGATGCTGGGTATAACGGAAACCAACTCCAAGTGGCACCTGCACAACGCCCGCAAATTGCTCCAGAAACAACTCACCGATACGGCTACTCTATGAAAAAGGAAAATCAAATACCTGTTGACGATTACTTTCGGCAGCGTGAAGCCGAGATTCCGGTGGTTTTCGACCCCAAACACTGGGAACAACTGTCTGCCACCCTGGATGCCGCCGCTCGCCCGGAAACGGCGCCAACAATTACGTCACGAACCCGCTCCCGCAACATCAAAGGCTGGTGGGTATCCGGTGTGTGGATACTGGCGCTTATGACGTCCGCATGGATCTTCCTGCAACGGGGCGACGGCGCCGTTCCGGTACCCGGAGAGGCCTTTCAGGAACAGCAGACGGCCCCTGTGGCGCCGCATCCGGAGCCCGCTTCGGCACAACCGGCCGTGTCCGGCACATCCGGAGAAATAAACGTACGAAAGCAGCAATTCAACAAAAAAAATCCGGGACCCGGAGCGATAGGAGAAAATCCGATACCCGCAGAAACGGGTAGAACTGGGGCGACGCCCCGGCGGGATACAACGCATAACTTGCCGGCCATTTCGCCCGCGCCTCCGATGGATTCCGTATCAACAGCACCCAAAAAGAAGAAAAAACATATTTTCTGGTAAAAATAAAAAAGACATAGACACCGGATTGTGCTGGTCAGATTTATGTTGCTCTTTAGAAAGGCATCTATCCGCCTCGGCAGGTCTTCCTCCTTTCGCCATCAACTCAAGCCCCTATCGCTGCCGGCTGGGTCTTTTTGACCTGCTTGGTCTTCTCGTCCCCTGGCAACTGACAAGCGGGCAATTGAAAGCGTTAAAAGAATTTCATTATTATTCTAACTATTTAAAATCCAAAGGAATTGTTGCGACATGTGTTCCTTCCCTATCTTCACTGCAAACAACCCGCTTGTCGCCATGCGTTTTCTTTTCTACACCTTTCTGGTATTCCCCGGCCTGCTCTCCGCCCAGGGCAGTTTCCCCTGGCAAAATCCGCTCCGAATCGCTTACTCCAGCGACGGCATCCAATTTGCGCCGCCTGCCATTTTTCAGGATTCTTCCGGTGTGCCCTCCGCCATTCACTGGAAAGGCGATACCCTGGTCTGCGCATTTCAGTGGTTTCGCGTGCCGATGGGCGGCCCCGGATGGGACCGGGTGGCGGTGAAGTTTTCCTACGACCTCGGTTTAACCTGGACGAGTCCAGTACCCATTGCCATAAATGGTTTTCCGGCCAATTTTCAACGGCCTTTCGATCCCACGCTGGCCCGTTTGCCCGACGGGCGGCTGCGCATATATTTTTCCTCCAGCGATGGCTTTCCGATGATGGGCCTGGATGCCTCGGTCAATACTTATTCGGCAGTAGGTGTCGATGGTATTCATTTTCAGTTTGAGCCCGAAGCCCGGGTAGATCATCCTGCCATCCGGGTAATAGACCCGGCAGTGATCCTGTTCAAGAACAACTGGCATTACACCGCACCCATTGGCGCGCCGCAAGCGGGCGCATTCCATTATGTATCGCCTAATGGATTGAATTTCAGTCAGGTATCCAACATTAACTCCGACCCGGCCCACAACTGGACCGGCAATTTCGTGTTGGCCGACACCCAGACCTTGCGCTTTTACGGCAGCGGCCAGGGCAATTTATGGTTCAACACTTCGACCAATGGTGGCGTCTGGACCGGTTACACGCCCATCAACCTGATGGGCGGTGATCCCAGCGCGGTGCGTTTGCCCGCCGGCTATCTGATCATATATGTGGGGCAGCCGTACGCCACACCGGTGCAGGAACCCTTGCCCGCGGAAGTTGCTTTCGAGGTGTTTCCCAACCCCGCAGGATCGACTTTGTACCTTAGAAGCCGAAGCGGAATAGCCGCGGAAGGAAACTATTACCTGTATACTGTGGAGGGCCGCCTGTTGCAGCGAGGTGTGTTGACGCCGGAAACGACTCTTATCCCGCTTGATATGGTAGATGGGCATGCCTTTTTGCTACAGATTATATGCGAAGGGCAGGTGTATTGGCAGCGGGTATTGCGGAAGGAATAAAACTAAAGCGCATCTGCCGGACATATATCCGACAGGGATGCGACAACATATCTTTCTTGTCGACCAACTGTCAAAAGGTAAAAAATATTTTTTTGTAGAAGAATTGTTTTGGCAAATTGTTGATGACTAGGGATGGGGTGTGGCATAATATTTTGAAGGTTAAGCCTCCGGTGGTGTTTGGGGAGATTAACCCACAATCTTCCCTCCCTTCCCAAATTCACGCGAAATCCCCTCCTTCAAATCAGCATCCATAATAGTTTCCTTGCCCCGCTCCAAAGCCCGCAAACAGGCGAATTGGACGATGTTCAGGATCGCAGCTCCACTCAATTCGTATTGTTGTGCCAGCGTAGTGAGGTTGGTCTGGCCGTTAGGCATCAATTTATCGGGGAACGACTGTTGCCAAAGGCGCAGTCGTTCTGCCGGGCGCGGCATGGGGAAGTGAATGATGCTTTGAAAACGCCGGATGAATGCTTCGTCTATATTGCTTTTGAAATTGGACGCGAGAATGACAAGGCCACCATAAGTTTCGACACGTTGCAACAGGTAGGAAACCTCCTGGTTGGCGTATTTGTCGTGAGCATCCCGTACACCGGTGCGTTTCCCAAAAAGTGCGTCGGCTTCGTCGAAGAACAGAATCCAGTCTTTGTTCTCCGCCCGGTCGAAGAGGCTTGCCAGGTTTTTCTCTGTTTCACCAATAAACTTGGACACCACCATAGACAGGTCGATTTTATAGACATCGCGGCCGCTGTGCTTGCCTAATAGCCCGGCGGTCAGGGTTTTCCCAGTACCGGGAGGGCCCCAAAACAGGGATCTGAATCCAGGTTTTATGCGCTTTCCAAGGCCATATTCGTTCAGCAATGTTTGACCGTGGCGCAGCCAAACCAATAGTTCCTGTACTTGCTCCAGCGTTTGTGGGCTCAACACCAGATCACTCCAGTCGAGGTTGGTTTCCACGCGCTCGGCTGGGAAAAGGGTGCTGAAGCGGGGCGGTACCACCTTGCCGGTAGTAAACAAATCCACGTATTCAGGTGCGAGTACTACGCGCCCGCTCATGGCTGGTTCGCCGGGGGTGACGTCTTCCAGCCAGAGTATTTTTTTGCGGGAGAAAAAGTGGTCGGCAGAAAACAGTTGTTGCACGGCAGCGCGCTGGGCCATGTCTTCCCCGGCAAGCAGGAACAAAGCTGTTTCCCCTGTGGGTAGAAAGCCGCGAAAATGGGTGCCCCGGGTACCGCCAATTTGGGTAAAATCACCGCCGCTTGGCAGAAATTCCCGCATCAGGCCGTCAAAAAAGTGGGGCTGGAGGTGGGGGATCAGACCTATGGCGAGGATGGTGTATTCCTGGAGGGTAAGGCCGTTTTGGTGAATAAATTGGGCGAGTGGGGAGCCATCGTCGGCCAATTTTGTCAGGGATAGGGTTTGTTGTTTGGTTTCGGGTTGTGGGAAATAGGGGGTTAGTCGCTGGTGGGCGAGGGTGGAGAGGTGGGCTAGGAGGGTGGTGAGGGTGGGGGTCATAAGGAAGTTGTATGTTCCAGAAATAGATTACAAATTACAATTTAATATTTTTGTTCGAAAGCGATTTTGACTGTTTCACCAACTTCATTCGCATCTATTTCCAGAATTGATTTTCTATATTCGTGGTAAAGTTTTTCGATTTCTAAAATCTGATCCTGCAGAGTAGTACACATTACCTTAATATCAGCTTCTACACTCTCTTTCTTTTTTGGGGAATTATCTTTGCTCAATTGTTTTAAAAGAGAATTTAAATCGAGTTCTATTGATGCTCGAGTATCGACCAATGAGGTTAATTCTTTGTCCAAGTCACTTTCAATTGTTCCTTTCTGAGTTGCTGCCCCATACATTGCCTCTCCATATTTCGGTTCTTTTTCCTTAGTATCTTCAAATTTGGTTTTTACGGCTTTCTCAATGACCCAGTTTGGGATGGAGAGGTCTTTTTTTATTTCAGATGGTTTACGGTTTAATACCCCGGCAGCATACCTTGCCGATGAAAAGTACTGTTCAGCGTGACGACATTCATGAATAACGGATTCTGCAATTATTATAGGATCTACGTTTTCTGAAAGCAAACCTTTATGAAGAAACAAACCCCATTCTTTTAAATCTAATTGGCTCTCAGCATTCATATCAACTATTTTCACAAACTTTAATGGCGGTACTTTTGCTTTGTCAAGGGCTACAGTTGTTATCTCATGCAATTTCTTTAACCATTGCTTTGGTGTTAATTTAGGGGAGATTTGAGCTGCTGCATGTATTTTCCCTTTAAAGTCTTCAAGAAGATTTGAATCCCCAATTCCAGTAAGCTTTTCCTCAGAGTTTTCATGTCTTTTACGAACAGATTTGTTGATTTCGGGTGCATATTTAAGTTTTAATCTTGTTCTGATGTGACTCCAATCAGAACTATTAATTAAATCCTGGAGCTCTTCAGCGGTTGAGCAACTACCAGAATTAAATTTTTCTTTTGTTCTTGACCAGGTTTTGGAGGATTCTTGACCAGGTTTTCGAAATATTTTTTGAGGTTCCCCACTCCCCTGCTGCACCACATGCGTCAACTCATGCGCCAGCAACCGCTTCCCCTCCGTACTCTCCGGGCTATATTTTCCACTGTTAAAATACACATCCTGCCCGTGCGTAAAAGCCTGGGCATGAACGTCCTTGTTCATTTGTACGGCCTCGGAATCGGTATGAATGCGCACGCCGCTAAAATCTGC
>JALHMA010000193.1 GCA_022844265.1 Saprospiraceae bacterium | reverse complement strand
GTCGAAAATAGCCGAACGACAGCAGCCGCTTAATGCATGGCTCCGCCTCCGCTTTTACGGCATCCGATGCGCGGTTTTGCTGGGTACCATCGCCGCCATCTGGGCCGTCTGGCAATATTCTACGCCTGAAACGCCTGTTATACCTCCGCCCGCGGAGACTTCCGGGCAACAAAATATCGTAGAAAATACCAGCGCCCCCGGCCTCGATCCGTTTAGCGCCGCCGCCATACCGCCTGCTGCAAACGATCAACCGCTTACCAGTAGGATAAGCGGCAGTAAGCGCCCGGACTGGTACCACCACAATACCGTACCGGTACAACAGGTGCGTTTTTCGGCTGAAAAAGGCATCCAGTACCGAAGCCCGATTTCTGGCAACAAAGTGCGCATTCCCGGCGGTGTGCTGGTGTATGCCGACGGCAGCCCGGTGACCGGCGCAGTAGACCTGCTGTTCCGAGAATACCGCACCATGGCCGACTTTCTGGCTGCCGGCATGCCCATGCATTATGAGGATGAGCGCGGCGCCTTCTTTTTCAATTCGGGCGGCATGTTTGAAGTGCGGGTCAGCCAAAACGGAGCCGATCTGCGTATGGCGCCTGGCAAAACCTATCAAATCGACTTTGCACCTACGGCAGATTTAAGGGATGCCACCCTGTATTATTTACCGGACGACACCAACCAATGGGGGCATGTGCCGCACGGGCAACAGGCTTTGGAAGACACGGTTGGACTGAATGCGCTGCTCCGACCTCGTGTACTCACAGAAAACCAGGTTGCCGCTGATAATCGGAGCAACATGAACCTCGATTGTCTGCCTGGGCTCTGGTCGATTCCCGATACCGCCGACGCTGTCTCCTGGCTCCAGGGCGCTATCCAGACAGGTCGCGCGTACGCCGCCGGGGCCATCCAGCCGCCTGTCTGGTTTCGCAAAAACGCCGAACGTGGCGACGCCTTTTTCCTGCGGGCTTTGGACCGGAGCGACATTCGGATTGTGCATCGCTACGATACCGAAGAGCGTTTTTTCCCCGACGACCTGAACAAGGTTTTCAGCGAATTGTCGGCGTTTAAAGAATGTTATTTCACCCGGCTGATAGACTCCAGCGATATGCTTTGGCGCCCCGACCCACAAAACAGCGTCGACCAAATGTTCCGGCAGCAGCGCAACTGGACAAAGGTGAATATTTACCCGCAAGGCGGCGCAAACTGTACCGTGGTTTTTGGAGATGAAGACGAAGAAATAAAAGTACCTGCACGGCTTTCCCGCAGCAGCGAACGCGGCAACAACACGCCTTTTAATCCCACACTCATTTTTACAGAATACGAACGCCTGCGCGCAGCGCGGCATCAAAAAACCATCGATGGCATACAACGCTGGCGGCATTTCGTAGCCACTGCCGATATGTTCCAGACGGCGGAGGAGTGGTGCATGCCCATGCGGATGTGGTTCGATTATTTTGATGAAAACAAAAAAATGATGCAGCAGCGATATGACGCTCTGCATAGTACCGGCATCACTACCGATCGTGCGCTGGCAGCCGCTACCATAGAAAAGTGGAGACAACGTATACGCGGATTGCATTTTGACCGGATGGCGCAGGAATCAAAAAACCAGTCCAAAACTACCCAAATGGTCATGAGCCTCAGCGTATCGGGCTTCGGCACCTACAACTGGGATCAGATTTTCCAGGTTGCCGACCAGGCCAAATACCTCTATCCGCGCTACCAGACCCTCGGGGGAGAAAGGATTATCCCTGCCTCTACCCGAGTCATCGACCGCGAACAGCGTTTATTTTTCAGCCTGCCCAAAAACGACCAGTTGATTAAAGCGCCCGGACGACTCATGGATATTGTAATAACGGCAAAAGACGGACGTATTTACCTGCTCCCGGGTAAAACGTATGCCGGCCTGGCCTTCGAAGGCAAAGAGGAGTTTACGTTCCAAATGGAAGATGTGACGGATAAGGTGGGCACGCCGCTGGAATGGGCGCGGTTACTGCAAATATAGTCCGAAGTCGTTAGTCCGAAGTGCGAAGTCCGTAGAGTGTATAAGTCCGAAGTCAACAGTGCGAAGTGCGAAGTCCGTAGAGTGTACCGTTTCATGTCTTGGGATTCCCTGACATGAAACGGTACACTCTACGGACTTCGCACTTCGCACTGTTGACTTCGCACTTGCTATGGACTTCGCACTTCGGACTTATGACTTATATTTGCAGTCGACTATGAAAACAAGTCTCCGCACCTGCCTTTGGCGCTTTTTATTTTTATGGCCCTGTGTGTCGTATGCTGCCCCGCCTGCATTTTCCCAATGGGATATGACACTCCTCCATTCCGAATGGGTGACGCCCAATATCATCCGTATTCCTTTTACCCTGACCGGTACACTCATAACGGTGCGTGCGCGCCTGGATACCCTGGAGGGCAATTTTTTCTTCGATACCGGCGCCAGCAGTTTGTTGCTGAATCAACGGTATATAAGCCGGCCATTAGCGGGAGCATCCGAAAACGCCGGCGGCATCACCGGAAAAGTAAGGGTTTTGGGCGCTTCAAAAGTAAATACCTTTGTACTCGATAACTTGCAGGTGGTCAATGTGACAGCCGACTGTATCGACATGACGCACATCGAAAGAAGTAAAAAAACGGAGTTGCTGGGCATTATCGGATACCGCATTTTTGATGGTTTTGAAGTATTGTTTGATTATGAGTCTTCCCGTATCGTTTTGATACGCACCGACTCGAAGGGCAATCCACTGGAGACCCTCCCCAATTGGGAATATCAACCTTTGGGTAGTTTTCCGGTTGTAACGGCAGGGCATGTAGCGGTCATTAAACTGCAATTCGCAGGTCGTTCGGCCAAATCTTTTGCACTCGACTCGGGTGCAGAACAAAATTTGCTGAGCGTAACGACCAATAAACGTTTTTTAAAAGAACACTTTGAAATTGGCAAAAGGGTCAAACTCAACGGCGCAGGCAAAGAAAGTGTGGAGGTACTGAGCGGACGATTAAAAAACGCGCAGGTCGACACCTTTTTCTTCCAACCGATGGCAACCCTGCTCCTGAACCTGACTGAAATCAACACTATTTACCAAACCAATGTGGATGGAATTCTGGGTTATGAATTTTTATCACAACGGCCCATGAGTATCAATTATAAAAAACGACGCCTGCGCATTTACTACAAACCGAGACCGTAAAGGTGAAAGCGCAACTGGCAAATAGCAAAAGACAATGCAACTGAAATATCTGGCAAGTTTGGTTTTCCTGTGTGCGGGCTTTGTGGCCGGCGCGCAGATCGATACCGCAAAAAGTGTGTACGGGTCTTATTTTCTGGATGAAGAGGAAGTCGTGTTTGAATTTGACCGGCAGGTATATGAAAAAGAAGTGCGTGCATCCGGCATTGCAAAAGCCGATTTTGCCGACTTGGGCATTTTGCAGGTGGCTACCGGCGGCAATTTCAATAACTGGTCGGAGGCCGGTTGGAGAATGCGGCGCATCGATGACAACCGCTTTCAAATCCGAAAACGCCTGGATGATTTTAAAGACGCGCCCAACTGGCAATTTCGGTTTTTAATCAATGGAAACTTTTGGTTGCCGCTCGACTCCGCCCTGCTGAAAAAAGGGATTTTGGGGCTGTACGACATTCAAAACCCTCATCTTCCAACACCCATCGTCAGCGATAGCGGCAATGTACTTTTTACCTTAAAAGGTTATAGAGACGCCAGGCAGGTCATTCTCAGCGGTACTTTTAACAACTGGGATGAGCAGGCCATTCCTATGCATCGCACTGCAAGGGGTTGGGAAATACGCCTGACACTGGCGCCGGGCGTCTACGAATATAAATTTATTGCAGACGGAACGTGGTTCGAAGACCCTGCGAACAGTGAAAAAAGGATCAACCAACACTACACCATGAACTCTGTGTTGCGGGTGGCAAAGCCGGTGCGCTTCGAACTAAACGGTTTTCAGAACGCCGGCAAGGTCATGCTGGCCGGTACTTTTAACAACTGGAATCCCAATGCATTGAGCATGCAGCACTCCGAAACCGGCTGGTGGGCCGAAGTGCCGTTAATTGGTGGCAAACACCACTACAAATTTATCGTAGATGGCAAATGGATGACCGATCCCGCTAACCGGTTGATTGAATCAGACCTGGAAGGCAATCATAATTCCGTGATTTTTGTGCAGTGAGCATGTCGCCCGGCAGCTAAGCGGAGAGAAGGTGATCATATGAAAACGGTTTTTTATGGGAGACAAAAATTGCAAAAACTGTGGGCGTCTTTTGCAGCCGGAGGATAATTATTGTCCGAATTGCGGGCAGAGCGCCAAGACCAAACGCCTGCAAATCAAACAGGTACGGAAGGACGTGTTCAAAAAATTCCTGCACGCCGACTCCGGCATCGTACACCTGACCAAAGCACTGGCTATCCGGCCAGGGATGGCTGTCGGGGAATACATCGCAGGAAAACGCAAGGAATATTACGAACCGCTGAAGTACCTGACTTTCACGGTGGGTATTTCGGTGTTGCTCACGGCTTATTTCGACCTGATGTCAGCCGATACCGCGCACGCCAATCCGGTTTCAGTATTTGTAGCCAAACACATCAACCTTGTTTTTCTGATCAACGTACCGATTGCCGCTGCCTTCAGTTATTTGCTTTTTCTGCGCAAAGGGTTCAATTATGCCGAACATTTGACGCTGCACGCTTTTCTGGGCGGTTTTCGTACGGTCTTCTTTTTATTGGTCTTTACACCCCTGGTCGTTTTTTACCGGCAGTATTATTCCACCATACTGGTTGTCTATTTTTCCATGTGGGTCGCCTATGTCGCCTGGGCCAATATCCAGTTGATGGGCGGACCAAAATGGCTGACAATCCTCAAGACCATTGCAGTGATGCTGCTTACGCAAGTCGTCATCAGCATGTTGATTTTTGCGGTAGCCATCTTTATGGTTAAGACGTGAGAGACATCCTGCTTGGTTGAGGTTTTGGTTTTGGCATGGGTTTTTCAGGCAGGGATTTAGTTATTCGTTATCGGTTATTAGTTATCAGGGTGGTAATGCTGGGCTTTAGTTATCGGTTATCAGTTATCAATGCGAATCATGGGTTAAAACTGATCCAAAACGCCAAAATATGACTAAAACTGCCCCAACCCGGGTGTCATCCTGAGGCGGCACGATCAAAACGGAATGAACCGAAAGTCTCGCGCAAGTGAGGCGGTGACTGGCAGTCACCGCCTCACTAAAACGGGAGGTTCATTAGCAGCGCAGCGAAGGATCTGCCTAAGCAAAAGTGCAAATATTGCTTTTCAATCTTGGCCAGATCCTTCGCTGCGCTCAGGATGACACCCCGGTTGGGGCAAATTCAACAAATTCATAGCGATTTGGGCTAGTTTTAACCCATGATTCGCATTATCAGTTATCAGGGTGGTAACGTTCGGCTTGAGTAAATCGTGTAGCCCAGCGTTACCACCCTGATAACGGATAACGGATAACGGATAACTAATAACTACATCCGGCCTGAAAAACCAACCCCAAAACCACACCCCCCAGCCAAGCGGGACCGTCTCTCACGCTCTCACCTCTCACCCTCTCACTTCTATCTTATGACCACCTTCTGCACGCCCACGCCCGCCGCGCTTTCCAGCCGCACCAGATAAACGCCTGAAGGCGCTTCCTGCACGTCCAGGGTCAGTACCTGACCGGCGCTCAGACCGTTGACGGTGGAGTTGAGTATCATCCGGCCATCGGCCGAAAACAGCGAAGCGCGAACCGCGCCGCTCAGCGGTTGATCGACCGTCAGGTGCAGCAGGTCGCTGGCAGGATTGGGTTGGGCGGTCAGGGCGATCCGGTTGGAAGCGAATATTTCATCCGTGCCGACGGTAGCCGGTTGCACAATCACCCCTTTTTCCGGCAAAATAGCACAGGCAGAATTGCTGGCATCCGCAGTGACGCAGGCCTGACCGTTGTAGTTCAGCAGGTCGAGCACTTCCACTTCATCGACATACCAGGCATCGCCGGCCGCCGCTGTGTTATCATCGGTGCCGAAGCGGAAACGGATGGTTACTTCCTCCCCTGCGTAGTCGCTCAGGTCGAAATAGGATTGAATCCAGCCATTGGAATTGCCCGAAAAACCGCTGAGGTATGGAATGGCAAACGTTCCGTATTGAACATCGCCGGAGTAGGGATTGCGGACCACTTTATCTTTGGTAAAACGCCGCCAGTTCACGTCTGTTATTTTTTTAATTTCCAGGATACCGGCATCGGCAAACAATTCGGTATTGAACTGATGCCAGAAGCGCAGCACCGGTTGCGCACCGCTGACGATGAAGGACTGAAAAGGATTTTCAAGGGTAAAATCGCTCACTACATTCAGGCTATTGCCTTTCCATGCTGCGGAGCCCGTTTTTACGACGGCAGTTTGCAGGTTGAAGAACTGGGTTCCATCTATGGCAAAAGAAATCCAGTCGTCGTTGGTATCCATTACGTCGCGGAAATAACGCTGCGAACCCACCCCGCTTGCACTCTGGGCGGAATACGTCAGCGCTATCACCTGTCCCGAAGCGACCGAACCCAGGTTCCAGGTAATCACACCATTGGAATAGGTACCGCCATTGGAAGCAGACAGAAAGGTCAATCCGGCAGGTAATTCATCTGTCACGATGGTATTTGCAGTCGCTTCGTCTTTATGGTTTGTCACAGTGATTTTGAACGCGGCAATGTCGCCCGGATCGATGGTTGGCGTACTGGTTTCCTTTTTAATTTTCAATTCCTTGAGGCAGGTCGGAATCGGGTCGAAACTCTCCTGGCCGTCCGAATCTTCCGTGGGAAGACCCTGAATGACGTTCACACCCATACCGCGGCGGGCAAATACATCCATAATCAGGCAGGTATCCGCGCCATCGTAATTGAGCAGGTCGGCGAGAATAATGGCGTCGCGGCCATCGATAAATCCGGGACTGCAAGGTTGTAGTTTCATGCCGTCCATGACCAACTGAACGGCGCGGGCATTGCCACTGTTGGCATTGTTGATGTCAGCGTCATAGCCGTATTTTTCCACCATTGCCCAGTACAAATCCCATGCGGTAGCGGCCCATATTTCGCCCTTGGCGTGCTGGAATTGGCGGGTAGGATCGCCTGTGACGGCGGGCGTGAGTGCCATCCAGGAATAGCTGATCGGGTTGTTATCCAAATTAGTCGTGTACGGGTAACGTCGAATTCCCCGGCCATCATTGGACTGGCGTTGCACGAAAGTGCCGATTCCGCGGCGCTGGGTGGCCACGTCGCCAGGTTTGACGGTGGTGACGAGACCAAAAAAGTCGCTCCATCCTTCTCCCATTTGTTCTTCATTTTGCAGACAATCCACTGTCTGCGGGCCACCTGTCAGGCGGTTGCTGATGCCGTGTCCGTATTCATGCGCAATGATGCCGTTGTCAAAATCACCGTCCACCATATTGGGGCCGCTGGAAGCCGGCAGCACGAATGAAGCATTCAATCCATTTCCGGCAAATTGCTTGAGCAGATCACAATCGACTTTTTTCAGCATAATTACCGGGAAGTTGGACATACCCGAACCGGCCATCGGTATGACGTCGTCTTCAAAATTGCAAATAATACAACCGATAGCGCCCGCTTGCTGCGCCAGTTGCGCTTTGAGCAGGAAAGTACATTCACCCCGGTCGACCATAGCGATTTTACCCGCCAGATTCGTCACGGAAGCCGAGCAACCTTGTGCCGCTTCATCGGAACCGGAACCGTCGTCTACCAGCACCACTTCGCCGGTGAACGGCGTGCTGGTAATTTCGGCGCCCCAGCCACTGCTGGTACCTACCTGATAGGTCCCAAGCACAGCGCCCGGTGCATTTACAGTGAGCAGTTGTCCGCCTTGCCGCGTCCATTTGTACATCTGCATGCGGCCCGGGAAACCATCCGGCGAGGGGGTAAAATTGGCATTGTCCACCCCGGAGGCATCCAGCGCTTCTGCATTGACATGGTCGCCTTGCGCGCCGCCGTTTCCATAGTTATTGACCTGGTAATTGCCTGCCGCTTCGTCGAAACCAAATCGGTACGTGAAGTCGTGCATTTTATTCGTCATATAGAACAGGTTGGTAATCGCAGCGCTGCGATTGCTTTCCGGCTCCAGGTTGGGATCAAAAGGAAAATCGAAAACACTGTTGTTGCCCTGAGCCGATTCCACTGGAGAACCTGTGTTATCATCAGCGCTGTCGTCATAAGCCCAGGCATTGTTACCGCGGGTGTAGGTATATTCCGGGCCATCCACGCCGTTCACATCGAGCCAGCCGAAAGGAGAAGCAGTCGGATCGGCAGGGTTTTGCGCCAGGGAGCGGCTGCCGTGCGCAGGGCTTTCTACCGGCAATTGAAATACGTTGTAAGCCTCGTTTGCTTCGTCGTCCTGGTTTGTTGTCAGCAACGGCGCTTCGCCTGCCACATCTTCGCACCGGGAAATATCTTCCCCCGCTGTGTGTACGTGGCCTGACGAACAATAGACCGTGCGGTTGAACTTGCTGAGTATCAGGCCCGTCTGGGCATCCACACGCATGCTCCAGACATCGGAAGTATTGGCCTGTTCGATCACCAGCATCCAGGCTAAGCGAACGGAGCCGTCGGGTTGCGGTTCGAAGCAGGCATGCACGGGAATATCGGCGCGTGAAACGGCGCCGCCTTCAAACACCCAGTTGCGGTCGTTCTTTTTCTCTTTTACGCTTGGTGTTGCAAATCCGCTAAAACCGAGATTCGCCATAGCCATCTCGACGGCTTTGTAAACATTCAGCGAGGGAGCGGCCGTGTTGATTTTAGCCGCCAGGTTGGGCACGAGCCGGTGAGAGACATGTTTCACCTCGCCATTTGGCAAAACGTGCAGACCGATCAGCGCATTAAAAACGGGAATGCCCTGGTGCTGTTGTTGCACCCAGACGTGGGTAACGCCGTTGTGTTTGCTCACATATTCATCTGTGACGCTGACATCGGCCACATCCTGGGCAGTAAGGCCTAATTTGGCAGGATTTTCCTGTAAAAAACGCAGCGCCGTTTCGCGGGGAAGTCTTGCCGTTTGCGCTGCAAGACTCACACATAAAAGGCCCGGCAAAATGGCTGCCATGCAGCGCTGGGCAAGAGTAGTAAGATTCATAAAAAGACCGAAAAAAGTTTGGTTTGGTATAAAAAAAGAACGTCTGATCATCGGAGGCGGCCAAAGGTAAATGATAGCAGAACAAGGGAAGCTCCCTGAAAAATAAAATTGCAGGTTTTGCTAACCCTGGCCGGCCGAATTAGTTATCAGTTATTGGTTATTCGTTATCAGTCTTCGTAAATAAGGGTGTTTTGGTGTACCTTTGTGGCGTTTGATGGTTTGAAAAGTTTGATGGTTTGAGGTGGTAGTTCTTGGTTTAAGTTACCACCTCAAACCATCAAACCTTTCAAACCATCAAACCTTTTACCATTCCATTTCTCACTCACAGACTCGGCCCCCCGGCTTTTTTATGCCCGAAGTAAAACTGTTTTCCTGCTCCGCTTCCAAAACGCTGGCGGCTGACATCGCCTATCATTTCGATGCACCCCTCAGCGATACCACCCTCGCCCGTTTCAGCGACGGCGAAATGCAAACCATTATCAATGAAAGTGTGCGCGGCGCCTACACTTTTTTTATTCAAAGCACCTGTCAGCCCCACGATAACCTGATAGAATTGCTGCTTTGGATCGATACGGCCAAACGCGCTTCTGCGGGTTACATCACGGCGGTGATCCCGTATTTCGGTTATGCCCGCCAGGACCGGAAAGACAAATCACGGGTTCCGATCAGCGCCAAACTGGTAGCCAACCTGCTCACTGCCGCCGGCGCCGACCGCATTATGACGATGGATTTGCATGCCGATCAGATACAGGGTTTTTTCGATATTCCGGTGGATCACCTGCGCTCGGAAGCGATTTATTCGCAATACCTGGAAGAGCAGGATCTGTCGAATGTCATTTTTGCCAGCCCGGATGTGGGCGGCGTAAAAAGAGCGCGTTATTACTCGAAACATTTCAAACGCGAACTGGTCATCTGCGATAAATACCGCACCAAAGCCAATGAAGTATCGGCCATGACGGTCATTGGCGATGTAAAAGGAGCGGAAGTGATCCTGATAGACGACATGGTGGATACCGCAGGCACGCTTTGTAAAGCAGCGGATGCGCTCATGGATAAAGGCGCCAAGTCGGTTCGGGCGATCTGTACCCACCCGGTGCTTTCCGGCAAAGCGTACGAAAACATTGAAAACTCTCAATTATCGCAAATGATCGTGTGCGATACCATCCCGCTGTTCAAACAAACGCCTAAAGTCCACGTGTTATCTACCGCTAAACTTTTCGCCCGGGCGATTCGCAACACGGTGGAACACAAGTCGATTTCAGCGCTTTTTCATTAGAGGGGTATCCCGCTTGGCATGGGTTGTGATTTTGGCTTTGGCTTTTCAGGCGGGATTTAGTTATTAGTTATTAGTTGAATTATTTGCTTAGGTTATACCCGTTATGCAAGCCCAGACTGGATGTTGTTTTTTGGCTACTTGTGCCGGTGTTTGGTTATGGATTCCTTGATGAGGCCTT
>JALHMA010000192.1 GCA_022844265.1 Saprospiraceae bacterium | reverse complement strand
CCGCATTTGGAACGAATGTCGAGGGTGTAATGGCTGCTTTTTTTCAAACCGTTCAGGATAGAAGGCGCAGGGGCGAAGTTGTCAACGATCGTTTTATCGTCAGGCGCTGCGGTTTCCCAATATCGAATCTGGTATTGGGTAGCGTCGGTTACGGGTACCCAGTTGAACGTCAGGGCAGTAGAACTTTGTTGTGTGTGAAGCCAGATAGCAGCCGGTGGGGTGCATTGGGCGGCAAGGTGATGGGCGGAGGCGAGCAGCATGGACATAGGGATCCATGACATCAGAAGTCGGTTGGTATTCATCTGAGAAACGTGTTTGATTAAAAGTGTACCTGATGCAACATCAGATATTATTATAAGTTGTAATAATTTTATTCTTGCGGGTCTTCCGCGCCTTTCGGATGCGCCTGCTCGTACACTTTTTGCAGCCGCTCGATACTGTTGTGCATATATATCTGTGTGGCGGCCAGGTTGGAGTGGCCCAGCAATTCCTTGATGGCGTTGAGGTCGGCGCCGTTGTTGGACAAGTGTGTGGCGAAAGAGTGCCGCAGCACGTGCGGGCTGCGCTGTTCGATGGTAGTAACTGCCGAGAGGTGTTTGTGGACAATGTGGTAAATGCTTTCTGGGCTTAGTTGCTCACCTTTCCGGTTCAGGAACAACCAGGGCTGGTCGGTACCGGGGAAGGTGGTATTCCGAATTTCAATAAATGCTTCCAGCAGTTTGGCGAGGTAATGCGCAAAGGGCAGCATACGTTGTTTATTGCCTTTTCCGCTCACCTTGCAGACCATGCGACCCAGGTCTATGTCATTGATTTTCAAGGAAGATACTTCGCTGCGGCGCATACCTGTGGAATACAAAATCTCCAAAAGCAGGCGGTGCATCTGTCCGCCGTAATCGGAACCGAAATCAGTATGGGTAAACAGGGCAAGCATCTGGTGCTCCTGTACGACGACGGGCAGGCGTTTGCCGGTTTTTGGAGCGATCACCTTTTTCATCGGGTCGCTTTCCAGAAAACCACGGCTGCGCAGGTATTTGAAATAGGTTTTGAGGCAGGAAAGCCGGCGGTTGACGCTGCGCGGACTTTGCCCGGATTCGATCAGCGAGACAATCCAGGACCGGATATGCAAATGCCTTAGTTCGGAAACCGAACTAAGGCATTGCTGCTCCGTACAATGAGCCGTAAATTGTTGTATATCGTTCTGATAGGCCGTAATGGTATGCGGGGACATACGGCGTTCGAGCGATAAATATCGAAAAAACGATTCTTCGTGAAACATGGCCAGTTGCTGCGATTGATAAGGCAATGATAATTAATATTGCATTACCGCGACTTGCACCAGCCGATGTACAGACGAATTAATCGTTTTTGTTACCGTACATATCTTCTTTGTATACCGCCTTCAGTACTTCCGTACGGCGTGATACAGATGGCTTGGTGAAGTTTTTGCGGCGGCGCAATTCTTTCAGGATGCCGGCCTTTTCAAATTTGCGTTTGTATTTCTTAAGTACTTTATCGAGTACTTCGCCGTCTTTTACTTCAACGATGAGCATGAATATTCTCCTTGTGTTTAATGAAAAAAATAATCTGTTGTATTTCGGGCTGCAAAGGTAATCGCTTATTCCGAATATTTAAAACAATCTTTTGGAACTTTTTAGAAAAAAATCTCCTGGGCAACACGGAAAGTGTTGGCATGGGCTTCCACAATGTCTGCAATTCGGGGTGAATAGCCGCCGCCCATGCTTGCTACCACGGGTAGCCGATACGTTTTACAGAAGTTGAAAACGATCCGATCCCGTTCCCGGCAGCCTTCGCGGCTGATCGCAAGCCGCCCCAGTTTGTCCGATTCCAGGATGTCCACACCACTTTGATAAAACACAAAATCCGGCTGAAAGTCTTCATACAAACGGGGTAGCGTTTCGCGCAGGATTTGCAGGTAAGCGGCATCCGTCATGCCATCGGGCAGCCCTATATCGAGGTCCGATTGTTCTTTGCGCAAGGGGTAGTTGCGTTCGCCATGCATGGAAAAGGTGAATACGCGCGATTCCTCCCGAAAAATGGAAGCGGTGCCATTGCCCTGGTGTACATCGAGATCGATCACGAGAATTTTTGTGGCTAATTGATTGTTTAGCAGATAGTTAGCCGCTACGGCCTGGTCGTTGAAACAACAAAAGCCTTCTCCCCGGTCTGCAAAAGCATGGTGTGTGCCGCCTGCAATATTCATGGCGCAACCATATTGCAGGGCAAAATGTGCGCATTCGAGCGTGCCGCGCGATATATGCCGGCCCCGCTTCACAAATTTTTCATTGACCGGGAAACCGATAGCCCGTATTTCCTGGGGCGTGAGTTGTACGGCATTCATACGGTTCCACCAGTCGCTCGTATGCGTCAGCAATGCGACGGGCGCTTCCAATTGTCCGGGTTGGAAAAAGTTGTCATTCGTTACCGTGCCTTCATACAACAGTTGTTCGGGCAACAACTCGTACTTCGCCATCGGAAAGCGATGGCCTTCCGGTAATTCATATTTGTAAACAGGCGACCAGGCAATTTTGAGCATATACACTGAAGAGGAAACGCGCTTGAAACAGATGACAGATTGCAATGTTCGGTATTTCCTTTCCTATTTTTGCCGCCTTTATTTTTATCAAAAACTTATATACCATGCAATCACTTGAATTAGTCAAAGAATATTACGCTTGTTTTAACCGGAAAGACTGGGCTGGCATGCTGGCTATGCTCGATGAGAACATCAGGCATGAACCGAATCAGGGCGAAGCGCGCATCGGACTGGCTTTGTACGAGCAGTTTTTGCAGCATATGGACGAAACCTATGAAGAAAGTCTGACCGACATGGTATTTTTATCGGAAGCAACGGGTACTCGTTTTGCCTGCGAATTTGTGGTGAACGGAATCTATAAAAAAGGGGAAGAAGGGTTGCCACCTGCGCGCAATCAGACGTATGTGCTACCCGCCGGCGCTTTCCTGGAAGTGAAAAATGGAAAAATCACCCGGGTGACGACTTATTACAACCTGCCGCTTTGGATACAACTGGTGTCCTGATATGTCCGATTTGAGATTTATGCACAAAACGGGCAGCGACATAGCGGAAATGTTCGATGACCTGGCGCTGCTGCGTATCGCTGTTTTTCGCGATTTCCCGTACCTGTACGAGGGAACAGTCGCTTATGAAAAGGCGTATCTAAAGACCTACGCGGATGCTGCGCGCGCTTTTTTATTTGCTGTTTACGATGGAGACCGGATGGTAGGAGCGACTACTTGTATCCCGCTCGCGGATGAAACGGAAGAGGTGCAAAAACCATTTCTGGATGCGGGCTATGATATTTCCAAAGTGTTTTACTTTGGAGAGAGTATTTTGCTGCCGGCTTATCGCGGTTTGGGCCTCGGACACCGCTTTTTTGATGAAAGAGAAGCCCATGCCGCCGGCTTCGGTACGTATGCCATGACTTGTTTTTGCGCCGTACAGCGGCCTGCCGACCACCCTTTGCAACCGGCTGATTATCAGCCTTTGGACCGTTTTTGGCTCAAACGCGGGTATCAAAAAGCGCCCCGGTTGCAAAGCCTGTTCACCTGGCCTGATCTGGGAGAACAAGTTGCTTCCGCTAAGCTGATGACTTACTGGATCAAAAACCTTTAACCAGACAGTTATCCGTTATTATTTATTGGTTATAAGTGTTGATAATCAAGCATTTGCAAAGAATTAATCAAAACTAATTTTGCACACCTACTTACATCTTTGTGCTATGCCATACCTCTTTTTAAGAACACTTTTCCTGTCTCGATCAGTCGTTATGTTTCCTGCCTGCCTTATTCTTTTGTTGCTTGTCAGCAGCGCTTCAGCGCAGAAAAACATGGCTGGAAAGCAAGCCTTGCCCGTTCCAACCGCCCAGCAACTCGCCTGGCACGACACGGAATTTTACCTTTTTTTCCATTTCGGACCCAACACCTTCACCAATGTGGAATGGGGGCACGGCACAGAACCGGAGGATATTTTTAACCCGACTGATCTGGACTGCGACCAGTGGTGCCGTACGGCCAAACAAGCCGGCGCGCGCGGCGTAGTGATTACAGCCAAGCACCACGACGGGTTTTGCCTGTGGCCATCCCAATATTCTCAACATACCGTGCGCGAAAGCAAATGGCGCGACGGCAAAGGCGATGTGCTGCGCGAACTTTCAGAGGCTTGCCGCCGGCACGGGTTGAAATTTGGCGTTTACCTGAGCCCCTGGGATCGCAACCACCCCCAATATGGTACGCCGGAGTACAATGATGTGTATGTCAACACTTTGACGGAGTTGCTGACGAGTTATGGCGAACTGTTTGAAATATGGTGGGACGGCGCCAACGGGGAGGGCCCCAATGGTAAAAAACAGGTGTACGATTTCCACCGTTTCGAACAACTCGCAGCCCGCTTGCAGCCCAATGCAGTCATTTTCAGCGACATCGGTCCGGGTTGCCGCTGGGTGGGCAATGAACGCGGACTGATTTTGAGCGAAACAAACTGGTGTACGCTGGACACGGCCGGTTTTCAACGCGGCCTGGGCGCTCCATCCAATGACACCCTCAACCGGGGCAATGAAAACGGCGCGCACTGGATTCCCGCTGAATGTGATGTCAGTATCCGGCCGGGCTGGTTTTACCACGCAGAAGAAGACGATAAGGTGAAGACGCCGGAGCAACTCTGGGACATTTACCTGCATTCCGTGGGGCGTGGCGCCAACCTGATCCTGAATGTGCCGCCGGACCGGAGGGGACGGATACATGAGCAAGATTCCCTGTCACTCGTAGCCTTTGGTGAAAAAGTCGGCGCTGCTTTTCAACACAATCTGGCAAAAGGCACAAAGATTTATCAGCGCAGCATTTGCACTTTTACACCCCGGAAGCGCTTTTCCCACATGCTGGATGGGGATCGAAATACTGCTGAAAAAATACAATTGCCAAACCTGGATCCGGCAAATCTTCGGATTGATTTGCGCAAAAAACGAACTTTTAATGCCATAGTAATACGGGAAGCCATCGCTGAAGGGCAACTTATTCAATCCTTTTCCGTCGAAGTCTGGAAAAAAGACGGGTGGCTGGAAGTAGCGCGTTCGACTACGATCGGGGCCAGAAAAATACTGCGTTTCCCGGAGCAAAAGACCCGGAAAATCAGAATTGTCATACATGCATCGAAAGGAGAACCAGCCTTGAGCGAAGTGGAAGTCTATAAAATTTAGTCTCTTGATTTGACTTCAGAATTGTCGCTGGAAAGACCGTAAGAAGCTGAAACGAACAGCGTCAGGAAAATAATAAAGTATGTAACCATGGTAGTTAGACGGGTTTATTGATTAGAGAAATTGAGGTCAAAAATGCAAGTGAAGCCTGTTTGAAGTTGCAAATTAAACTATTTCTGCCGACTTATAGTGTTTGGGGCAGTTTAATTTACAATTAATTTGGCGCAGCCTTTATATTAAGGTAGACTTTTACAATGTAGCGGTATAAAATCCGGGTCGCTTCGGCACGGGTATTTGGCCTCATTTAAAACATCCAGGCGGATTGAAAATAGAGGCTGTGGCTGTTCCATGCACTTTGTGCCGGGGCCGGATCCCAATCCCGCGGGTCGTACATGTACCCGATAGAACGGACATATCGGAAAGTGAAACACAAGTGGCGGCTGGCAAAGAAATTGGCGCCCAGCAAAAAGCTGAAGTCGTTTTTTTTCAGATAATCCGGCGCAATAACGCGAATAGCGCTCAAATCATCATCGACTTTGGCGCCCATCAAACGCGCATAAGAGAAACCTCCGTTGAAGGAAACCCTGTAATAATCGGGATCGTCGCCATCACCTTCCACAAGCCAGTCCTTGTAATGCCATTGAACCGGTACTTCCAGGTAACTGGTCGTCAGGGAAAAGAAGTTGCTGAATTCATCTTTGATCAATTCGCTCTGGCTTCCGCGCTGCGAAAAAAGAAATTCCAGGCTCGCCTCAGAGCGTCCTTTCAGCCGCGCCACGGCCCGCAAACCGGTTTGCAAACCTAATTTATTGTATCCTGCGGAGCGGTCACCGTCGATTTGGGAGGCTGTAACACCCAGGATTACGCCTGCCCGGAAGCGCTGCTGACCCGGCAACAAAGCGGGTAAAAAACAAAAAACATACAAGAGTATAAAGGATCGTATCAGCACGTTCATAGTCTTAAATTTTGGATACTTTTGCGTTTATGTTCACAAAAACCGGAGCGAAGATAGTGATCCCTCCGCTGATTCACCTGACTTTGTGGGTATCTTGATTGAATTGTAAGTAGTTATTCGTTATTCGTTATTGATTATTTGTGTTGATAATCAATCTTTTACAAATAATTTAGCCAAAACAAATTTTGCATACCCACTTACGCTCATCATTCCTCATTCATCATTCCTCATCCCTTATTTCAAACCGTGCGCTATACCCAGACAACATTGAAAAAAATTGAAGAATTGTTCAGCGAAATAGACTACACGATTCGCTATGAAAAGGGCAATTTTCAGAGCGGCTACTGTCTGGTTGAAAACCGTCGCATCGCTGTGGTAAATCGTTTCTTTGATACGGAGGCACGTATAAACTGCCTGATGGAAATTCTGGCAACGCTCGAATTTCAGCCGGAAACGCTGAGCGAGAAGTCGCAGGAACTGATTGAAAAATGGAAAAGTGAGTAAGTGAGTGGTGAGTAGTGAGTGGCATTCGCTTAGAAGAATAAACTCAATTGTCTTCTAAGCGAATGCCACTCACTACTCACTACTCACCACTCACTACTCACTACTCACAACTCACCACTCACCATTCACCACTCACTTGAAACTTACGCTCCTCGGCACAGGCACATCACAAGGCGTTCCCGTTATCGGGTGCGGGTGCCGGGTATGCAGTTCGACAGATAGCCGCGACAAGCGGTTGCGATCTTCAGCCCTGGTCACGGTCGGCCACCTGAATGTTCTTATTGATGCCGGGCCCGATTTTCGCCAGCAGATGCTGCGTGCAGGTGTGCGCCACCTGGATGCGATTTTGCTCACCCATGAACACAACGACCATGTGATCGGTCTGGACGATATCCGGCCATTCAACTTCCGTTCCGGGCAGCCGATGCGCGTTTTTGCATTGCCGAGGGTTGCGGCAGAGGTGCGTAAACGTTTTGAATATATATTTGGGCGGCCCATACCCGGTTTACCCCGCATCGAATTGATTGATATTGACCCGGATAGCCGGGTGCAGATGGACGGATTATGTATTCAGCCGGTGGGTGTACAGCATGGAAAACTCCCCATTCTGGGCTATAGAATTGGCGACCTGACCTACCTGACGGATGTAAAATCTGTTTTGCCCGCGGAAATGGATAAAATAAGAGGCACTAAACATTTGATTACCAGCGCATTACACCACGAATATCACCCTACCCACATGAACCTGGCCGAAGCGCTTGCATTTGTGGAAACGGTGGCGCCCGAATACGCATGGTTTACACATATCAGCCATCAGATGGGGCGCGCAGAAGAGATTGGGACACCAATAAAACCAGGTATTGCCCTTGCATACGATGGTTTGGAGATTGATTTTTAATATAAACCGACATTATGCAGGGACAGGCAATACACCAGGACAAGGAATCTTTTTTTTGGGCCGACAGGCTGCGCAATATTGCCACTGTATTGGTAATTGCCATTCATATCGCGTCCCCGATTGCGCATACCTACCCGGATATAAATACCTGGTGGTGGTGGGCCGGTAACTGGTGGAATTCACTGGGGCGGCCCGCCGTTCCCCTTTTTGTAATGCTGAGTGGCTACCTGCTATTGAGTAAGGACTACGAACTGGGCGTTTTTTTAAAAAAGCGCTTTAGCCGGATTGTTATTCCGGCCTTGTTCTGGATGTGCGTTTATATGCTGTACAGCTATATTGCCAAAGGCGACCCGGCTACCTTTTGGGACGCGTTCAAAAAAATTGTAAAAGGCCCCGTCCACTATCATTTGTGGTTTATTTACCTCATTATCGGGCTGTACCTCGTTTACCCAATCCTGCGTCCCTGGGCTAAAGCCGCTTCCGAGCGCGATATTTTGTACTTTCTGACGCTTTGCGCCATAGGTACCTGGGGCTACAAATTATTGGCAGAGTATGCACAAATTTCCATTGGAATATATTTCGAATTGGCTACCAACAACGCCGGATACTTTGTACTGGGCTATTACCTTGGCAATAAATCCGCTTCAGATGATGAAAAACCATCTATTCCCTGGCGTTTCACCCGAAGTCAATTGTCGCGAATGGCCTTTGCGCTGGTGATACTGGGTACCGTTTCCACAGCCATGCTGACGTATTGGAGCAGCATGGCCAAAGGGCATAATTTTACCATGTACTACGATTACCTGACGCCAAATGTCTCCTTCTCGGCCATCGGGTGGTTTATGCTGGCAAAAACGGCCTTCAACAAGCGGCCCTTACTGGACTTTGAAAAAGATTTTGCAGCGGCGAGTTTCGGGATTTATTTTGTCCATGTTCTGGTAATAGACTGGTGGGGACAATGCGGCTATTGGCACAGTAAATTCCATCCCATGAAAGGTATCCCAATTCTTATCGGACTGGTCACCATCATGTCTTTTTTGGTGATTGCCTTTATGAGAAGTTTGCCTGGCGGAAAGAAAATCACATAAATACCAACACAATATATCTATGGCCATCAGGGTAGGCTTTGTGCTCCCTGATGGCCATAGTTATATTGTGCTTGTACTCTTACTGCTTTGGCTTGCTGTTCAAAGGTTCACCAACCGAAATATCGCAGCGGTGTCCGGGTTGGCCATGCGGCGGGTTCATACCGGGAGCAACTGTTGCGTTTCCGGTAGCAGGCGCTGCAGAGGGTTTCGGTGCTGCCGTAGTAGGTACAACAGTGGTTGGGGCAGAAGGCGTTTTGCCATCGAGTATCTGTCCGACAGGCACACCGCAGACGTGACCTGGTTCGCCGTGTGCAGGGTTTTTCATACCGGCTGTTCCGGCCGTTTGGGTTGCTGCGGCAGCGGGTGTGGCGGGTTGAATAGCCATATTGGCATCGGCTCCCATTAACGCGTTAGGATCGGTTGCTGGAGCGACTTCCGTTGTGGTTGGTTCGCTTTGTGTTGTACCCGATGTAGCCGCGTCGTTTTTGCAAGAAGTCCAGGCAAAGGCCAGTATCAGAAGAAAGGTGAAGGTTTTGATTGACATGTTTTTAATTTTTTTAGATCAATAGAAGGGTGCAAAGGTAAATAAATCATCCGTCGCTAGTAAATAGTTATCGGTTATTAGTTATTCGTTATCAGTGTTCATAATCAAGCATATACAAAAAATTTAGCCAAAACTAATTTTGTACACCTACTTAATACATAGTCGCCTAATTTTTTTGAGTATCTGAAGATTTGAGTATTCAAGTATCTGACTGATAACGAATCATTTATACTCAAGTACTCACATCCTCGAATATTCAAAAATTTAGATAACACAGTACTTAAAAGGAATTATACCAGATTGAGTGAGCGCTGGAAAACTCCAGTTGCTCAAACCGGGAAATTGTATGTTACCCTTCGATTACACTTTGGGAAAAAAAATACCCACTTCAGGTAAAAAACCTGCGCCATTCCATTGGCATGGATTTTTTTACCTGATCTGCGAACGAAACTAAACTTACTATCGTCATGAAGAAATTACTTTTTATTCCCTTATTTGTCATAATCGCATGTTTTACAGCGCAGGCACAGGTTCACTCCATCGGCCCAACATTGGGCTTTAACTACGCCTGGTTGTCAGACGTTGATAATTCCTCACCGCGTCCATCTTATAATTTTGGACTTACCTACAATTACAGTATTCTGCAAAACGGCGGTTTTGGTATCGAGGCGCGTTATTCTGAAGAAGGTGTGAAGCAGGATGTGGGTGGTACTACCGTCACCAGTAAAATTAATTATTTGCGTATTCCAATGAAATTCCAATACTTTTTTGGTCAATTGTCAGAAAACTTTCGCCCAAAATTGTTCGCCGGACCTTCTTTCGCTATCCTGACGGGTGGGAAAACGGAAGTTCGCAACGGTTCCGTTACGACGGAAGTTGATTCCAAAGATTTGTACGGCGGATTTGATGTCGGCATCCAACTCGGCGGCGGATTCAACTATCGCCTGGCAGAGACAACCTGGCTCAACTTTGATGCAGCCTACACGCATGGTTTACTGGATGCTGCCGGCGACAAAAGCAATTCTACGGCAAAAAACCGCTTGATCAACGTCAATCTCGGTGTTGCTTTCGGTTTCTAAGTCGTTATCCGTTATTAGTTATCAGTGTTGATAATCAGGCATTTGCACAGAAATAAAGCCTAACTAATACAGACAAAAGCACTTAAATTTCCATACCAATTGATAATCCCAAAGGCCCGGCCGCTTTCTCATTCATTTGAGAAGGCGGTTTTTTTTGTAAAGTCAGTTTGAGGTGGTTTGAAAAGTTTGAAGGTTTGAAAGTTTGTCGTCGGACCTTAAGATTACCTGTAAATATGCGGCAATAAAGATTGCCGGAAGTTCATTGACCGAAGGATAGATCACGAATATTGATTTCAGAGATAT
>JALHMA010000191.1 GCA_022844265.1 Saprospiraceae bacterium | reverse complement strand
GTTGAGAAAGTATTGATAACCAGTGGATTATTTCAACTTCTCGTTCAAAACCACTTTGCGTTGACTGTAAATACCTCCGCTAAAACATATCAGACCAAATGGAAAGAACAGGGCCGACTTCCTCCACTGTCCCGCACGAGGGCAGAGATTTTTTTCTCTTGATATTCTTCGGCATATTTTTGAGTATGGGCCTTTTGTTCTTTACCATAGGCTTAAGCGAACTGTACCGGCAATCCGAGTTCAAGCGCCGGAGTCCAGAGGCCATTGGCGTGGTGAGCAACTACTTCGGTTCAATGGAAATCCTGGTTACCTACACGACAGCAACCGGAACGGAAATGTACGCCATGCCCGGGAATGTTCATTTGATACGCCCCGCTATCGGCAGCCGCATCCGCCTGTGGTACAACCCGCAGCAGCCGCTGGAAGTGGTGGCGCAAGGGGGAATGCCGTCTTTTATGCTGGGTGGTAGCCTTGCGTTGCTGATTTTTGGCGGGGTAGGCGCGACGGGCTTCTACTACGTGTGGCGCGCTCGCCAATTGCGCCGTTGGCTGTATGAGCACGGACAACGGATAGAGGCAGCGTTCGTACGTTCCTACTGGATAGGCGCGCGCCATGGGAAATCTATATACCTGGTGCGCGCCGAGTGGACAGACCCTTCTACAGGGGAAATCTATACCTTCTACGGGTTCCTCGGCGGCGCCTCCCTCCTCCGACAAATCAAGGATAAGGTTGTTGTTGTTGTGCTCATTGATCCCGACGACCCGAGGCGGTACTATATGGAGCTGCCGGAATAGAGGCCGTGTTTGTCTTTTTTTACACTATCAAGGCCTGTTTGTGGTTCCATCTACACCTGGTCGTGCTTTACCTGCAATTTAGCCAGCAACTCCGTCGAAACCGGATTGGCATACACGCCGTAAGCATCCACCAGCACCCCTTTGTGCCCGTCTTTTCCTTCGATGGCGTATAAAACGGAGCTGTCGTCGGGATTGGTGGCGCCTTCGAAGCGGTGTACTTCTACAATTTCAAAATCCTCAGGCTGAAGTTCCAGTTGCAAACCTGCACATACGACACAACTTTCCTTCAAATTGAAATCATTGGTAAAACCGCGCTTGCGCAAGTCGTCGATCGCTTCTACGAGGGAGGGAAATTTTTTCATGTTTCGGTATTTTTGGATGTAAAATAAAGAAAAAAAACGGGGTTGCTTCAAAAGGTTAATCCTTGGAGCTCTTACCCTTGATCTTCCGCTCTGTTTGAGAGGTTGGCCGATTGCCGGTCAATATTTCAACAAAATCATCGGCAGAAATGACCGGTACTGATGGAAAAGAAATTTTTTTCAGCACTCGAAAATGTTTATCATTAGTCACGATGAAGTCAGCATTGGCAGAAATGGCGCAATCAACAAATTTGTTGTCATCGGGGTCTTCGGTTATGAAATTCCAAAAAAAGTAGTTGGATACGAAAAGCACATTCGTATCCAGAACAACTTTCATTTAGAAGTAGATTTGTAGAGCGTACGAATGTGTTCTTTCAGAAAATCTTTTGCCTTGTAGCCCTTTTCGATATAGTCTTGGTTAGCTAATTCTGTTGCTTTTTCGGCAAAATAACGCGCAATCAAGCGTTGTATCGCCTTTAGATCCTCTTCTGAAACATCGGTAGCGTACAAATTGAGCAAGGTCAATTGCAGGTTGCTAAGTGGTTGCCTGGCAGGAATGGTAGTATTTTCTTTGGACGATGCCATAATGGTAAATTTTTTACAAAGTTAAGGCATATTTGTTGTTCAGTCCAAACTGGTGTTTCTACCTCATTCCATCTTTGATGGTCGTATCCAGCAGCATTTCCGCGTTTTCGAGAATTTCCTGCATTTTATCCATGTCATTGGCAAATATGCGCAGGTTCTTTTCGTGCTGCTCCAGCGTCAGGCCGTGCAGTTGCAGCACCTGTTGAAAATATGCCTGCATCAGGCTGTCTTTCTCATAACCGGTAATGCCGTTGGTAGCAGCGTCGGCAATGGCCAGGTCGGCGATCACGCGGGCCATTTTTTCATCGGACACGCTGGGTTGCTCTACTGTTTTCTGAAAATCGCAACTGACCCAAAAACCGGAAAGCAGCAGCAGCAAAAAAAAACTCCTCATTACTTATACATTTCTTTTGGGAAAAAATGAGCCTTTACCCGGCTGTTGCCTTCATACATGGTTTTCCAGCTCTCTGCCTCTGATTCTATCTGAACGATTCCGCAGGTCGGAACGTTGTCTATAAAGTTATCTGAAAAGCGGTTGGCCACATCTGTAAAAGTAGGATTGTGTCCGAACAGGCATACCACGGCGGCCGAATCGGGCAAATGGCTGATGATCTGAAGAATATCGGTGGGTGCGGCTTCATAAATATCCTGTTCCCGCAATACCTGTTCGTCGGCAATACCAAACTGCTCCGCAAAAAAAAGCGCCGTTGTCAGGGCGCGTTTGGCCGGACTGCTGACCAATAAATCGGGCTGAACGCCCCGGTTTGCAAGCAATTGAGCCATTAACGGCGCCTCCCGCAGACCACGCTCGTTGAGGGGGCGGTTAAAATCGCGCAAGCCGGGATTATCCCAACTTGATTTAGCATGGCGGATAAGGAAAAGAGTACGCATAAGTGCAAAGGTACATCCCGTAGTTTGTAGCACGCCATACTAACTGACATTTTTGAACAAAATCAAGCCGATTTCTTGTACATTTGAGGTTTGATTTTTGGAAACACGCCGGCCCCAATCACCTTCATCAAAATTGCCATGCAACAAAAACTCTGGCTTAAGGACTTTGAACACCATATCAGCGCGCAAACCTGGAATACGGCTGATATCCTCTTGCAATCCGGAGCGGTGAAAAATTTGAGGGAAGTGGAAAAACACCTCTGGGTAGCACTGGTAACCACCGAAGAAGGCCAGTATGAGACGGAAATGATCATTTCTCCGCACAAAATCAAAGCCTTCACCTGCGAGTGTTTCGGAGAAGGGCGCCGGCTGATTTGTGCGCATGTTGCCGCTTCTTTGCTCCGTTTGCGCCAGTTTCTCGATCAGCGGGCGGAAGAACGACGGGTTAAAGCCGAGCAACAAGTCCACAAGGAACGCAGCCGGCTGACGGTGCTGGACGCGCTCGAAAATGCCACGCCTGAAGCCATTACGGAGTTTGTGCTGGAATATGCCCGCCGCGACCGCGATTTTGCACTGGCGCTGAAAACCTGGTTTGCCGGATTGGTAACGGCTACCGAAAACCCGTATTTACTGGTATTGGACTCGGTGATTCCCAACAGTAAAAACTTTCGGGAACCTGAATTTCGCCGCTTGCGCAAAACGCTGGACGACCTGACGATGCAGGCGGAAAGCGCCTACAAACTGCACAATTTCCAAACCACTTTTCAGGTCAATGCGGCTATTGTTCAAAAAATGGGGCCTTTTCTGCCCAGGTCAACGGAGGCGCGCTACACGGCTTTGCTGCAATATTACCAGGCAGCACTTCAGCACCTGCTCAGCCTGCAAGCGGATAACATTGCACAGGAATTACGCGATGCCGTTTGGGAATTGTTGTTTGAGCAGGGTCGCAGCGGCCATATCCCTCCTGAAAGTGAACGCGATGTGATCCGTTACCTGAGCAGTACGGCCAAAGAATCCTCCAGATTTGAACAGTTTAACCGCCTTTTTGATGAGACGCCCGCGCCCGCAGCACCTTTTATCCTCCACCTTTTTATAACTGCATTGGCAGAACGGGGTGCAGCCGGCGCAGTTGTCCGGGTGCTCAACGATTTCCAGGAACAACCGGAACTGGTCAAAAATGCCATTTTATCGCTGTACTACCTGCGCTATTGGGAAGCCGTTACTTCCGCCAGCGAGGCCTTTTTGAAAAAAGAAGATCTGCCGCCTGCCTGGCGCCGGGAGTTGGAAGACATCATGCTTTTTATTGCCGAACAAACGGGCGATACTGTGCGCCAAAGGCGACTGCTGCGCCAGCGTTTTCTACTTTCCGGCAGTTTTGATTATTATGAAAAATTGAAGCAGCAGTCCGGCACAGAGTGGCCGGAAGTCAGACAGGAATTGACGGCAACGCTAGAGGCCAAAGGCGAACGAAGTAAACTCGCAGCTATGCTGGCCCTCGATAATGACCGGGAAGCACTGGCGAAATTATTGGATGAAGAAGGCGATATTCGGCAATTTCAGCGTTTTGAAGCCATTTTTTTGCCTGATGACAGCGCTTTCATCCGCGACCGGTATGTCGCTTTGCTGGGTGATTATTTAAACGAACATTTCGGGCATCCCGCCGCCGCTTATGTCCGGCAGCACCTGGCCACCCTGTTACAAAAAGGAGAACCTGAGTTGGTCCGCGAAATTATCCGGGCCATTACCGCCCGTTTCCCCGACCGCCCTTCCCTGCCGGAAGAATTGTCGGAGTTGTTTCCAAAGACGAAAAGAAGGGTGCTTTTGTAAGTGTTTGGTGTTTCGTTTTTAGTGTTTGGGGCGCTTCGCCCTTGGCAATTGTAAGTTTTTTGGCCGAATTTCACACAGTTGCCAAAGGCGAAGCATCCCAAACACTAAACACCAAACACTATACACGGGCCAAAGGCGAAGCACCCCAAACACGAGACACCAAACACCACACACCAAAAATTACATTTTCATAATCTTCCCCCTGAACACATATTCCGCTTGCCGGGCAGTCACCACATAAAGCCCTGGCAACCAGTTGCTTGTATTCATCGTAATATCATGAAATCGCCCCAGCCAATGTGTTCCTGACTGGATAATACGCCCATTCATATCGTTGACAGACCAAATCCATTCACCGCAGGTATCTTCCGGGAAAGCCACGCGTACATAATGATGCACCGGTTGCGGATAAACTTTTAATTCCATCGGCTGCCTCGTTGTCAGGGTGTATGGCGTCGATTCGCCCAACAATTCGATGCAGTAATCTTCCACCTGTCCATAGTCGAATGATTCACAGGAAAGCGGCATCGTATTGGTCAGGTTTTTAAATTTCATCATAACCCGCATCCGGGTGAGCCCCTGTGAGTTGAAATCTGGCGTTATAATATAACCGGAAATGGATCCGTCGTGGGCGTAACCCGGGTCGAAAGCCAATTCGCCGGCGTCACTGAAGTCGCCATCCATGTTATAGTCGATATAAATTCTGAAAAATTCTTTGTAGGACAGGCCCGCAAATCCGGGTGTAATCTGCACTGGGACAGTAGTTTGTGGAGCAATTTGCAGTAAGGTATCCGACATGCCCGTAAAATTTTGGTAGCCGGCGCCGGCTGCTCCCGAATGATGGCTCCAATTGTCTACGGAAACGTTTTCAATCCATTCGTAGGTCGACTGCCCTGCTGAGGCGGCACAGTAATTGGCATCCAGACAAGAGCCGCAACCAGCCGTCTGAAAAAATGCCGGGGCGCTATACATCGTACTACCGGTATCGCAAACAGTCAGGATTTGCAGCTCATAAGAAGTACACGGCAGTAAACCCGTTATCTGAGCGGTTGCTGAAGTTGTTTCCCAATGCTCCCACACCAAAGTGCCCGCTGCCCGAAGGCGCAATTGATAACTATTCCCGGCGAGTACCTGCTGCCAACTGACCGTACAGTCCGTGGCGCCTATCTCGTTCAACTGTACGGAGGCCGGCGCATTGCAGCAACCATCGGTAATGAATGTAATCGCTTCGGACCAGACGCTCCAGGTTTCGGCCGATAGGCAATAGGCAGCGACCGCAAATTCATACGTAGCGCAAGCGCTTAGATTTTCCAACAGGAAAGGGCTTTGAACATTTTCCACAACCGACCAGTCTGTGCTGCCTGAACTGCGCCAGCGCATCCGTACCGTATCGAAATCGGCAATACCTGTCCAGGATAACAAGGCGGCATCATCGTCCATAGTCAGGCTATGCAAATTAAACGGTGCAGGGCAGGCAGCACATTGGTTTTCATATTGCTGCAACATTTGATACAGGTGCAATCCGCCTCCACTCACTGTAGTGCCATTCAAATCAGCATTTGGAGCAACACTTTCCAAAATCAAATTTTTGACCCACAAGGCGGCATCTGCCGGGTCACTTTTTGTCAGACTGATTAAATTGGGGCAAGGCGCAGCATATAACAATCCTACGGCGCCGCTCACTTGCGGGGCGGCAAAAGAGGTGCCGGAGAAGGTTCCATAAGTATTATTGGCCGCGGCGGTATAAACATCCTGGCCGTATGCCCCCAAATCGACATGCTGGGCGCCCCAGGCGGCGTTCGCTGCTTTTTGATTCGTGTGGCCGAGGCTGGTCACCGCTACCAGAAAATCACTGGAGCAGGTCGTCGGCAAATCGCCTGCAACATCTACATCGACGGGAATATTCGCCGTAGAAGCGATGCTCAGGATACCCGCTTGTCCCATGGAATCAAAGGCAGCGCACCAGAGCGGTGCATCTTCCGGCAGACCGTAGTTGGCGCCCCATGAGCAATTGACAGCCACTACAAAAGCGCCTTCCTGGCCATGAGAACTGTTATACCGTTGTCGTGCCTGCCAGATATAATCATATGCTTCCAGGATAGCCGCTTCCGTGCCGCCTCCTGCTACAAACATGATTTTAATATGCCAGTTTATCCCTGCAACGCCTGTGTTGTTATTTCCTTTTGCCCCGATAATCGCACTTACCGGTGTACCATGCGCAGTCGAATTTCCCTGAATATGATCATTTTGTGTCCAGACATTCCAACCCATTCGATCATCGGTAAAACCATTGTTGTCGTTGTCCATATCATCGCCGGGTATATCAGCCCAGTTGTACCAGAGGTTGGGGGCAATATCGGGATGCGCAGTTGAAAGCCCGCCATCGATGACCGCGACCACAATCGTGTCGCCCGCGGGCGTTAGTCCGCCGGTGGTGATATCCCAGGCTGGCAAGGCGCCCAGATCAGCGCCGACGGAGCCTCCATTTTGCCCCGTATTCTGCAGTTGCCATTGTTGTATAAAAAGCGGGTCGTTAGGCGTATTGTTTCTTTCGGTCAGGGTATGATTGAACTGGGCAGTATGCACCTCCGGCTGTTGCCGGAGCCATTGCAGCAAATCTGCCGATTCAGCGGTTTCACCCGTGCGTTCCAGCAGCCAGATATTCAATGATCTGGAAACTTTTTTTTCTGTTATTGCAGATTGCTGGGACGACCGCTCCCAGCGTTGCAGCAATATGTCAGGCGACAAACCATCCTGCATCCTGACCAGCAGACCAGTGCCGTGCTGGGCATTTAATTGTAAAAAAAAGACAAAGCATAAAAATAAAGTTAAGAGCACAGGCAGCGTTCTTAACCTTGCGTTAATCTGAAATAAGCCCGAGTCTTGTGATATGAATCCGGCTCTAAAATGTACCCACAATTTCTGCATAATTAAATCCTTTTCAGAAGGGCAAAAATACCGTTTGAATGAGGGAGCGGTGTTAAAATTATCCGGAGCGTACATTTTTGTCTATAAATTACATTTTGTTTTTACTTTACGCGGACTTAACAAAAACATACTCTCCAAATAACTTTTGGGACAGCACCTTTTTCTGTGTTGCTGACAAAATATTCGCAAAAGGCGGATTCATTCAGCCAAATTAATTACCGATGCTTAATCTTTGGAGGTACATGACTTTTACCCAAAAGAGTACTAATCACAGCTGGAAGCTGTTTGTTTTTTTCTTTTTCCTGTCTTCTGAGGCGCTCTTTTCGCAGACGCCGTGTAACTGTACCAACTGTCCGCAATTTATGCCGGATGGTTTTACCGGAAGTTTTTATTTAAATGTGCAAAATGCCTGCAACCCTATATTGGGGCAAAACGGCCAGGGTGTTTGTGGCGTTCGCCTGCACCTTGAACACGAGTATATCGGCGACTTGCGCATCACCCTGACATCTCCGTCGGGACAGACCGTAACCCTGATCGGACCCGTCGGTTTTTTCGGCGGCACCGACTTCACGGACTGGGATGTGACATTTGTACCCTGTACTTCGACTGCTGTGCCCGACCCCGGGTTTTCGAGCACCTGGAATAACAACCAGGCCTGGGGTCTGAACGGGAATTACTCAGGCACCTACTATCCGGCCATCGGGTGTTTAAATACACTCACCGGACCGGTTAACGGCCAATGGACCATGACCGTATTTGACCAGCAGGCCATAGACGTTGGAACATTTTTCGACTATGAAATTATCTTTTGCGATCCTTCCTGTATCGACTGTTTTACCTGTGCTGCCAATGCAGGAGCGCTTACACAAGCCGATGTAACAGCCTGTGCAGGATCATCCAATCTGAATTTAAATTTGCCGCCTACCTATACCACCCAAAGTCCGCCCCCTCCGGCCGGTGAATATAGCTACACGTATGTAATCAGCCAAAATCCCAGTGGCGTTATTATAGGGTATGATGCAGACGCAAACCTCAGCTCATTTGCCCCGGGCTCTTACTCAGTCTGCGGCTTGTCTTATCTAAATGGCCAGGAGCCGCTATTCCCCGCTCCCAATGGCTCGCTTACCACCGCGCAATTACTGGCACAATTGAATTCGAGTTCACCTCCATTTTGTGGTAGAATTACGACAAACTGCGTAAACGTAACCATCAGTCCCGCGCCGAACAACATTATTGTAAACCAGGACCTATGTGCCCCGCAGTGCACCACTTTTTTTGGAACAACTTATTGTAATACAGGAGTTTATGTAAGAAACCTTACTCAAAACGGCTGTCCTTATACAGCCACACTGGTGTTGAATGTGTCGCAGCCGGTCATCGTAAATGTCCGGGATACTATTTGTGAAGGCAACTGCTCTACCGAACCCGGCTTTCCCAATGCCTGTACTCCAGGTATTTTTAACCGCACCATACCCGCTTCAGGTCCCGGCCAATGCGACACGACCGTAAGGTTGGTTGTGACAATGCTCATTACAAATGTCGTCATACCTCCTCCGCAACAACTTTCCTGTACACAGTCCACCGTCACCTTGTCCAGTACCGGAAGCAGTCCGGGGTCTTACCAGTGGACAGCCAGCAACGGGGGGCATATTGTCGGTAGTGCGACCAACGTCTCCGCAGTGGTGGACGAACCGGGTACCTATAAATTGAGGGTATGCCGAACAAATCCGAGTGGAGGAGTTTGTTGTGATTCCGCCACAGTCGTTGTGACGGAAGCGGTAAGCGTTCAAACGCCGCCGACAAATATAAACGGCCCGGGCGCTATTTGTGCCGGAACGACGACGATATTCAATACGCCTGCTTTACCCGGTGCAACTTCCTATACCTGGACATTCCCGCCAGGTGTAGTCGTGAATTCAGGGGGTACAACCAACTCGGTAAACGTAACCTGGAATAATACTACCGGTGGAAATGTATGTGTAGTTGCCAACTACCTCTGCGGCCCAAGCACCTCGTTCTGTATGCCGGTCACCGTCAATCCCGCGGTGACCGCCACGACACCCCAGGGCGATGCCGCCGTTTGTGCCAGCACAATTGAAACATATAGTATTCCTGTGGTACCCAATGCCATTTCTTACAACTGGACCGTCACGGGAGGAAACATCACTTCCGGCCAGGGTACGAATAGCATAAACGTCTCCTGGGGAACCGGATCGAGCGGAACGGTTTGTGTCAATACAACCGGGCCATGCGGCCCCAGTCCAATCCTTTGTCTGCCCGTTACCATTACCAGCATACTTGGCCCTCCGTTGGTTTCCGGCAGTAGCGTAGCCTGTGCAACTGGAAGTGGAACTTACAGCGTTTCGGTTATCACCGGGGCTACCAGTTATAACTGGGTGGTTACCGGCGGAACGATAACAAGCGGCAATGGTACGACAACTATTCAGGTGACCTGGAATGCGGGCGCCACCACTGGAAGTGTATGCGCCACTGCCTCCAACTCATGCGGAATCAGCAATCAAAATTGCCTGAACGTAACCTTGAATGCGCCGCCGGCCCAGCCGGTTATTTCCGGCAATGCAACACTTTGTTCCGGCACGAATGGAAACTATTCCTTTCCAGCCATACCCAATACAACCGGTTATCAATGGACAGTGACCGGCGGTACGATTGTTTCAGGACAAAATACTACGAGTCTTGTTGTCAACTGGGGCACGGGAAATGGCGGCACCGTTTGTGCAGCCGCGCTCAGCTCCTGCGGCCCCGGCCCACAAGCCTGCTTCCCGGTAGTGGTCAATGCCCTTCCGAATGCCAATGCAGGAAGTACTGCATCTACCTGCGCATTAACGATCAACCTGCAGGCCGTCAACAGTGTGACAGGCAGCACAGGCGCCTGGACAACGATATCAGGCCCGGGTTCTGCTAATTTTGCCAATGCTGCCAGTCCAACATCCAGCGTCACCGTCAGTCAGCCTGGCGCCTATACATTCAGATGGACAGAATCAAATGGCTCCTGCACGGATGATGCAACTGTGGTTATAAATTTCAACCCCAATCCAACTGCGGGGCAGGTTACAACGCTTTGTGAAGGCACCAATCAGAGCTATACGGTTTCATTCCCGGTTACTGGAGGAACACCACCGTATACCATTCCGGGAGGAACCATAACGAACGGTGTATTTACCTCCAACCTGATCCTGAGTGGACAAAGTTATTCATTTG
>JALHMA010000190.1 GCA_022844265.1 Saprospiraceae bacterium | reverse complement strand
AATTTTGTGGGCATGAAATGTGGCATCATGGATATGTTCGCTTCGGTCATCAGCCGGGAAAATACAGTGGTCCGGCTCGATTGTCGCAGTTTGGAATACGCGTATTTTCCATTCGATACGCCCGGTTTCAGCCTTGTTTTATGTGATTCGGGCGTAAAACACACCCTCGTCGATTCCGAATACAATACCCGTCGGGCAGAATGTGAGGAAGGTGTGGCGATTTTGAAACAATACGATTCAGGCATTTCCAGCTTGCGCGACGTGTCGCCGGCGTTGTTGAAAAAGCACGAACAAGCGCTGCGTCCGGTCGTTTTCCGCCGCTGCAAATACGTGGTGGAGGAAATCGCCCGCGTGGAACTGGCCTGTGCAGCCCTGCAGCGCAACGACCTCGCCACCCTCGGGCAACTGATGTTCCAGACCCACGACGGCCTGAACCTCGAATACGAAGTGAGTGTGCCGGAAATCAATTTTCTGGTGGAAACAGCCCGCGCCAATCCGGCGGTTTTGGGCGCCCGCATGATGGGCGGCGGTTTCGGCGGTTGCACCATCAACCTGATGAAAACGGCTGCCCTGGAAAGTTTTCTTGAAACCACACGCGCTGCTTATCTGGCTGAATTTGGCATCACCCTAAAAACCTACCCTGTAAAACTGACAGCAGGCACTTCTATCATAAAATAGTGCGAAGTCGTCAGATGACTTCGCACTTCGGACTAATCCCGATCTGCTTTCAGATTCAAAAACAACTTGAACCCGATATTGCCCGACAATACTTCCGCTTTGGTGTGGTAGTTGGCGCTCAGGAACAGTTCGTAATTTTTGAAAATATCGCGGATAAAGAAGTAGCCGAACTCGGCGCCGACCGTGTAATCGATGACGCCGGTTTCATCGATGATTTTCTTCTCATCTTTGGTATAGAAACTGTAATTCACCCCGGCTTTGGCCATTGCGGTAAATGCATTTTGCTGGGTACGGGAGCATTTGTTGCCGTTGGAGCGATAAATGCCTGCGCCTACTTCCGCTAACAGGTAAGGATTGATCTGGAAAGATTCCGCAACTTTTTCGGCGTCGGGGCTGAGTGAAAATCTTCCGCCGCCGCCAATGCGCGCTACCGACCAGTGGGTGCCGACGTTGAAAGCCGTGCCGAGATCGAAGCCCATGCGGTTGCTGGGATTGGTGACATCCGGAACCGCAAAAGAGATGGTCGGAATATCGAGGAACAGGCGGGGGCCGTATTGCGCCTGGAGGATGACAGCAACGAACAGGCAGGAAGCAAGCAGGATTGTTTTTTTCATAAAAGTAAAATTTTCGTGATGTTGGCGTGAAGATACGTTGTGCCCGTGATTCGCTGTTTGGAAGGTTTGTTTATAGGTTTATGATTGATACCCAGGCATAAGTATTTCGTAAGAATTGACAATCACGCCTGTGGCCTTTCGCAATACTAAAAGCGAAGCGGCGTAATCGAAGTCGGCTCTCACTCCTCTCACCTCTCACCTCTCACCTCTCACCCTCTCACCCTCTCACCTCTCACCCTCTAACCTTCCGAGCAACCATTCTTTTTCGGTCAGGATTTCTTCCTGCTCCATTTTGCTGCGAAGTGCCGATACAGCCTGCGTATCGTGTACGTTTAAAGCCATTAATTGCTGGGTGTAATAAACGATCCGGCTGTAATTGGTGCGGTGATACCCGATGGCCGTGTGCCGCCGGATAAAATTCGACATACTCGTCAGGTGGCTGTCCAGCAGGTCGTATTCATCTGTTTCATAGTAAATTTTTAGTTGTAACGTCTTGGCAATAAGGTTGTTAAGCAGGTCTTTGTAGTCGGATCGCTGTAGGTGGCTTAGAGCCGTGCGGAAATCCTTGCGGGCATAAGCGACCCGTGCCAGGTTGAGGCTGGAGGTCACTTCGCGCCACTGCCGTTCGAGCGAGGGTTTGAAATCCATGATAAATTTTTCGGCCCAGTCCAATTCTCCCACCCGCAAGGCGATGGCCACGATATTGTTGAAGGCAAAACGCGACAGGCGCTGGTTTTCAAGCAGCAACCCGCGTTCGAGTGCGCTTTGGTAGAGTTCCAGCGTAGCCCGCAACCAGCCTTCCGAGGATTCATTGATTTTTTTGATACCAAAATTGATCGCCAGCAGGTACAGGGTGCGCAGTTCTTCGGGCGGAAACACTCCGGCGTGTTCAAACAACATTGCTTTGAAACTTTCAAAATGAGCGGTCGCCTGCGCGTTATTCAAAAAATGATAACAGTGAAAATACAAACCGATGGCAGGTATTTGAACCAGTCCGCTCGTTTCAACATGCTGTAACACGGCTTCCAGCAATCCCATTTGGTAATCGGTGCGGTAAACTGCCTGGTGGGAACGGGCCAGACAAGCCAGCCGCAATTTGCGGGCAATAAATGCGGTATCCATCATATCGGAAGTCGCCTGCAGGTTCAGCGATTCCGTTCGGCGGGCAGTGGTGTCGTACTGGTATTGTTCCCATTCGATCAGGTTCAGGTCGTGGTAATAATCGGCATGTCGCCAGGGGCGACGTTCGCGGCTCCTGCGGGCTTCGCGCAGCGTGATAAGAAAGTGTTTGGGCAGGTTGCGTTTGCGGTACAGCCCTGCCAGGCGGATTTTTGCGCGCTCTGTGTCCTCAAATTTTTCCCGGTACATCCAGTATTTTTCCAGCAAAGCCAGGAGGGCGGAGTTGGCCAGCCGGGCCTCCACACCCGACTGCGGGGGCATGGGGAGCGTTTCGTCGGGGACAATGGATGTGGCAATGTTTTTTATTTTGGGTCCGGCAGATTGTTCCGACTGCGCAGCTACCCAGGCATCGAACAATTCCACCAATTGCGGGCGGGTATTAAAAAACGGCGAGCGGACGAATTTGCCGAACTCCCTTATTTCGGCAGGGCTGAGTACGGAGAGGGCTTCCTGCAACAGATTTTTTTCCATCGTTTGATAAAATGAAGTTGTTTTGAATGAACTTCTGCGGATTTATGCTTGCTTTCAACTAAAATAAAATTACATTTTATAATTTAAAGTATTGATTGTCAATAGTTTTAATGATTTTTTTCTAAATTTTAAAGTACAAATATGAAAATTTGTCTTTGTAAAGAATGAACGGAATCAGAATTTTTACATCGTTAAAAAACTGCCATTAGGGTTTATGCTGCCATGTTGCAGGTTAATCATCCGGTACAAAGAAATATCACATGAAAAAATATTTACTTATGTTGTCCGCTCGTATTGTTCTTTTGTTTGTTGTTGGTTTTGGCGCTTTAGCGGCGGATACACAAGCCCAATGTTCAGCGAGTATTCCGTCGGGATCGCAAACCATCTGCGCAGGTGCGCCGGTAACTATTCCAGTCACGTTGAGCGGAACGCCGCCCTATACGTTTGTTTACGTCACCAATGGGTCTTCACATGCACCCATCACAACATCTGAATCGACCTATAATCTTGTGCTGGACGGATTGTTTCAATCGACGGTAGTGCAGTTGATGGATATGGAGGATGGAACGGGGTGCCAGGGGCAAACATCCGGCGTTACAACGCTTCAGGTATATGAGCCGATTTTGATTGGGATTCAAGTGACCAATACATCTTGTTTCGGCGCGGGAAATACGGGTGTTATCGCTGCGACCGTCGATGGAGGCACACCGCCGTACGCTTTCAACTGGTCGGGCGGCCTCCCCAATACGCAAGTTGTGCAAAATCTTGTTGCCGGCACGTACGCGCTGACCATCACGGATGCCAATGGTTGTACGGCCACTACTTCCGCTACTGTAAATCAAATCATCCCTGTCATCGTCAGCATACAGTCGACACCGGTCTCCTGTACCAGTACAAATGATGGTAGCATCAATCTTACGGTCGCCGCCCCTGCCAGCTATTTGTGGTCCAATGGCGCTACAACACAAGACCTGAATAACCTCAGTGCAGGATTCTACACTGTTACGGTTACAAACACAGTCAGTGGATGTACCTCGGCAGTTGGAGCAAGTGTAGGGCAAAACTCAACACTCACCTTAACGGTAACGCCCACATTCATCGGCTGTGTCAACACTGCAAGCGGTAACATAAATCTGACCGTTACAGGTGGCACCCCGGCCTATACCTACAATTGGTCAAATGGGGCTACGACTCAGGACCTGACCAATGTTGGATCAGGCACCTATCGGGTTACGGTGACAGATGCCAACGGATGTACCAGAACGACAACAACTACTATTATTTCACCCACTCATATCGTGATTATTCCAAACGTTCAGCAGCCTACCTGTAACAATAATGACGGCGGAATCGCACTCAGCATCTCGGGTGGTACGCCGCCATACCAGGCACTTTGGTCGAATGGGAGCACCCAGGAAGACCTTGTCAATGTCGGTTCCGGTACTTATGTCGTCACTGTTACAGATGCCAATGGATGTACTGGATCTTTTGCAAGAACCATAGGGCCTTATGAATTGAACATACAGTATACTGTATCGCAATGTCTGGGCAACCTGAATGTAATCTCCCTCGGGGGTGTCGCCCCCTATACCTACTTATGGTCTAATAATGCAACAACTCAGGGTCTGACAGGTCTTCCGGCCGGTACGTATGTTGTTACTGTAACCGATGCACTGGGCTGTACATCGGTTAAATCTTCCGGGGTTGGTTCGTTGCCACCAGTTTCGGCATATATAACCACGAATACCAGCGCCTGTTCGGGAGGCCTGACGGCGCATATCGTTGGTGGTGGCCCATCCGGCGCCGATTATGTGTGGTCGACCGGGTTAAATTCTCAATTTTTGACAAATGTACCCGCCGGTACTTATACGGTGACCGTCACATCCAGTTTTAGTTGTACGGCCAGCGCATCCATTACGGTTAACCAGCCTATTACGAATGCACTGATTGGTGCACAAGTCAGTACGTCCCCTATATACTGCTCTGGCGGCTCTACCGGCAGCATCGTGCTGGATAGTTCTGCCTTTGCTCCTCCACTGAGTTTTGTCTGGTCGAACGGCGCTACGACCAGAGGCCTGTACAACTTGCCCGCAGGCACCTATGCCGCCACGATTACGGATGCGAACGGATGTTCCCGAATAACTACCCGAACGCTTACTCAGCCGCCGCCGATTACGGTAAACTGGTCTGTGGTCAGTGCCACCTGCAACTCCAATGACGGCAGTATTGACCTGTTCGTATCAGGGGGAACGCCACTTTATCCGGGTTTTTACACCTATATCTGGTCGAATGGCGCTACGACGCAGGATGTGAACAACCTGGATCCGGGGCCTTACAGGGTGACTGTGACAGATAATAACAGCTGTACCTATACTTCGCCGGATATCAATGTCAATGCGCCTGTTTTTTCCGTGGAAATCAATGCTTTATCCATCCAATGCACCAACGCTGTACTGACGGCAGAGGTGTCCGGCGGTATAGCGCCATTTCAATATTACTGGACGAAACCGAACGGCTCTATTTCTTTTGAATCTAATCTTACCGCTTCGGTATCAGGTACTTATTTTTTGGGCGTTACGGATGCAAGTGGCTGTATAGCGCAGGCGGCGTATCAACTCAGCCTCGCAGGATCAGGAAATTGTGGTTACATCAGCGGCAGGGTGCTGCGGGACGAAGTGGAAAATTGCCTGGTCGATCCGGCAGAGCCTGGTCTGGGCGGCTGGCTCGTCAGGGCAGAAAGTCCTGTGGACACGTTCTACGGCGTTACCGACCCGGAAGGAAATTACTGGATCAATGTGCCAACCGGCACGTACACCATAGCCGTTTTGCCGGTCAATGCACTGTGGGAAGTTTGTCCGGTAGGATTTCCGGTAACTTTGAATACGCAGAACGATACCGTGCCGGGTGGTGATTTCCCGGTAAAAGCATTGTACCAGTGCCCGTCTTTATCGGTGTCCATAGGCGCCAATATGCTCCGGCGCTGCTTTTCCGACAATTACTATTACGTGAGTTACTGCAATCAGGGTACTACCTCGGCGGTAGACCCCTATGTGCTGCTGACGCTCGATCCATTGTTATCGCCTGTGTCGTCCAGCATCCCCTACAACAACCTCGGGGGAGGCGTGCTTCGTTTTGATGTAGGCGATCTGGCCGTAGGCGAATGCCGCAGTTTCCAGCTGCAGGTTCTTGTGGATTGTAATGCCGCATTAGGCCAGACGCACTGTACGGAAGCACATATTTATCCCGATGGCAACTGCCTTCCTACCGACCCGGAATGGTCGGGCGCCAGCCTGCGGCTGAGCAGCCAGTGTACGCAGGATTCCGTGCGTTTTCTGATTGAAAATATCGGCCTGGGAGATATGCAGAGCACCTCCGATTACATAGTTGTGGAAGATGCCGTGATGTTGTACATGCAGCCCTTCCAACTGTCCTCGGGCGCTTCGTCAGCCATAGCGGTGCCTGCCAATGGCAGCACCTGGCGCGTCGAAATAGACCAGGTGCCTTTCCATCCCGGTTTGTCCGCGCCGGCGTTATCGCTGGAGGGTTGTACCGCAAATTCTTCTTTTTCAACCGGTTACGTCAATCAATTCCCGAACGACGACGCCGATCCCTGGGTCGATATCGACTGTACGCAAAACACCGGCGCCTTTGATCCGAACGACAAACAAGGATTTCCGGTAGGTTATGGATCGGAACGTTACATCCGCCCCGGCATCGAACTGGAATACCTGATCCGCTTCCAGAATACGGGCACGGACACGGCCTTTACGGTGCGCATTGTGGATACCTTGTCGCTTTGGCTCGATCCCACCACGATTCGTCCGGGAGTGAGCAGCCATCCGTATCAGTTCAACTTTACGGGACAGGGTATCGCGGAGTTTTTATTTGAAAACATCCTGCTGCCCGACAGCAACGTGAACCAGGTTGCATCTAACGGTTTTGTCAAATTCAGCGTTTACCCCCGCGCCGATGCGCCGCTGGAAACGCTGATCGAAAACAGCGCGGCGATTTATTTTGATTTCAACGAACCGGTCATCACCAATACCACCCGGCACCGGCTGGGCGAAAACTTCCTGATGACGGTCGGCGCCTGGCAGCCACAGCGCCCGGAATATGAGGTGCTGGTATCGCCCAATCCGTTCAGCGCTTCGGCAAGGCTGGAAGTGAAAGGATTGACTTCCACGCAGCCAATACATTTGCAAATCATTGATTTACAGGGAACAATCGTGCATGATGAAATAACCGCCGGCCCTGTGCTGGATTTGAAAAAAGGTAGTTTGAAATCGGGGATGTACTTGTTCCGGATTGATCAGAAAGGGGTGATGATCGGGAGCGGGAAATTGGTGGTAAAAGATTAAACAACCTGACCATGCTGTAAAGGCAAAAACGATAAAAATCATTCATGGATTCTACCTTTTAACAGACAAAAAGACATTTGAATATGATGCGCCTTCGCTACTTCCTTACTGTATTTACCGGTTTGCTGCTTTTTGCGGCACCTGCTGCCGCCCAGACGCTTACGTTCGATGTAACCGACGCGCCCTGCCATAATGGTGCGGGCGGCTCCATTGATCTTTCCGTTGCAGGAGGAGTGCCTCCACTGACTTATTTGTGGTCCAATAACGCCACAACGGAAGACCTGGTTGGTTTGCCAGCCGGCACCTACAGCGTAACCGTCATGGATGGAGCAGGAGCCACTGTTACCGGCAGCGGTACGGTGAATGAGCCTGCGGCACTGGAACTCAACACCAGCGTGACGAATGTCCGCTGCAATGGTGAATCCAACGGCTCCATTGCCTTGTCGGTCAGCGGCGGCGCGCCCCCGTATGCCTATCAATGGACGGGTGGGCCCACTTCGCCCAACCTGAACGGCTGTGCTGCGGGCGCTTACTCGGTTACAGTGACCGATGCCAACGGGTGTACCGCCACAACTTCCGATATCATACTCGATCCGCCGAATTTGAGCGAGGGTAGCGGGGGATGGAGCCATCCTACCTGTAGCGGCCTGGCGAACGGACACATCACCCTGAGTAGCGCCTTTGGAGGTATGCCACCCTATAATTATTACTGGTCTAACGGAGGAACTACGGCAAGTATAAGTAACCTGGCCGCGGGTACCTATACTTTGACAGTTGTAGACGCAAATGGCTGTTCTGCTACCTCCGGCAGTTTTACCCTGCAAGTGACGGAAAACGTGCTCGTTGCACCCACGATAACCAATCCCACTTGTGGAAATGCGGACGGTGCGATAAGCGCCGTTGCTTTCGGGAGTGCGCCACCCTATCAATTCGAGTGGTCGAACGGGAGCACCGGCCCTCAAATCAGCAATCTTCCTACGGGTACATATACGGTAACGGCAACCGATGCAAACGGCTGCTTTGATGTTGCGACCCTTACCATCGCACCTTTTACGGCCACTATTTCCGCACAACTCACGCAATGCGCCTACCAGTTAAATATCCAAACAAACGGCGGAACATTTCCATACGCCCGCTTATGGTCTAATGGATCGACCAGCGCGCAACTCAACAACGTGCCCGGCGGTTTATACGAACTGACGGTTACCGATGCAACGGGCTGTACGGCTGTAACCTCTATCGATTTGCCGGTACTGGTTCCATTGGTTGCAGGTATCTCTACCGTTCCGGACGTGTGCAAGGGCGGCCTCATCGCAACGGGCATGAATTTCGAAGCCGTTGACTTTTTATGGTCGACCGGATCGGTTGAAACAAAACTGTCTAACATTCCAGCAGGCGTCTATACCGTCACCCTTACTTCTCAGGAAGGTTGTACCGCATCTGCCAGTATCATTACCACACAGGCAATGACGGAGACCTATTTCTATTACCAGAATACCAGCAATACCGTCGGGGATGTGAACTGTGTCGATCCGAATTCAGGTTTCATTGAATTAGAAATTCTAACTACGGCGCCTCCGCTTACCTATCTCTGGGCGAACGGCGCTACAACGCAGAACATAACAGATTTATCCGCAGGCTATTATACAGTTACCGTCACGGCTGCCAACGGCTGCACACATAAAATAGCCGAACTGATAGATGCACCCGCTCCGCCTGTTATTGTTGTCAACAGTATTATCCCGACCAACTGTTTCGGTTTCGGAGCGATTAATATTTCTGTCAGCGGCGGGGTGCCGCCTTACACTTACACGTGGTCGAATGGATTTACGGTGCAGGATATTACGGGGGTTACTGCCGGTGCATATATTTTAACTGTAACAGGCAGCAACGGCTGTACGGCTACGGCAGTGTACATGGTGCCTTCCGGGCCAATCTTTTCGGTGGCTATTGCCGAAATTTCCAATACCTGTAGCAGTGTTACCTTGAAGCCGGTTATTTCAGGCGCCTCAGGGCCGTTTACGTGGGCATGGACAGGCCCCAATGGGTTTACCTCCAACACCCAGTTTATTACGGTGGGTTTTTCGGGTACCTACACGCTTGTTGTCACGTCACAGGCAGGTTGTGTAAGCATCACTACGTACTATGTCGAGGTAGCGGCCGGCAGCGATTGCGGCAGTATTACAGGAAGTGTTATTTATGATCTGGACAGCAACTGCATCGTCAATCCGGGAGAATTAGGGCTGTCGGGTTGGCTGATTCGTGCCATGAGCGTTATGGATACGATATACGGCGCTACGAACCAGGCGGGGGACTACCTGATCGTAGGACCAGTCGGCGATTATGTGCTCGAAGTACTGCCGCCGAATGCTTTGTGGACGGTTTGTGCGACAGGAACACCGGTGAGTATTACGGAGAATGATACAACACTTGCCGGCAGTATACTGGTTAAAGGGCTTATACCTTGTCCTGCGCTCAGTGTTTCCATCGGAACAGCCTTGCTCCGGCGTTGTTTTTCCAACACATATACGGTTCAATATTGCAACCAGGGCACGGAAACAGCCGTAAATGCGTATGTATTGATCCAGCTCGACCCCTTCCTCTTCCCCTTGGGCTCCCCTTTCTCCTATACTGATCTGGGCGACAACCTGTTGCGTTTTGATATAGGCGATCTGGCCGTGGGTGCATGTGGTTCCTTTTATTTCCACGCGAATGTAAGCTGCGATGCGGTGCTGGGCCAGACGCATTGCACGGAAGCCCGTATTTACCCCAATGGCAATTGTGTCCCACCGGATCAGAACTGGTCGGGCGCCAGCCTGCGGGTAACGAGCCAGTGCAATCAGGATTCCGTGCGTTTTACCATCAAAAATATCGGCCAGGGCGATATGCAAAGCACCTCCGAATATATTGTAGTAGAAGACGCTGTCATGCTGATGGTAGCACCTTTCCAACTTGGTTCGGGCGATTCCGCTGTTGTAGCGGTTCCGGCCAATGGCAGCACCTGGCGTGTGGAAGTGACGCAGGCGCCCTTCCACCCAGGCTTTTCGGCGCCTGCTTTGTCGTTAGAAGGCTGTAGCAACACATCTTCCTTTTCGACGGGATTTGTCACACAATTTCCTAATGACGAGGCGGACCCCTGGATCGATATTGACTGCACCCAAAACATCGGCGCCTTTGACCCGAACGACAAGCAGGGCTTCCCGGTCGGCTATGGCGAAGCGCATTACATCCGCCCGGGCACGGAACTGGAATACCTGATCCGCTTCCAGAATACGGGTACGGACACGGCTTTCACGGTGCGCATTGTGGATACCTTGTCGCTTTGGCTAGATCCCACCACGATTCGCGCCGGCGTGAGCAGCCACTCCTATCAGTTCAATTTTACAGGACAGGGTATCGCGGAGTTTTTATT
>JALHMA010000189.1 GCA_022844265.1 Saprospiraceae bacterium | reverse complement strand
GAATACCTGCAACAGCCGGGCATCACCCTGTTTATGGTCACGCACGACCGCTATTTCCTTGAAAATGTGTGCGATAGCATCATTGAACTGGAAGGCGGACAATTGCGGCGTTATTCCGGCTCCTATTCCGATTACCTGGAAAAAAAGGCGCTGCGCGAAGAAGTGGAGTCCACGACCTACGAAAAACAAAACAAACTCCTCAAAAACGAACTCGAATGGGTTCGCCGTTCGCCGCAGGCGCGTACCACCAAGGCCAAAGCCCGGGTGGACGCCTATTTCGATCGCAAGGAAACCAACGACAGCCTGAAAAAAACGAAGGATGAAATGAGCCTTCAGATCAAGGAAAACTGGCTGGGCGGTAAAATTGTCGAGTTGCACAATGTGAGCAAAGGATTCAACGGGCGCACCCTGATCGAGAATTTTACCTATAAATTCAAACGAAAAGAACGTGTCGGCATCGTCGGCCCCAATGGCTCCGGCAAATCCACTTTCCTGCAAATCGTCACCCAAATTCTGCCGCCCGATACCGGCAAAGTGGTCGTGGGCGATACCATCATTTTCGGACATTACAAACAGGAAGGTATCCAACTCAAAACCGACAAACGGGTGATCGATGCGGTGCGCGACATCGCGGAAGTAATCCCGCTCGAAAAAGGAAAGGAACTGACGGCGGCCCAGTTGCTCGAACGCTTCCTGTTCTCCCGCTCGCAGCAGCAGGTCTATGTCAGCCAGCTCAGCGGTGGAGAACGCCGCCGGCTGTACCTGCTCATGGTGCTGATGAAAAATCCCAACTTCCTGATCCTCGACGAGCCGACCAACGACCTGGACGTGCTCACCCTGCAGGTGCTGGAAGACTTCCTGGAGGATTTTCCCGGCTGCCTGCTCGTGGTCACGCACGACCGCTATTTTATGGATCGCCTCGTCGATCACCTGTTCGTATTTGAAGGCGACGGAAAAATCAAGGACTTCAACGGCACCTACGCCGAATACCGCGCCCTCAAACGCTCCGAATCGGCCACACTTGCCGCCGAATCGGCTCCGCAAAAATCGGCAGCCAAAGCCGCGGTCGCCCAACTCAACAATACCGAGCGCAACGAAATGCGCAAACTCGAAAAGGAAATGGCTACGCAGGAAGCCCGTAAAAAGGAAATTATGGAAAAATTCAACGCGCCGGACCTGAACGCCGACGACGTGGCCAAACTCTCCAAAGAACTGGGCGCCTTGCAGGAATCGCTGGAAATGAAGGAGTTAAGGTGGCTGGAACTGGCGGAAAGGGGTTAAAGTCCGTACAAGTGCGAAGTGCGAAGTCGTCAGTCCGAAGAGTACACCGTTTCATGTTTGGAAACCCAAGTATGAAACGGCGGACTCTACGGACTTCGGACTGACGACTTCGGACTTCGCACTTGTACAGACTTCGCACTTAAAAACGGCCCGGCGTTTACACTGCCAGGCCGTTGGATCAAATAAATTACTAATGCTTAATTCCTGAGTTTGAAATAGTTTCCGGTTACTAATTCTTTGAAAATCATTGCATTAAAGCCCTCAAACCATCTCCGGCCATTAAATGCCTTCCATCTATTTCAAAATAATTTTCCCCGAAACCGCCGCCCCATTTTCTGCGCTAATGCGGAAGAAATAAATCCCTGCCGGCAGTGTGCCCCGTTCAAAACGGAAGACTTTTTCAGAAAAATTATACACTTGCACCTGTTTGCTGGTCGCATCGCTGAGTTCAAACAGCCGACCTGCCTGCGCCTGCGGCATTTCAAAAAACACCGTTTCTGTTGCCGGATTCGGATAAACCTGTAACGACCCGAAACCGTTCCCGGGATCGTTTGTGGACACAACCGTGATGAATTTTTCTCCCACGGTATGCATAGTGGCATTGGTGATCACAGGTTCGTTGAAATCGAAATAAATCGCTGCCCGGTTGGGAATCACCGTGCCCAACGGGTTATCGGGCTGCTGCTGCACACGGAATTGTACAAAACCCTGCGACGCCGCTACATTTACATTGCTGTCTGGCAGCAGGATGTTGTCAAACCGGAAGCGCAATACATTTCCATCCAGGATGTCGAAATCGTACTTGTGGCTGGAAGCGCCGCTGCGCACACTTGCTATATCCAAGTGCTGCGACAAGGTGTCCAGAATGACCACAGTGAAAGCCGTATCCGTGCCGGTATTTTGGAAACGAATCATGTACTCGATATCCGTATTGCGTTCGATAAAGCGCTCATCGTCATAACCTTGCGGGAATCCCTGTTTGTCGTTCGGGTCAAAAGCAGATGTATTCTGGGTGCAATCCGTTGCGCTGAATGGATCGGGATCGTCCATCGGGAACAGGTTGACCATACCTGGCGTATTCAGTCCGCCGCAACCTTCCACCGCCGCCGCTACCACGCCGCCCCAGGGATGGCCGGGTTCCTGTGGGGTTTCTATTCGCCAGGTCGAGCCGTTGGAAGCAAAGGCAATGGAAGTGGAGCCGCCAAAACCGAGTTGGTAAAGCATCGTCCGGGCCATAATCAGGTCTTCGGTTACCACATATTCCAGTTGGCTGACCATGCCGTTGCTGCCGATATTGTTGATTTCCAGCCGAACAGAATCGCCGTCGCAGCGACCGTTTACCCGCAGTTCGGCCCCCGACCAGGCCCCGTCAGGAGGACAAACTGCGGCCGGATAGATATTGGCTTCCGTGCAGTGGGTCATACCCATTGGAACATTGCAATCAAGCGTGAAATTTAAATAGAATTGTCCGGTCTCCCCGGGCGCCAGATCGCCCGTTTGGAAACGGTACGTATTGCCGGTTTGAAGAACGCTGGGCAAGGACGAAGAAATCAGGGAAACAAACGTATCCAGGGCGACATCCACATACGTTCCGGCTACAGACTGGGCGCTTAAATTGTAATAACTTACTGTATAATTACTTGTAAAACACGGTCTTAGATATGGCGTTGCAATGTCGACACCCAGCAGGGCACAATCGTCGGTCAGATGAACCGGTATATGCTGCACACTGCCGCCTGTAGTCAAAACGTCGAGCACATAAACTGAAGGGCAACTGCCCGCATAATTAAATGGCACATCGAGACTGATTTCCACCGCAGTATCGCCCGGACAGACCTGTACGGTAAACGCGCCGTTGCTGTTCGTGATACCTATATAAGGAATGTTGCTGGGCTGACCGATCCCTTTAACCTGCCAGCCTGCGAGTGTTGGTTCGCCGCTGTCCAGCGCACAATTTTGCAGGGTATCCAGAAAAACAGTGCCGGTGATCGGAAAACTGTTGAGAATCTGCTGCTCGTACTCATACACCGCTGCGCGTTTGATCAAAGGCTGTACGGGAACATTGTTTTGATACAGCCAGATGCTATCGCCCAGTGCAATAATGTCGTAGGGATCGCCGGTAATGCCATCGTTGTTCAGGTCGAGCAGCGGCAAAATAGCCGGATTGCCACCCTGTGGTGTAAAGAGCCAGTCGATCAGGCCCCAGTTCCGCTCGATCCTGGCATATTCGCCGGGACAAGCGCTTCCGAATACCTGATCCCAATAAGCAGTGGCGATGTTTTCCCCTGTATACGACATCGTATCGAGAGGATCTCCAGGGTACATCCAGCCTGGAATATGCGCAGTAAATGTGTTGCGGATGGTAATGAACTGTATCGCTTCCGATAAATTGCCGCTGAAATCGCTGGCAAAAAACCTGCGAATCACTTTGTCGGGGTAGATAACAAAGGATTCCGATAAAAGGCTGTTGCCGTCGTTGCAGTTGTCCCAGATGGTAGCGGTGCCGAACGCGGCATAAACTGCCGGGAATTCATCCGGGAAATTGGAAAAATCAATGTCCAGCGCATCAAAGGCTGCTTGGCTGAAAGTCATATCGGGTGGCGCTACCAGGAGTGGCGCGCTGACATCGGGCGAACATTGCGGGGGCGTTGTAAACACCTGTACCATACAGTTGCTCCAGTTGCCGACTTCGTCGCCGATCCATAAAAAGGCTTCGTAGGCGTTGATAATTCCCGGAACATCGATATACGTGGTCATTGGGGGCGTATTGCCGTCGATATCGGTTACGCGGAATATCAGATCACCCGGCGCCGTACAATTATCCGTGCTGCCGTTGTCGAGCATGTTCGCCTGTATACGTGCGATACCTGGACCCTGGGTATTGCTTTCAACTGTTATGGAAGGGGTACAGTTCGGTGTTGGCGGCGTTACATCCGGGCTGCAATCCGGGTTGAGCGGATTCACGGTGATGACGGCCTGACAACCATGTATGACCTGGTTGAAATTCGGAATGTACACCTGAGCATAGTACACGCCGGGTTGCGTGAGGGTTAAAAAGGGCAATTGTTCGGCTTCTAAGTCAAATTCAAGTGAAATGCCCGGGGTTGTGCAATCGTAAGGGCCACCCGCCAGGACGTCATCGGGGTAAACGGTGACCGTTCCGGACAGATCCATCGTAACGTTGATAGGATGACAAACAGGAAGAATCGGTTCTACATAGTCAAAACGAAGCGTCGACGCACAAGTGCTGGTATGGCCCGTATCGTCGGTTGCGGTGTAAGTAATCGTGTGCGTGCCTTGGGAAAAAAGGTTGCCGGGCGGGGCATTGGAACTCCAAGACACACCGCCGCAGTTGTCCGATACTAATGGATCATCCAGTTCGATGACGGTCTGGCACCCGGGATTGCTGGCGTATACGATGTAATAAGGTCGGCATTGAATCTCTGGCGGCGTCACATCTGGCGTACATGAAGCGGTGCTGGTGCCTACGATGCTTACAAACGACCAACATTTTTCCCAGAAACCGTTTTCAGTTATGACCGCTCCGTACACTTCATGCGTACCCGTACCTGTATAAGAAAGAGACGGCACAGGTATGGATATGCCATAATCCGGGGACACGCCTGTCTGTGTACAATCATAAGGCCCGTATAGCAGGATGTCTTCAGGATAAACAGTCGTCGTGCCGGAAGGGTCCATCGGCAGGGTAACCCATCGGTCGCATACCGGTCTGGGAATGCTGCCGGTCACCATCACTGTCATCTGGCAGGTAGCCGTATTGCCGGCTGGGTCGGTAGCCGTGTAGAGCACGGTGGTGCTGCCTGCGGGAAATTCATCTCCCGACGACATTGAAGCAGTTACTGAAATGGAACCGCTGCAATTGTCGCTTGCAGTAGCGTCCTCCAGCGTGACAGGCGTAGAACACTGTCCGGCTGACGCGAGCACTGTTTGGTTCGGCGGACAGATAAGCGCCGGCGCTATGGTATCAGGGTCGCATTGTGCCGAAAGCCGGCCATGGAAAAAAGTTAGCAGCCAGCACATCAGTACATAGCGCAAACAGATTGGTAACAAGTGGCGGAATGTTTTTTTCATAAGATTCAAATATTCATTGATATGGATGGAAGGCGGTAGTGTCGTGTGCACAAAATCACATTGCAAACGTCCGGGAATCCCATGCCTTCAACAAAATCAAATTTATCCTTAAATTGAACGTACTTTGGCAAAATAATTGATTAACTATTTAATAATCAACCATTTGATTTTTATAAAATTGAATAAAAATGGAGAAAAGTCAACTCCGGCAACTCATTTTTTCTTTTTCCGCAGCCGAAAAAAAAGAAGCGCGCAAGTTTTTGGAGTCGCCTTTCTTTAATCAGCGCCGCGATGTGCTGCTTTTATTCGACTGGTTTTGTGCCAATGAGACGACCGAAAGTGTGTCGGCCAAGCGGCATTTGTTTGGCGAAAGCGCCGTGCCCGACCAGGAATTGCGCCTGCGTATGACTTACCTGCACCGCCTGTTGGAACGCTATATTGCACAAAAAGAAATGGATGCCGACGAGGTTGCCACACGCCTGCACCTGCTGAGCGGCTACCGCAAACGCGGACTGGCGCCGCAATTTGAACGCGTGCGGAAAGGCCTGGAAAAAACATTGGACAACAGCCCTTTGCGCGATGCAAGTTACCACGAATCGCTGTTCGGACTACATTGGGAAACGCACCAGCGCACACATGTGCTCAACCCCACCGACCTCGGACACCTGCGCGCGGCGTCTGCCGCTGCCGATGCAGCCTATATCACGCTCAAACTGCGTTTGATTTGCCTGCTTACGGCCCACCAGATGTTGTACGTCGCCGACAGCCACAGCGCCTGGGAAGCGGAGGTGATTGATTTTGCGGAAAAAAATTTCGCCCGGACACAACCTGCCGTGGCAGTGTATCTACATTGTTACCGCATGATGCGCTACCCGGAAGACGAGCGCCATTTCCAGCAGTTCAAACAACTGCTGCTGGGCGATTCTGGCATTTTTCCCAAAGAAGAGATGCACGGGTTGTTTATCTGGGCCGCCAATTACTGCGTCCGCCGCCTCAATAAGGGCGAAAAACGGTATTTTCAGGAAGTACTCGATCTCTACAAACCCGGCCTGGAAAGCGGTTACCTGCTCGAAAACGGCGTGCTGCCGCGTTTCACCTACCACAACGTGGTGGCGGCGGGATTACAAACGGGCGACCATGAATGGGTCAGTTATTTTATTCACCAGTACAAAAACAGCCTCGAAAAGCCCTACCGCGAAAGCGCATTCAGTTTCAACCTCGCGCGCCTCGAATTTGCCCGCAAAAACTACGGCGCTGTGCTCGATCTGCTGCAAAAAGCCAACTACCGCGACATCCTTGTCAACCTCGCCACCAAAACCCTGCTGCTGAAAACCTACTACGAACTCGACGAATTCGACCTGCTACAATCGCACCTCGACGCCATGCACAACTACATTACCCGCAAAAGGGTAATCGGGTACCACCGCGCCAATTACCTGAACATCATTCGGTATGCATCCCGCCTGCTGGGGCTCCAGTTTTCCAATAAAACGGAACTGGAAAAACTGCGCGCTGCCGTGGCAGCCGAGGAACATTTATCGGAAAAAGAGTGGTTTTTGGGGCATCTGGACTAACAAGTCCGAAGTCCGAAGTCATCAGTCCGAAGTCCGTAGAGTGTACCGTTTCATGTTTTGGAAACCCAAGTATGAAACGGTACACTCTATGGACTTCGCACTTCGCACTGTCGACTTCGGACTTGCTAAAACGCCTCCCCGAAAGTCAGGTAAAATCCGCTGGAGCGATAACCCCAGCCATAATCCGCGCGGATATTGATTTTCTGCGCTTTGTCTATCAAAAATCGAAGCCCGCCGCCGAAATTATACCGCGTATGGCGCAACGCGAGTGCCTCAAAAGACTCGCCCACCATACCCAGGCCGCCAAACCCGACCGCACCAAACCGCCAAAAAAGCGGCGTGCGGTATTCTGCCTGCACGATCATCAAGTGTTTGTCGCGGTATTTTCCCTCAAAATAGCCGCGCATCCGCCGGGTGCCACCGATCACGGGCATCTGGTGAAACGGCACGTCGCCAAAGGAAAAAACGGCAACCGCATTGAGCGCTAAAACGCCCTGTTTGCCCAGCGGCACATAACGCGCGCCGTCTGCCGAAAACCGCTGATATTGGAACTGGCTCCCGGTACCACGACCCTCGGCGTACACACTCGCATCGACCAACCAGCCTTCCGAAGGAGAAAAAAGATTGTTGCGGGTGTCAAAATTAATTCCTGCGCCCAGCCCTGAAATCCTGCCGCCGTTCGAGCCGCTCAACTGGTTCATCGCCAGAATGCCATCGGAGTCTTTTCTGGTAAACTGGAAATCGTCGTAAGCGTATCGCAGCCCGGCGTACAGTCCCGGCGCTACTTTCCTGCTCAGATTCAGGCGGATACGTGGAAAAGTGGCGTCATATTTTTCGATATAATCAGGCGGAAGACCGTTTCCCGTGCCGAAAAAGTTGAATACATAGCGGTAGTACCCGACCTCGCCGCCAATCCACCAGCGCTGATTCTGCGGGAATAACTGGAACGGAACATACATCAGCAACTGGTTCAACTGGGTGTACACCACGCCGACCGTTGCGCTCGAACGCCGCGCACCGAGGCTGTCTTTCGGAAAATTGAAGGTCGTCAAAGCGCCGACACCGCCGCCCCATTTGGTGTCCGGTGTGAAAAAAAGCACCGGAAGCCCGATGACTTTGAAGCGGTTGGGGCTTTTGGGCGGTTTTTCCTGGGCGGACAACGTGGTGATGGCAAAAAGAAAAAAAGGCAGGAGGAGCGTGACGCGTATTGGAAGCATGGGTTAAATATGCGAATAATGGGTTACGGTGAATCAAATCGCGGTTATGACCTCACCCCCCGGCCCCCTCTCCAACGGAGAGGGGGAGCGAAAGCCCTTGGTATTCCTTTGTAAGGAGGCCAAAGGGGAAGTCACCCCCTCTCCGTTGGAGAGGGGGCCGGGGGGTGAGGTCATAACCGCGATTTGATTCACCGTAACCCATTATTCGCATTAATTAGGCATGTCGCACAAAGAGGCAACAAGAGAGACACTTCTGTGGTAATAATGTTCGGGAAAAAATTCGCATCATCCGTCCAATCGCGTTACCAATATTCCTACGGGTACAGGCGGATGAAATCCGCCATCCGCATAAAATCCGGTCAACTTTACGAATCAAAATCCGTGTTCATCCGCCGCATCCGCGTTCATCCGCGCGACCATTATTCCTACGTGGGGAAAATCCGTGTCAAATCCTTCCCATCCGTGTGCCATCACTCTACAAAAACACAGGCCCAACAAAAAACAAAATTTAGACTTGCCTAAAAATAAAATTAACCTATCTTTGTCCTGAAATTCGACGATATTAAAAAATTGCACGCAAAGTTCATTTCAATGAAAAGAATATACCTCCTCTTGCTGCTGATTAAGCCAATCCTTTCCTTCGCTCAAACGAACCATACGGTCCGCGGGCGCGTACTCGACGCCGTCACCCGCGAACCGCTGATGGCTGCTACCGTTGCTATACAGGGGCTGAGTGGTGGCGCGTACACCGATTCGCTGGGACAGTTTCAGTTTACCCTGACATCCGGCAGTGGTCGTGTTCCCGTAACGATTCGATACATCGGCTACAACACCTGGGCGGGCCAACTCAGCCGTGCGTCGCAGGAACAAACCATCCTGCTCGAACCGGCAGAAAATGCCCTCGGTACCGTGGTTATTTCGGCTACCATGAAAGAAGTCAGCAAAGACGCTTCGCCGATTCCGGTGGAAATTTACACGCCCCGGTTTTTCCAGAAAAACGCCACGCCCAGCATTTTTGAAGCGCTCACGGTGGTCAACGGTGTGCGCCCGCAACTCAACTGTAACATTTGCAGCACCGGCGATATTCACATCAACGGCATGGAAGGCCCCTACACTATGGTCACCATCGACGGCATGCCGATCGTCAGCGGGCTGTCCACGGTGTACGGACTGAGCGGCATCCCCAACGGACTGGTGGAGCGCATCGAAGTGGTGAAAGGCCCGGCGAGCACCCTGTACGGCTCGGAGGCCGTCGGCGGCATGGTGAATATTATTACCAAAAGCGCCCTGACCGCGCCGCGTTTTTTTGTAGACGTTTTCAGCACCAATATCGGGGAAATCAATGCGGACGGCGCCGTGGCGGGCCACCTCGGTAAAGCGCATACTTTGCTGGGAATCAATTACTTCAAATTCAACAACCGCATCGACATCAACGGCGACAACTTCACGGATGTGACGCTGCAGGACCGCGTTTCGGTGTTCAATAAATGGAATTTTGAACAAAAAAAGGACCGCGTGGCTTCCCTCGCCTGGCGCTACGTGTACGAAGACCGCTTTGGCGGCGAACTGGATTGGGAACCCCAGTGGCGCGGCACGGACAGCATTTACGGCGAAAGTATTTACACCAACCGCATCGAGTTTTTAGGCAAATACCAGTTGCCCACGGTCCGTCGCCGCGTGATGCTGGACGCTTCCTGGAACCTGCACCAGCAGAATTCGGTGTACGGCGCCACGTTTTACCTCGGCAAACAACAGGTCGCCTTCGCACAACTCACCACTGACCTGCCTTTCGGCAAACGCCACGACGCCCTGCTCGGCGCGGCCCTGCGCTACACGGAATACGACGACAACACACCCGCCACCGCCACACCCGACGGTGTGGCGAATTTACCTTCCAAAGTCTGGCTGCCGGGCATATTTCTACAGGATGAAATCGAAATCAGCGCCCGCAACCGCCTTTTGCTGGGCCTGCGCTACGACTACAACTCGGCACACGGCAACATCTTCACGCCGCGTGTGAGTTGGAAATGGGCGAAAAATGCGCAAAATATCCTGCGGCTAACGGCAGGTTCCGGCTACCGCGTCGCCAATATTTTTACCGAAGACCACGCGGCGCTCACCGGCGCCCGGGAAGTGGTGATTGCGGAAAACCTGCTGCCCGAACGCTCCTGGAACGGTAACCTCAATTACGTCTGCAAGTTTTTCCCGCGCCGCGCGGGCTTTATCGGGCTGGACGCCTCGTTGTTCTACACCTATTTCAGCAACCAGATCGTACCCGATTTCGCCACCGATCCGAACAAAATCATATACGACAACCTCGACGGCCACGCGGTATCCTCGGGCATTTCCCTCAACCTGGATTTTAACTTCCTCAACGGACTCAAAATCATAGCCGGGGCCACCGCCATGAACGTGTACCGCATGGAAAACGGCGTCCGGCTCCCCCAACTCTTCGCCCCGCCGCTCTCCGGCACCTGGACAATCTCATACCCGCTGCCCAAATGGCGCATTTCGCTCGATTACACTGGCCAGTTGAACAGCCCCATGCACCTGCCCGTGGTGCCCAACGACCCGCGCCCGGAGCAGTCGCCCTGGTTTTCGATCCA
>JALHMA010000188.1 GCA_022844265.1 Saprospiraceae bacterium | reverse complement strand
CCGTTGTTGTGCGTTCAAGTTGAACGGGCTGGCAGCGGACAATAGGAATATCATCAGGACAGAGAGAGAGAGAAAGCGTTTCATTTAATTCATTTTTTTAATATAAATAAAAATGCGTGTAGTTCTTGTATCAGCAACTGATACAAAAAAGAATGGAAAATAATCTAGAATAAAGGTGGGAGACAAAGCGTGTATCCCTGGTTTTACAGGAAGGATGGATTAAAAACAATACCTAATCAGGATTTTATGCTGACAAAGATAGGCCGTATTTTTTAGGAAGCAAGTCTTAGGCAAGAATTTGTCTGGGAATGGCGTTAAACATACCCCTTCGCCTGCAACCGAAAAAGTTCCGCGTATTTCCCGCCCTGTGCCAGCAATTCCTCGTGGCTGCCCAGTTCCAGCAGTTCGCCGTTTTCGAGAAACAGAATCCGGTCGGCCATGCGCACGGTGCTGAAACGGTGCGAGATAAGCACTGCCGCTTTTCCTTTCATCAGTTCGGCAAAACGCACAAACACCTCGTGTTCGGCTCGGGCATCGAGCGAAGCCGTCGGCTCGTCGAGGATAATCAGTTGCGCTTCCCGCATGTAGGCGCGGGCGAGGGCTACTTTCTGCCATTGTCCGCCGCTGAGGTCGACGCCGCCGGAGAAACGTTTGCCGAGCATTTGCTCGTATTTTTTGGGCAGGGTGGCTACGACCGTGTCGGCCAGGCTTTTGTGCGCCGAATCTTCGATACGCGGGCGGTTTTCCTTTTCGCCAATATTGCCGATGGCTATATTTTCCGAAGCTGTGAACATAAAGCGCACATAATCCTGGAAAATAATGCCGATTTCACGGCGCAAATCGTTGGGGTCGTATTCGCAGAGGTCGACGCCGTCGAGCAAAATACGGCCTTCGGAGGGTTCGTAGAGGTGGGCCAGGAGTTTGACCAAAGTGGTTTTGCCGGCGCCGTTTTCACCCACCAGTGCGAGTTTTTCGCCGGGATGCAGGGTAAAACTCAGGTGGCGCAAGGCCCAGATATCCGTTTCGGGGTAGCGGAACCCCACGTTTTCAAAAACAAAACCCTGTTGCATCGGGCGCGGCACTTTGCGGCCCCCGGCATGGCTTTGCGCCATGGGTTTTAATTCGAGGAAATCAAACAGGTCCTGCAGGTACAGTGAGGTTTCAGCAATACGTGTAAAACGGCTCACGATGCCCTGCAACAAACCCTGCAGGCGGCTGAATGCCCCGGCCAGAAAAGTAAGCGTACCCAGCGTGATGAGTCCGACGATGGTTTGCCAGATCACGAACACATAAGCAGCGTAATAACTGGCCGTTCCCAGGGCACTGAACAGGCTGCCCCAGGCCGCCCGTTTGAGCGCAAGTTTCTGATTGGCCAGGAAATATTTATCTGAAATCACTTTGAAACGATCGGCAATAAAATGTTCGAGGCCGAAAATTTTGATCTCTTTGGCTGTCTCGTTGCTGGCGCCGATGTAGCGCAGGTAATCAATTTCACGGCGCTCGGGCGTCCAGGAGCGCGACAGGGAATAGGATTCCTGGTTGAATTTACTTTCTCCGATAAACGAAGGAATAACGGCCACCACCAAAATCAAGAGAAGCCAGGGATTGAAGGCGATCAGTCCGCCGCTCAAAAAAAGCACGGTGATGAGGTCCTGCCCCTGTCCCAGCACCATGCTCATCAGGGCTGTTCGTCCGGAGGTCTGCGTTCTGGCGCGTTCCAGTTTATCGTAAAAATTGGCGTCTTCAAACTGATAAAGGTCCAGCGTTGCCGCATGGCGTATGATTTGTACGGAAGAGTCATTGTTCACCAGGTCGCCCAGGAGACTGTCTGTGAGGCTAATTGCGCGGCCCAATAGGCTACTGGCTACGGCGAGCACGAACTCCAGCACTACCCAGTACCAAATGGGGAAACTTTGCCAGTTTTCGAGCGAAAACTGCCCCCGCTGGTGTTGTTCGATCAAAGCGACTACTTCGTCTACAATTTCTTTGCCGACATACAGCATGGTCAAAGGCACAGCAGATTGTACCAACCGGAGCACGATATTCCAGAGGGTGAGTTTGGGACTCACTTTCCAGATCATTTTAAAAAACCGGGGGACGTTCTTCAGCGATCCGAATTGTTGGAAAAAGCCTTTTTTTTCCGCTTTTTTTGCCGTTGTTCCGTTTTGATTGGCCTCTTTCCGGCCCCTTCTAAAATTTTTATCTTGCATAGGTTGCTGTATCAAAATCACACAACTGTTTTCCGTTTGAAAAAGTTGCGCGGGGCAAAGTTATACATAAGGTTGATGGGGGTTGATAAGGTTGATGAGGTTGATGAGGTTGATAATCATCCACTCGAAAAAATAAAAATTGCATCGTTTTTCGAGTGGATGATTATCAACCTCATCAACCTTATCAACCCCATCAACCTCATCAACCTCATCAACCTTATGAGACAACCACTATTCCGAGCGCCAAAAACGTTTATTCTACAAAAAAAATCCCGAATTTTTCAGGTCTGAAAAATTCGGGATCATAGTTATTGGGATATTGAGATATTAGGATATTGGGATATTATATTGACAATCAATAAATTGAGCGATAATATCTCAATATCCTAATATCGTACTTGTACTCAATAACTGATAACTAGATTAGTGTTGCACCACCAATTTGCGGGTGTGCTGTTGGTCGCCATTGCGCACCTGTACGAAATAAACACCATTTGCCATTTCATCCAGGCGGACGTTCAAGCGGTTTTCATCCCTCGACAAACGGGGCTGCTGCTGCCAGATCAACCTGCCGGAAATATCGGAAATCGAAACCGAAACGGGCGTATTTTCTTCCAAAACCGGAATTTCAAGCACCATGGAAGCATCCGCGGGATTGGGATACATCCCAAAACCGGCGTCTTCAAAGGTAACCGGAATGTCAAAAGTGTTTTCATCGCTGCGGTCGTCGGGCATGCCCTGTAGCCAGGCAGTGCCGCTCAGGCTGACGCGCAGCGTGTAGCATTGCGTACTGCTGAAGGCGCCGCCGACTCCGTAAACGTAGGCATAATAACTTGTTGAAACCGTTGAGGTGTTGTAAATGATTTGCTCGCTGGTCGTGCCGGTGTTGGCGGATGTTGCTAAAAGGGAACTGCTGACATACAATTTCACGTCGAAATTGGCAGGCAACGTCGTGAGGTCTACTTTGATATTGCGGGCAGTGCTGGTATTGCCGAAACGATACCAGTCATTATCAGAGGAACTGGCAACCCTGGCCGTGATATCAGTATTAACAGCGATCGTTTTTGCAGTACCGCGGGTGTTATTCGGCTCAAACGCGTCCGGACAGCCGGCAGCAGTGGTGGTAAAGGTAGCCGCCGTCGAATAAGCGCCGAGCGTACCGCTGCAGTTTGCCTGAACCTGATAATTGTAAGAAGTGCCTGCCGACAATCCGCTCAGGTTGCGGGAAGTGCCTGTCAGGTTGCTAACCGTCGTCCAGCTCGAACTGGAGGCCAGTTTCCATTGCAAGGAATAGGACGTAGCGCCGCTCACTGCGCTCCAGTTCAAGGTAGCGCTGGTGGTGGTAATGGCGGTAGCCGACAAGCCGCTCACCGTTCCGCAGGTACTGCCGGAAGAACAGGTAGCCGAGAGGCAGGCAGCCGTGCTGACTTCCGTACGGATTAAATTGCCCGGTTGCGTACCGAAACCATTGTTGAAATTGATCCCGTAGCTCGTCAGGTGGCAGTAACTCATAATCGTTCCGCCGTTGGTGGGCGCCGGACCGGCAGCACAGCCGCCTTCCGTAGTGTAGCAGTTGTCGAGCGCGCCGCCCGTCCAGCCGCACCACTGGGTGTGCCGGGATCCGAGGTTGTGGCCCATTTCGTGCGTCATCACTTCTACCGTCCAGGAGTAGGTAGGCACCGTAGAATAGGATGCCGAGATATTGCTGTAAGCATAGCGATAGGCGCTATTGCAAAGCACATCCACATAGGCTACGCCGCCGAGGTTGTTACCACCCAGGCTGACCAAATGCGCAAGATCTCCGTTAATACTGGTACGAAGCGAGCGAAACTGGCCCAGTGCCGTACTGCTGCTGGTATTGCTGTAACTGTCGGCAGTAGTCCAGACAAAAATCGTGGAAATCTGTGTGCTGATCGTTTCATTGGCATACAAGGTTGCCATCTGGTTAAAAATACCTGTCAGGTAATTGGTAGTATTGGTTACGGATCCTTTGTTGATAAATAATTCATTGTCCGCTTCGAGATACACCCGTACGCAGCCGCTTACTTCAGCCATACTGGATGACTGATGCTCATCATCATCCCTGCGTTCCGCTTCTAATTCTTCACAGGCAAAATCATTTTTCTTCTTTAATTTATCATCAGCGTACAGGATGTACTGTTGCAGGTTTCCCGACACGTCCATTCTGCCCAATACCCGGTCGCCATGTATATCATCTGAAATAATACCCATCACTTCTTTTGGGAAAAAACTGAACGCGACCAAAGAGTTGGACGCACCCCTGATTCTTCCGCGATAGTGGACATTTGTTTCCACCGGAACAGAGCGGCCTTCCGAATTACTGGTAATTACCTGAAAATCAGGTGTTAACAACTGGATTTTCAAGAGTTCTACATCTACTGTTTCACCGTTCCATGGCAAAGACAACAACAGCGCTTCCGGCTGAGCGGCCAGAATTGTTTGCAATTCCTGCATGTCCAAGCGCAGAAACTGTGCGTCCACCACTACCTTGTTAATATCTTTGTCGGCAGGAATGCCGGCTGAGAACAAGGGCAGGGAATAGAAAGAGCCGCCCTGATCGACGAATTGCTGTACGGCAGCAGGAACCGGTTTGAGGGATTGAGCGTTGGCAGATACAGCCAACAGAGCCACGAAGAGGCTCGCCGAAGCAAAGGATAGAAGTCGTTGCATTGAAAAACAGTAGTAGGTTTGATAAAAAAGAAGCAATTGTATGCCGAAACAATCGTACACTTGAATTTTATGAAATAATATTTTGTCTTAAAACGGCATAGCCCGACAATTCCTTTATCCCCCCTTCTATTCGCAGCAGATCCGACAGACCATGCGCCACATTTATTACCTGATTCGTGCAACCCTTTGGCTGACCCTGGCGTTTGCACGCGCTGCATGGTATTTTAATCGCCGGGCCCTGTCCGATCTGGCACTCCCCCACCCCGAATCCCTGAATTCCAAAGAAAAACGGCGTTTACAACATTATTTTTATGGTACAACTTACCTGAATATCGTTTTTTGTAGCCTGCGCGGACAAACCCGAAGCCCGCAGGAAAAACACCTGTTTACCAACCTGGCTGCCCTGGCTTATTTTTTTGACGACCTCGTCGACACATTCCGCGAGCAGGATAACACCGGGATTTTATGGGAAAATAACCCTGAAAAGTATGGTAAAACCGCTGACGAACGCGGACTGGCGCTGCATTTTCTGAACAATATTTACCGCGAACTCCCGGATACGGATTTGAAGGAATTTCAGGCATACATGCACCGGGTGTTTAATGTTGAAACTGCCGGTCGCCAGCAAAAAGACATTTCCAAAACGTTGAAAGACGCCGAGTTGAAAGATATTACTGCCGAAAAAGGCGGATACTCGGTTTTGTTGTTCAGGAGGGTGCTGCGGCACCCGCTCGACCCCGCGGAAAAAACAGCGCTGTATCAGTTTGGTTTTCTGATCCAGTTTTGCGACGATATTTTCGACCTCTGGTTTGACCGAAATGAAGGGGTGGCAACGTTAGCAACAGCAGCCGTGCAACATGGCGATCTGTATCACCTTTCACAATCCTTCGAGCAACAAGTCGTCGTAACCAAACAGGCGTTCCGGCATACGCACTATCCGCGACCGCAAGTGGAAACCGCCCTGTGCGTGATTCACTTTATCGTCAGTATTACGCGGGTTTGTTTGAAAGAATATATTGAATTGCAAAAAAAGCACGGAACTTTGCCGCTCGATCAACGCCACCTGATGGTGGTGGACATGGAACGATGGCGCAACCGTCTGCGGGCGGCTTTGTTGTTATGGCGGGATGTGTGAGAGAAAGGGCAAAGGGCAAAACTGCAAAAAGCAATGTAAATCAATGCGTTACAGAAGGTTTATTTCAAAAAAATAATGAATAAAATAATAGAGGCCAGTATTAGCGCCAGTATTGCTGTCAAGCAAGCCATTCTGGAGGACAATTCCTTTCAACAAAAAATTGAACAGGCAGCCCGGAACTGCATTCAGACCTTCCGGGAAGGTGGGAAAGTACTTTTTTGCGGCAACGGTGGTAGCGCTGCCGATGCGCAGCACATAGCCGCCGAATTGTCCGGGCGATTTTATATCGACAGACCGCCGCTTTTTGCGGAGGCTTTGCATGTAAACAGCTCCTATGTCACGGCAGTGGCCAACGATTATGGTTTCGAGGAAGTTTATGCCCGCATGGTGCAGGCGGCAGGAAAACGCGGCGATGTACTGGTTGCAATCAGTACTTCCGGAAATTCGTCCAACATCCTGAAATCCATAGAAGCAGCAAAGCGGCAAGGCATGGTCGTTATCGGATTAACCGGAAATTCCGGCGGAAAAATGCGCGATCTTTGCGATGTGCTGCTCAATGTTCCCAGCAGCGATACGCCCCGTATCCAGGAATCGCATATCCTCATTGGACATATTCTTTGTGAGATTATTGAGGGGGAAATTTTTGGGTAGGAATGATGAATGATGAATGATGAATGATGAATGATGAATGATGAATGATGAATGATGAATGATGAATGATGAATGATGAATGATGAATGATGAATGATGAATGATGAATGATGAATGATGAAAAAATTTTAATTAACTGTAAATCAATACTTTAAAATAAAAAAGCAGCATTCACTTCACCTGTCGGGTTAAATATTCATCATTCATCGTTTATCATTCATAATTAATAAACCAACCACCATAACATGGGTTTTTTTGACAAATTTTTTAACCGCGAAAAGAAGGAAGACCTCGATAAAGGGCTTGAAAAAACGAAAGAAGGCATCTTCGATAAACTCACCCGCGCTGTGGCCGGGAAGAGTACGGTCGACCTGGAAGTACTGGATGAGGTGGAAAGTGTGTTGATTAGCAGCGATGTGGGACTGGACACGACCATCAAAATCATCGACAGGATTGAAGCCCGGGTGGCCCGGGACAAATATGTCAACACGGAAGAGCTCAATGCCATTCTGCGCGACGAAATTGTACAATTGCTTTCTGAAAACAACACTGCGGACGCCGAAGATTTCGAGATTCCGGCAGGCAAAAAGCCCTACGTACTTCTGGTTATTGGTGTAAATGGCGTCGGCAAGACCACCACGATCGGGAAATTGGCATATCAGTTCAAACAACAGGGCCACAAAGTGGTGCTGGGCGCTGCCGATACTTTTCGGGCCGCTGCGGTCGAACAGTTAAAAATCTGGGCCGAGCGGGTCGGTTGCGACTTCTATTCCAAAGGTATGAATGCCGATCCGGCTGCTGTAGCGTACGAAACCACCAACTATGCCGTCGAAAACGGCTGCGATATTGCCATTATCGATACGGCAGGGCGACTGCATAATAAATCGCACCTGATGCTGGAACTGGGGAAAATACACCGCAGTATTGAGAAAAAACTGCCTGGCGCACCCCACGACGTTTTACTCGTGCTGGATGCTTCCACCGGACAAAACGCACAGGAACAAGCCAAACAATTCACCGAAGTAGCCCCTATCACCTGCCTCGCCCTGACCAAACTCGACGGCACCGCCAAAGGCGGCGTAGCCATCAGTATCAGCGATCAATTCAAGATTCCGATTAAATACATCGGCGTAGGCGAAAGCATTGATAAACTACAGATTTTTAACAAAAAAGCATTCGTGGAATCTTTATTTCAGTCGTAAGTCGTCAGTGCGAAGTGCGAAGTCCGTAGAGTACACCGTTTCATGCTTGGGTTTCCAAAATATGGAACGGTGTACTCTACGGACTTCGGACTTCGGACTGACGACTTCGGACTTGTTACGGACTTCGCACTTCGCACTTAAGTATGCATACCCTCGTATTTGCCACCAACAATCCGCATAAAGCACAGGAAGTAGAACATATTCTGGGTCCGGGCTTTATCATTAAAACACTGAAAGACATCGGCTGTCTGGAAGAGATTGAAGAAACAGAGCCAACGCTGGAAGGCAACGCCCTCCTGAAGGCGCGTTATGTAAAAGAAAAATACGGCTACGACTGCTTTTCGGAAGATACCGGCCTGGAAGTGGATGCCCTCGATGGCGCGCCGGGCGTACATACGGCCCGCTACGCAGGAGAAGGACGCGACCCGGAAGACAATATCAAACTATTGTTAAAAAACCTGGATGGAAAAAGCACGCGCAAAGCGCAGTTCAGAACGGTCATTGCCCTGCTGATGAAGGATCAGGAGATTTTATTGCAGGGGATTTGTGCGGGCAGCATTGCTACGCAGAAACAAGGTACCAGTGGTTTTGGATACGATCCGGTGTTTATCCCGGAGGGCTATACCGATACTTTCGCTGTATTGGGTTATGATGTCAAAAACAAAATCAGCCACCGGGCAAAGGCAACTGTTTTGTTGCTGGAGGCTATCAGGGCCAACTCCACGGAGTCGTTGTGAAATGTTTTGTGTAATCCGGCGTTTATAAGTAGTTATTAGTTATTGGTTATTGGTTATCAGTGTTGGTAATCAAGCATTTACAAAGAATTTTAATCAAAACTAATTTTGTACACCGGCTTAACACCACTAATTTTACCCGTTTTACATTCATTCCCCATCCCTCATTCCTGATTAATTTCCTCACGCTATGCTCATCTCTTCATTTTGTTCCATTTCCGGCCTGATGCTCGCTGTCGGAATGCAGTTTTTTTCATTGAACCTGTCCGCGCAAACCTCGGCCATCGGCACCTGGGTGACACGCGACGACGAAACCGGCGAGGCCAAAAGCCATATTCAACTGTACGAAGAAAACGGGCAGATTTTTGGAAAAATCGTCAAACTCCTGCGCCCGTCTTTGAACCACAATTGCGATCAATGCAGCGACCACAGAAAGGATAAACCTATGCTGGGCATGGTCATCATTGAAAACATGCAATACACGGGTGGATTCTGGAGCAAAGGCAAAGTGCTATACCCCAAACAAGGCAAATGGTACAACCTGAAATTCTGGCTGAAAGAAGGAGACCCCAATACGTTGGTGGTGCGTGGCGCTTTCGGACCTTTTTACCGGACACAATACTGGCAAAGGATTTAAGAATTTGAGGATACGAGTATTCGAGTATCTGACTGACAACGAATCATTTATACTCGAATACTCGCATCTTCAAATACGCAGATAATCCACCGTCTGCAATCGCTGCACCAGCAAATCGATGATGCGCCGCATACAACCCGCTTCATTGGAATGAAAAAACGCCAGTTCAGCAGCGGTGAAATGCCCGATAATGGTACCCACCAACAGATTTCTAAAGCGCAGATCGGTCCGCACACTGTGCGCTATCCAGTCCTGCTTCGCTTTTTTAGTCAGGGTAAAATAAGTATCCTTCCTTTTGTGGATGTAGTGTTGGAAAAGTTGCGCCAATAAGGTCTGCTGCATTTTCAAAATCGGGCGCAAGGTCTGGTTTTGAAATACCTCCTCGGGCAAGGATTTTTCCACCGGGAGTTGCAGATCAGGCCGGAGCGCTGTCAGCAATTGTTCGTCGCGTATGATATCAGATTCCATAATAGCGGAAACACAGACTGGGGAGAATGGTTTTTCAGGAATGAGGAATGAGGAATGAGGGATGAGGAATGATTGCCACTCTAAAACGAATGCCTTATCATCCCTCATTCCTCATTCCTCATTCCTGAAAAGTCCCCTGCTGTTTTTTGTCCTTGCAGCCCTAATTTCTGCCCTTCTTCCAGCATACGCTGAAAAGCCATTTCAAAATCATTATTGATCGCGCCGTCCAATATGGCTTCCCGGACGGCCGTTTTAATGACGCCCACTTCCTTAGATGGTTGAATACCAAAGGTTTGCATAATCACTTCGCCGGTTATGGGAGGTTGCCACAAACGCATCCGATCCACCTGGCTCACTTCCGACATACGCAGTTTCAGGTATTCGTAACCCTCCAGGTAGCGCACCATTTTATGTGGATTTTTGGTCGTGATATCCGACTCGCAGAGTTTCATCAGGTCTTCAATTTCCGGCCCGGCATCGAACAATAGGCGCCGCACCGCCGAATCGGTCACCTGTTCTTTCGTCAGACTGATCGGACGCAGGTGCAGGCGCACCATTTTTTGCACATACTCCATTTTGGAATCCAGCGGCAGACGCAGGTTGCGGAATATTTTAGGCACCATATTGGCGCCGACCCACTCATGCCCGTGAAAAGTCCAGCCGGTATCCTTGTGAAACCGTTTGGTTGCGGGTTTGGCAATATCATGCAGCAGGGCTGCCCAGCGCAGCCAGATATTATTGCTGCGGCGGCACAGGTTGTCAAGTACTTCGAGGGTATGGTAAAAGTTGTCTTTATGGCCTTTACCGTTTTTATCTTCCACACCCTGCAGTTGGGCTAATTCAGGCAGGATCAGCTGCAACAAACCGGTATCGAACAAGAGTTTGAAACCAACGGAAGGTTTGGGTGTGAGCAGTATTTTTTCCAGTTCGGTTGCAATACGTTCCTTCGAGATAATATGAATCCGGGAGCGGTATTTTGAAATACCCTGCAGGGTATTGGGTTCAATCACAAAACCCAACTGGGTTGAAAAACGAATGGCGCGCAGCATGCGCAAAGGATCATC
>JALHMA010000187.1 GCA_022844265.1 Saprospiraceae bacterium | reverse complement strand
TTTACGCGTTTACCCGCCCAGGTGTTGGCCAACCGGGCATTGCTTCGTAAAACCCTGGAGGCAGTCGGTTTTAAAGGGATCCGGACGGAGTGGTGGCATTTTTCCTATCAAAAACGCAACTATCCTTTGTCCGATTATTTGTGGCCCTGCTCCGGCCATAAAGATTAAACTACCTTTGAGGTTATGGGGTTATTTAAAACGTCAGTTTTGTGATGAAAATGGCCAAAGGATACCAAATAATGTTTTGGTCGGGTGCTAAAATTGACAACTTTTTAAAAGTTGTCAATTTTTCACACTGCTTTTGGCGACGATAATTTGGCGCGAAAAAACAGATTTCTACCTTTGATTGTTGAGGTTGTTGAGAAAAGTGAAGGTGTTGAGAGCCACACATACTCGAACGCTCCGTTCATTAGAGCGGCCCTCAACAACCCTCAACAATCTCAACTTTTCTCAACAACCTCAACCCTCAACAATCTCAACCACCAGCATTTTGCAAATCATTTTTGAAGATTATTACCTCTTAGCGATCAACAAGCCGGGCGGACTTTCGTCCGAGAGCGGAAAAGAGCGACACCCTTCGGCGGAGCAGGAGGCATTGATGTATTTTACCCAGCAATTGCAAAAAAACTCCAGCTCCAAACGCCTGAAAGAAACACCCTACCTGCGGGCGGTACACCGGCTCGACAGGGCTTCGAGCGGTGTGCTGGTATTTGCCAAAACAAAACTGGCGCTTTCTGCGCTGATGTTGCAGTTTGAACAACGCAGTGTAGAAAAAGTATACCAGGCAGTGGTAGAAAAACGCCCGGCCGAACCGGCCGGGCATCTGGTTCACTGGCTCCTGAAGGATGAGACTGGACGGAAAGCGCTGATCTCCGAAAAACAACTGCGGGATAGTCAGCACTGTCTACTTGACTATATCACCCTGCCATCGGAGGGCAAAACCATCCTGCTGGAATTACACCCCCAAACGGGCCGTTTTCACCAGATTCGCGCCCAATTGGCGCATATCGGCTGTCCGATCGTGGGCGATGTCCTGTACGGCGGAAAGCCCTGGCGCGAGCATCAGATTAAACTGCATGCGCAACGGCTGCGTTTTAAACACCCCAAAACGGGCGAAGAGATGACCCTGGAGGCGCCGCTGCCGGAAGGCTTTTAAACCAACCTAAACACAAGATTTGAGACTTCTGCTCGTTTTAAGCGTCTTTTAGGTCTATGAAAATATTACTGTTTTGCTGCGCTGTTTTGTTTTACCCGGTTTTACTTGTTGCTCAAAGTGAAACGGAAAACAGTGTTTTTGACGATAACATCCGTACGGTACAACTGCAATTAGCAGGATCGCCGCTCTCGTTGCCGATGGTCGATTTGCCCACCCGCTACAATTCCCTGATACTCGATTTTGACCATATCGGCGACGAAATCAAGGACTATAAGTACACGATTGTGCATTGCAACAGCGACTGGCAACCTTCCGAACTGATTGATAATCAGTACATGGACGGTTTTCTGGAAGATCGGATCACGCTGGTGGAAAGTTCCTTCAATACCCTGACCCAGTATACCCATTACAGGCTCCCGCTTCCCAACAGCAATGTACGCTGGAGCAAGTCGGGCAATTATCTGCTGAAGGTTTTTGATGCCGATGAAGACGACGAACTGGTGTTGGTGCGGCGTTTTATGGTAGTGGAACCCATCTGGCGTATTTCGGCGCAGTTTGTCAGAACGGCCAGAGTAGACAAATACAACACCCACCATGAAATTGATTTTCTGGTGAAACCCAAGGGTGAGCGTATTTCCAACCCGCAAAACGACGTAAAGGCTTTTGTTTTACAAAATGGCCGCTGGGACAATGCCATCGGGCCCGTGAAACCTTACATCACCCGCGGCGAAGATATCGTGTACGATTACCAGGATCAGATTGTTTTTCCGGCAGGCAAGGAGTTCCGATTTTTCGATATGCGCACGCTCGACGTTCGTGGCGAACGGGTAAAAATCATTACCGAAAAGTATGACAATTACGAAGTGACGCTTCAGCGAGACGAATCGCGTTTTGACCGCGCTGCGGTATTCCGGGAAGACGCCGACGGGCGTTTTTTGATCGATAATCGCCATTACAACCAATCGCTTTTGCAATGCGATTACGCAAACGTATTGTTTTCCGTCAGCCGGAATGCGCCCCTGGACGATGAAGATATTTACGTATTCGGCGAACTGACGGACTGGCAACTCAAACCGGAATTCAAGATGGAATACAATGCCGAAGCCCAGGCATATTATTGCGAAGCGTTCCTCAAACAGGGTTATTACAACTATCAGTATATGCTGGTCGATCGGGCAAGCGGCCAACTCGATCCCGAAGGATTTGAGGGCAACTGGTATGAAACGGGTAATCAGTACACCGTGCTGGTTTATTTCCGGCCTTTTGGCACCCGGTACGACCGGCTGATGGGCGCGGCTACTTTAAAAAGTGGAAGACTTTGAGTGGCAGGCAAAAAGCACCTGCCCGACCAATACTTTCTCAACAACAAACAGGCTCAACCGCTCAACTTTCAGTATAACGCCGCATCTTTGCACCATGATTCGCATTTTTATCGCTGATGACCACGTCATGTTTGCTGAAGGCGTGGAAAGTTTATTGGTAGGGGAGCCTGACTTTTTGCTGACCGGCAAGGCCGGCACGGCTGCCGATACCCTCCACCACGTCCGGCTGAATCCGCCGGATGTTATATTGCTGGACATTAACCTGCCTGACCAGTCGGGACTGGAGGTCTGCAAAGTATTGCGGGAAGAACTGCCCGATTTGAAAATCCTGGTGCTGTCTATGTTCAGTGAAGAAAGTTATATCACTGCCATGCTGGGCCTCGGCGCGCAGGGTTATTTATTAAAAAACACCGGCAAAACGGAACTCTGCACCGCCATTCGCACCCTGGTTGCAGGCAAAACGTATTTCTGTCAGGAAGTGACCGATGTGGTTATGCGCGGACTGATGCAAAGCCGGACGGCTTCTACTGCCAAAGAAAATCCCAAAATCAGCCGGCGGGAAAAAGAAGTTTTGCGATTGATCGTTGAAGAAAGAACCACGCAGGAGATCGCTACGGAATTATTTATTTCTGAAAAAACAGTGGAAAGCCACCGGGCTGCCCTGCTTGCCAAACTCGGCGCCCGAAATACCGCCGGCCTGGTAAAATCTGCCCTGCAACTCAAATTGCTGGAAGATTAGGGAAACGGCAAAATTGCCAAAATCAAAGCACGGCACGCGCTTCAAATTCCTGATACGTATGAATATTCGCCCCGAATGGTATCGCCTGCAACAGTCGGCCCGATGTCTGCTCCGCAGCGGAATGTTCCTGTTGTTGTGCCTGCCGCTTTGTATGCGGGCGCAATCCGAATTTGACGAGCACCTCACTTTCGATAGTATACAGCGATTGCTGAAAGCAGGCATCGATGAGCGCGATACGCGCAAACAGGCGCTGGCCTGGTTTCACTGGGCACATTACGACGAAACCCAGACGGGCATTACCGATTCCGCTTTTCAATACCTGGCCAAAAGTGCCGAACGCTTCGGCCAGGCAAAGGACACGCTGGCCTATCATCGGGTCAGAATGGATCTGGCGGATCGGCTTGCCGACCGGGGTTTGCTCGACGAAGCGCAGCGTATGCAACAGGGGGCGCTGGCTTATTTTAAAGCTACCGGCAACTTCTTTCTGGAAACCCACGTTTTGGCGCGACTCAACCGGGTTTATTTAGCCCAGGGCGATACCGTGGGCGCTTTGTTGTTAAAAAGGTCATTTGTAAACAATAACAAAATCCTGAAAGACACCGTCCTGGAAATCAAGGTGTTAATGGATGAAGCCAACCATCTTTTTCAAAAGAAAAAGTACAGCAACGCCCGTTTTACCGCAGGCATTGCCTTGCGGCTGGCCGAAAGGTGTAACTATGAATATTTAGCCAATCGCGCGCGCGTTGCCATCGGCCAGTTCTGTTTGTATGAACGGGATTACAAAACGTCGATTTTTTACCTGAAGAAAGCCGAAGCCCGTGCATCCCGGGCGGATGCCTCGCAACGCTACCAGATTTACCACTTTCTTTCTCAGGCTTATGCAAAAATCGACAGCCTGCCGCCCGCATACCATTATGCCATCCGGTATGCCGAATTGGGTGATACGCTGCTCAACAGGGATAAGGCCACCGCGCTTCAACGCCTCGCACTGCAATTCGATACCCGGCAAAAACGAATAGAAATCGAAACACTAGAACGCGAAAAAGAAGCCGTTGAAACCCGCGCCCAGGGTCACCGGCTCACTGCGGCAGCGCTCGCGGTAGCTTTGTGCGCGGTGTTGCTCGCCATGTTTTTTATCGTTCGCGATTACCGGCACAGGCTCCATACGGACCAGGTGATTGCCATGCAAAATGAAGAACTCAACAAACGCAAAATCCGCGAACTGGAAGACAGCCTGCAGATTGAAACCATGCGCAGTATGCTGGCGGGGCAGGAAGGGGAGCGTCGGCGCATTGCGCAAGACCTGCACGACAGTGTCGGCGGTATGCTGGCAGCCACCAGGATACAAGTGGAAAGCCTGCTGTCAAAAAACACCCAACTCGCTGATAATGAGGATTTAAACAAAGTAAAAAACCTGCTCGATGAAACAGTTTCCGAAACGCGGAACATTGCCCGGAATATGCAGCCCGGCGCATTAATCGAGTTTGGGTTGACCAAAGCCGTGCAGGACCTGACGGGGCGCGTTTACGGTGAAAGCGCGCCGAATATTTCTTTCGAGCACTTCGGCGACTGTAGCGATCTGGATCAGACCATCGCATTAAATTGTTACCGTATTGTACAGGAATTGTTGCAAAACAGCCTTAAACACGCCGAATCTAATGAAATTCTGGTGCAGATTACCCGGACGGAAGGCCAGCTCGCCTTACTGGTCGAAGATGACGGCGTCGGGTTCAACCCACAAACAGTGCAAAAAGGGATGGGTACCGGTAACATTGCCAATCGGATTCAGTTCCTGCGGGGCGAACTGAATATCCAGACCGCTCCGGGTAAGGGAACCAGTACACTGGTTACTATTCCTTTAGAACATCAGGGAAAACCCTGATAAAAAATACAGGTTTTTTACGGATAGGAAAAACCCTGTTACGCTAATACCTTTGCATATCAATTGCAAAAACCGGTTTTAGTGTCCCTGACACGTTTCAGTCTTTTGCAAGCGCTCCCCCCAAGTTGAGATCCCACTCAAATTTTCCCGATCAGCCATTGAATACGAAACTGTCAATACGTTCTCCGGAACAATGGCATGATTCCCACTTTCAATCTCTTGCGGCCGATAAAGATTAGCCGTTATCCACCCCCCCTTGTTTAATCCGCATAAAAACCGATTTGATTCTCGTTGTTTGCAACAAATCAAGTTGGAAATAGATTTCCATACTATGTCAAAGCCAGGCGCTCGTTGTTCGACAGAACGGCGAGCGCCTATTTTTTATGTCTGCGGCTAAGAAACTGTTTTAAAACCCCTGCCGAGGCGAAAAGGCTTAGTTTTTAAGGATAGATGAGATTCATTTTTCAAGGCATAGTGGTGCCTATTCCTTTAAAAATGGATAAAATATAGCCTTAAAAGATAAGTCTTTGCGGCCGGTGAGGGGTTTTAAAACAGTTTCTAAATATGTGCTTTGCTTGAACTTCTTACTTTTGGCCCTGTTCTAACGTGACTGTGCATATTTCAAGACCATTTAAACATATAAAGACATGGCATTTACACTTCCCAACCTTCCTTACGAATTCGCTGCGCTGGAACCGCATATCGATGCGCGTACGATGGAAATACACCACGACAAGCACCACGCTGCTTATGTCAATAATCTGAATGCCGCTATTCAAGGCACTGAACACGAGGGGAAAAGCATCGAAGAACTGCTGGCCAATATTTCAAAATTGCCGCCTGCCGTGCGCAACAACGGTGGCGGTCACTGGAACCACTCTATGTTCTGGGAAATCATGGCGCCCAACGCCGGCGGTAATCCGAGCGGCGACCTGGCCTCTAAAATTGATAAAAATTTCGGCTCCTTTGACGAGATGAAAAAACTGTTTGCACAGGCGGCTACCACCCGCTTCGGATCCGGATGGGCCTGGCTTTGTGTGGATGCCGACGACAACCTGTTTATCACGTCTACGCCAAATCAGGATAATCCGCTGATGGATGTTGCAGAGAAAAAAGGGCTGCCCGTGCTGGGCCTCGATGTCTGGGAACACGCGTATTACCTGCACTACCAGAACCGCCGCCCGGACTATATCACTTCCTGGTGGAATACAGTGAACTGGGAGGAAGTAGGCCGCCGCTACCGGAGCGCTGTGCGCTCTAACTGATTTTTTTCTTTTACCACATAGGCACATAGTTTTTACACATAGAACACATAGTTTTTAGAGTACTCTACGCTATGTGTTCTATGTGTAAAAACTATATGCCTATGTGGTAAAAAAAAACTGGGATCCTTTTTAACTCCTCCTCAGTCGGGCATCCTCGTCTGTATCGCCTGAATAAACTCGTACCGGGTCGCTTCATTTAGAAATTTTCCGCCGTATTCAGCGGTAATGGTGCTGGCGCCGTGGTGTTCCACACCCCTTGCCTGTACGCACATGTGGCGGGCATCGATGTAAACGGCCACATCTTCTGTGTGCAGCACGCGTTTCAGTTCTTCCGCTATTTGTACCACCAATCGTTCCTGTACCTGTGGCCTGCGGGCAAAATAATCCACGATACGATTCAACTTGGAAAGGCCGATCACACGCCCGTTGGGGATGTAGGCTACGTGCGCTACGCCGAAGATCGGTTGAAAATGGTGTTCGCAGGTGCTTTGTAAAGGAATATTGCGCTCAATTACTAAGCGGCGATAATGGTATTTGTTTTCAAAAGTAGTGATGGCGGGTTTGTTCGCCGGATTGAGTCCGCGAAAAATTTCATTTACATACATTTTGGCCACCCTGCGCGGAGTGCCGCTCAGACTGTCGTCTTTCAGGTCGAGACCGAGTATGTCCATGATCTGACCGAAATGTTCCGAAATACGCCGGATTTTCTCTTCATCGGGCACATCAAATGCCTGTTTCCGCATGGGCGTATCGGCGGCTGTTGCAACGTGCATGTCTCCCAAATCATCAGAGTGAGGAAGACCATTGGAATGGTCATTTAGAATATAATCTGCCATTGAAAAAATGGGTTTGAAGTGAGAAGGGAGACTTTGAGATGAGAATACCGCCGTAACATTTAGCCCTTGTTCCGGTGCTACACACCTTGTGAACAGGCAAGGCATTTGTTGCTACCGTTATTGCCGCTACACAGCCACAGCGTCCAACCAAAATCAGACTCGTGCACAAAAGGCGGATAGTCAGATTCTTTTTGAGGCGGAAGTGTTTCCATTTAACACGCATAATGCAGAAGTGTTTAATGTTTAATTTTTTTTTGTTTAAATAGTTAAACAAAATATTTTGTTAGTAAGTAGTTATCTGTTATTAGTTCTTGATTATTCCTGTTGATAATCAGGTATTTGTAAAGAAATTGACCCAGGCTAGTTCGACGAAGTAAATAAAAAAGAGGAGGCTGTACCCCAATAACGGGATACAGCCTCCTGCATGTTTATCCGGCAAATGAGCCGTACGCTTTATTTCAAGTTATCGGTTATCTGTTATTAGTTATCAGTTTCGGCATGGGAAATGGATGCTGCATTTGTTCATCGTTCCAGCCTGAAAACTGATAATCGATAACCAATAACTAATAACAGACAACTACTTCCCCTGTGTGCCGCCTTTCAGGTATTCCTCCACCAACTGCTTGTAGTATGGTTTCAGTGCCGGAGAGACGGTACGGAATTGTTCTACTTCCGCCCGGCGCTTTTTCAGGTATTCTTCGAGTGCGGGCGGCATTTTGGGTTGCTGCTGGCGGGCCGTTTCTGCCTGGCGTTGTTCATCCTGTTCGCGTTCGCGTTCGGCGCGTTCTTCTTCGAGCAGCCGGGTCAGGATTTGTTCCTGGCGGCGCATCATCTCATTGGTCAGGCGCTTGTTGACGAGGTCCGTTTCGATTTTATTCATATCCTCCATAATCTCGTCGAGGGCTTTGCTGCCTTTACCCTGCTCCTGTTTTTCTTTCTGCATTTCGCGCAGGGCATTGCGAAGGGCGGCTTGTTTGGCAGCTAATTGAGCAAATTCCTTGCTGTTGCCCGGTTGTCCGCCGGAAGCGCCTTTGCCCTGCTGTTTTTCCATACGTTCCTTGAGCTCTTTCATAATTTTCCCCATATCCTCCTGGCCTTTGCTCATTTTATCTTTCGGCTCCCCTTTGCCGCTATCGTTGCCTTTGCCTTTACCCTTTCCTTTGCCGGGTTTCTGGCAAGCCTGACTACCGGGCATATCGCTGGCCATTTGCTCCTGCATATTTTGCATGGCTTCTGCCAGCAGCAGAGCGAGGTCATTGAGACTTTTCATGCTGCGTTGTTGCTGCTCGTTAGCAGTATTCACGCGGCGTTCTTCCAGTTCTTCGATGCTGTTTTTGAGCGAAGATTTTATTTCCGATACCTTTTCGGTGATAATTCCTTCGATCTGTATCTGGCGGTTGGCCAGGGCCTGCAGGCTGTCTTCGACGAGTTTAAAATCGTCTTTAATTTTGAATTGCTGTTGAGCCAGTTCGACATAGCGGGGCGTATTGATGGTAGCGCCTGCGATGTCTTTCATGTTCTGCTCCTGTGCGAAGGACAAGCCTACGAGGTTTTCCAGCAACTGACGGATGGCTTTGATATCTTCCTCCATCTGTTCCTTTTCACCGGCCTCTTTGTTCTGCTTCATCTTGTTCGCCATGTTTTTCATTTTGTTGGCGGCGGATTTCTGCTTTTTGCCGGCTGCTTTGTTTTGCTTCTTCTCAATTTCCTCCTTGGCGTCTTTCATCTCTTCCTTCGCATCATTCATCTCCTGCTTGTTGTTCTCAATGTCTTGCGGACGTTTGAGTTCTTCATTCTTTTTCAGCAGCTCATCCATTTTTTTGGTGAGTTCCTCCATCTTTTCATTGAGGCCCTGCTGCTCTTTTTCCAATTGCTCATTCTCTTTACTCTGTTCTTCTGTTTCTTTGGCGAGCTCTTCCTGTTCTTTCGCCAGTTCTTCCAGTTGATCGATCTGCTGATCGAGCATTTGCTCTACTTCCAATTGTTTGTATAGCTCTTGCAGGCGCTCCAGTTCCTTGTTCAGGTCTTCGGTGTTTTCCTGCATTTCTTCCATTTGTTCCAGCGCCTGGTCCTTGTTCTGCTCTTCCATCAGTTTCTGGATGTCTTCCAGGAGTTTTTTCATCTCGTCGTTCATGGTTTCTTCCATCATCTCTTCGAGCTTGTCCTGTTTTTCTTCCAGTTTTTCACTTTGCTGCTCGAACTCTTTCTGCTGTTTGTTATTCTGCTCCAGGTTCTTTTGGGCTTCTTCCATTTGCATCTGCAGTTGTTTCTGCCGTTGCATCAGGCGTTCCATTTCCTTGCGGGTTTGCCAATCCAACTCCTTCTTTTGCAGCACTTTATCGCGCAGTTTTTTGAGTTCTTCCTGAATTTTCAGGCTTTCTTTCACCGCCTTTTCCAGGTCTTTTTTGATTTCTGCCGAGTTGTCTGCCTGTTGCTGGCGGAATTCGTCGAGGGTTGGCACGCGGTAAGAGAACACGCCGGTGCGGGCGCTTTTCGAGCCGTTTACACCGTCGTTATCAAACACTTCAAAGTAGTAGGATACTTCGTCGCCCGGTTGGAGTTCGAGGTTGCTGAGATCCCAGGAGTACTCGTACTGCACCTGTTTGCCTGCCGGTTTTTCCACTTTTACACTTGTCAGGGGAAGTTGTCCGCCTTTCAATTTTTTAATTTGATAATTGAAAGTCAGGTTTTGCAGGCCATAGTCGTCGGATACGTCGCCGGCGAAGAAAGACTGTTTCAGGTTGCTGCTGTCTTTAAATTCTTCCACAGAAATCTGCGGGTGCAGGTCGGGAATCACCGTGATGACATAAGCCACTGAATCGGCGCCGCTCAGCAGGGCGTTGCTGATAAACACTTTGTAGGATTCGTCTTTCAAAGCGCGGCGGTTGAACTGGAAGAGTTCATCGTCGAAACGTTTGGCTTCCGATCCGGATTCTGTTCCGAAGCGCAGTTGCAGGTTGTCCGTGTTTTGCGCGTTGAAAATCCAGCCGATGTTGGTGCCTTGCGGTACCACGAGGTCGCCGATATTAGACAGTTCTTCCGTATTGCGACCGATATAAGCGGGGAAATTCAGTTTGGTACTGAAGGAAAGGATATTGGGTTTGCGCAGCACTTCCAGTTTGTAATCGCGGCTTTCAAATTCTCCGGAAAAAAGACTGAAATCGGTGCTCTGCTGCACATTGACGAATGTGTAGGAAAATGTATTGGCAGCGTCCTTGTTCAGGCGATATTGTACATTGCCGAGGTTGATAAACACCTCATTGGGCAGCGCGTTGCCGTCTACGGTAACTTTCAGGGTAAAATCGGAGAATTGCACGGCCTTGAGGCTGTCCGCATTCACGATAAATTTGAACGGCGCCGGTTTTTCAAATTTGGTCGTGTTGTTCCACAGGCGGTTGGTGCCCTCGCGGATGATATTGGGGGCGCCCAACAGCAGGAACAGCAACAGCAATACCGGCGGCAGTGCGTAGCGCAGGTACTTGCGGTTTTTAGCCAGATCGATAGCGGCCTGGAAAGGAACCAGGCGAATTTCGTTGCTTTTCTGGTTGATACTCGCTGTAATGAGTTCCGCGTAAATAGCATTGTTGCTTTGCTGCTTCAATTGCAGGATATTCAG
>JALHMA010000186.1 GCA_022844265.1 Saprospiraceae bacterium | reverse complement strand
AATGAAAAAGCACAATTTTTCTGCCGGTCCTGCCATCCTGCCGGCGTCGGTTTTGAAAGAAGCAGGTAAAGCCGCCGTGAATTACCAGGGTATAGGCCTGAGTCTGCTCGAACTGTCGCACCGTGGACCGGAGTTCACTGCCATTATCGAAGAGGCCAATGCATTGATGAAAGAAATCATCGGTTTGCCCGAGGGTTATCAGACGCTTTGGCTTTCTGGCGGCGCCAGCACCCAGTTTTTTATGGCGCCTATGAACCTCCTAAATGCCGGTGAAACGGCTGCTTACGCCGATACCGGCACCTGGGCTAACAAAGCGATCAAAGAAGCCAAAGGTTTTGGTAATGTGCAAGTGGTGGCTTCCTCGAAGGAGCAGAATTACAACTTCATTCCAAAAGGATACAAGATACCCAAAGACGCGAAGTACCTGCACCTGACCAGCAATAACACCATCTTTGGAACGCAACTGCACAAGTTTCCGAAGTCGCCTGTTCCCATTGTATGCGATATGTCATCCGATTTTCTCAGCCGCCCAATCGATCCGAAGCCTTTCGGACTGATTTACGCCGGTGCGCAGAAGAACCTCGGTCCTGCCGGCGTCACGGTGGTTATTGTACGCGAAGATTTGCTCGGAACCGTGCAGCGCCACCTGCCTTCCATGCTCGATTACCGCACGTTTATCCAGGAAAATTCCTTGTATAACACACCGCCGGTGTTCCCGATTTACGTCAGCCTGCTGACCCTGCGCTGGATCAAAAAGAACGGCGGACTCAAAGGTATGCAGCGCCGCAACAGAACCAAAGCAGCGGTTTTGTACCAGGAAATTGACCGCAATCCCTTGTTCAAAGGTACCACAGCCGTGGAAGACCGCTCGCTGATGAACGTCTGTTTCGTTATGGAAGAAAAATACGCTTCGCTGGAAAAGGAATTCCTGAAAGAAACGGAAGCCAACGGTATGGTCGGCCTCAAAGGCCACCGCTCTGTGGGTGGTTTCCGGGCCAGTATTTACAATGCGATGCCCAAATCCAGCGTACAGGCGCTTGCCGACCTGATGGCGGATTTTGCCAAAAGAAAAATGTGAGTAGTGAATTGTGAGTAGTGAGTGACATCCTGCTTGAAGAGAAATGAGTATTTGCTTCAAGCAAGATGCCACTCACTACTCACTACTCACAACTCACAACTCACGATTCACTACTCACGATGGGAAAAGTCCAGAAGTACAAGGCCACCATCCACCCGCAGGGCCTCGAACTGCCGGTAGATATTACGCTGGAACGCAGGCAGGACACCCGCTTCGGTATGACCGGACGCCGGGTGACGCTACGGCTGCCAACCGGCGTGACGGCAGACGCGATCCGCCAGCAACTGAGCGCGCTGGAGGTCTGGGTTTGTAAGGTTTTTGAAGAAAAACCGGCGCTGAAAGAGGCCTTTTCCGAAAAAATTTACCGCAGCGGCGATGTACTGGAAGTAGGCGGACGCCGCTATATACTTCAGGTCAATATTGAAGCGCGGGGAACACATACCGCCAAAATGAACGGCAATATGATTTCCCTGCAAATCAGTGACCGATCGACGCCGTTGAATCGGACAAAAGCCATCAAGTCGCTGCTCAGCCGTGTGGTGGCCGGCGATTTTTACCCGGAAATCCGTCGCAGGGTGCAGGACTGGAACGACCGGACCTTTCGTCAGCACATTCAGAGTATTAACCTGAAATACAACCACAGCAACTGGGGCAGTTGCTCGGCCCGCAACAACGTGAACCTCTCCACCCGGCTGCTGTTTGCGCCGCAGGAGGTGCAGGATTATGTTATCTTGCATGAACTGGCGCACCTCGTCGAACTCAACCACTCCGATCGGTTTTGGGCATTGGTTGCGCAGCACATGCCCGATTACGAAGAAAAAGAACGCTGGTTGAAAAAAAACCGGCATCAATGCGACTTCTAAATGCACGACATCACGAATGCTTCCGACATCAAAACCCTGATCGATCATTTCTACGGCAAAGTGCAACAGGATGATGTCATCGGGTATATTTTTAACGACATAGCACAGGTAAACTGGCCGGCACACCTCCCGGTCATGTATGCATTCTGGGAATTTCTGCTGCTCGGTTCGCCCGATGCCTATCGGGGCAACCCGATTCAAAAACACTTCGATTTGCACCAGAAACATCCGCTCACGGTTGCGCATTTTGACCGCTGGGTGTCGCTTTTTCAATCGTCTGTTGACGATCTATTTGCCGGACCCACGGCAGAAGCAGCCAAGTTCAAAGGATATGCGATTGCGGAAACCTGGAAACCTAAATTCGACGGGCCGTTTGCCAGGTAAGAGAAGGGGCAAAAAGCAGCGTAAATCAATGCGTTACAAAAGACTTATTTTGCCTTTTGACATTCCCTTTTAAATATTCCTTTCCTCCTTTTATCAATGCATTCCTCAATCCTCATTCCTCATTCCTGATTCTTTTAAATAGTCCCTTCCTCATTCTATCTTTGCAGCCTCATTGTACATCTCCACCACACCTTACATTATCTTGTACAGTGCTGTTCATTCTTTCCCTAACTATTTAAAACTTCTCCTATGCAGGAACTTGGACTGAAAAATCCATTAGCCAGCCTTGAATCCGTAGGCCTGAAAAACTACAAAACCGCCTTTTGGAATCTCTCTCCGGAAGAACTGATGGAACACTCCATACAGAAAGGTATGGGGCAGTTGGCCGACAGTGGCGCGCTGGTGATTTACACCGGTGAATTCACGGGCCGCTCCCCGGATGATCGCTTTATCGTGAAAGACAGCATGACCGCCTCTAAAGTACACTGGGGGAAGGTTAATATCCCGTTTGAAGCCCGGAAATTTGACAAACTCTGGCGCAAATGCTGTGCGTATCTGAAAAAGAAAGACCTCTATGTGCGCGATTTGCGGGCCAATGCCAGCGCTAATCCGGACTATCAGTTGCGCCTGCGCCTGGTGACGGAATACCCCTGGAGCAGCCAGTTTGCCAACAACATGTTCCTGCGCCCCGAGCGCGAAGAAATACTTGGATTCGAGCCGCGCTGGACAGTGCTTTGCGTTCCCGGCTTCAAAGCCGATCCGGCGGTAGACGGTACCCGGCAACATAATTTTGCGATCGTCAACGTGAAAAAACGCCAGTTGCTGATCGGCGGAACGGGCTACACCGGAGAAATCAAAAAAGGTATTTTCTCTGTCATCAATTTTGTGTTGCCGACGCGAACCCCCGATGCCCTGCCGATGCACTGTTCGGCTAATGTAGGTAAAGACGGCGATATCGCGCTCTTTTTCGGCCTTTCCGGCACAGGTAAAACAACACTGAGCGCTGACCCCAACCGCGCGCTGATCGGCGACGACGAACACGCCTGGGCGCACAACGAGGTGTTCAACTTTGAAGGCGGCTGTTACGCCAAAACCATCGACCTGACAGAGGAAAAAGAACCGGATATCTTCCGTGCCATTCGCCACGGCGCTATCCTGGAAAATATAAAATTTGTAGCAGGCACCCGCCATGTCGATTATGCCGACCGCAGTATCACGGAAAACACGCGGGTGTCGTACCCCATTTACCATATCCCCAATGCAGTCAGGCCCAGCCGGGCCGAAGGCGACCCTAAAAACATCTTTTTCCTGACCTGCGATGCTTACGGCGTATTACCGCCTATTTCCCGGCTCACACCCGAACAGGCCATGTACTACTTCATCAGTGGTTATACTGCCCGGGTTGCAGGAACGGAAGTTGGCATTAAAGAACCCAAATCGGTGTTTTCTGCGTGTTTCGGCGCTCCGTTCTTGCCGCTTCACCCGGCCAAATACGCCGATTTACTGGGTAAAAAACTCCGAAAAAGTAAATCTGCCGTCTGGCTGATCAACACCGGCTGGAGTGGCGGTTCGTATGGAGTAGGCAGCCGCATCAAACTTTCCTACACCCGCGCCATGATAACGGCAGCGCTCAATGGATCACTTGACACAGTTGGGTATCACCATCATCCGGTGTTCGGCATGGCCATCCCGACCTCCTGCCCGCATGTGCCCGATCATCTGTTAAATCCGCGCGATACCTGGGCGGATAAAGGCAAATACGACCTAAAAGCGGCGCAATTGGCCAAGGAATTTGTACAAAATTTTAAAAAATATGAAGACCAGGCCAAGCCGGAAGTTATTGCGGCCAGCCCGAAGGGATAGGAATGAAGGATGAGGGATGAGTATTTGAGGATGCGAGTATTCGAGGATATGACTACCAGACATGGCATGGCATTGCAGTCATATCCTCGCATCCTCAAATACTCAAATGCAGAGTGGTAGCGTGAAAAGCAGTCAGATACTCGAATACTCGCATCCTCAAATACTCATCCCTCATTCCTCATCAATAAAAAATAAGGGTATGCGCAAATTAGATGAACAACTAAAGGCTGCTATTGTCCGAATGCCGGCCAAAGAGAAGGATAAACTCCTGCTCCGCCTGGTTACGAAGGATAATAAATTAGTGCGGCGCCTGATTTTTGAATTGCTCGAAGGCGGTGAAACCCGCAACGAGCGGGCCGAGGAATTGCGCGAACAAATTATCCAAAAACTGCCCCAAATAGGAGCGGCACACCTGACGCCGGGTGTACTGCTCCTCGAAATTCGTTTCTGGAATGCCCGCATTACGGAGCATGTGCAGGCTACAAAAGACAAGCCGGGCGAAGTGATCCTCACCACCTTTCTGCTGGCCGAATCCTTTCGGCGGCACAGCGTGATGTTGCGCTCTTTCCCGGAGCGGCGCTGCGATACTTTTGCGCCCTATGTCGTGCGCCGAACGGCTATGATGCTGAAAAAGGTGGCAGCGCTGCACGAAGATTACTATATTGAATTCAGAAAGGATATGAACGAATTGCTCCAGTTCATCTGGGCATTTAGTCCTACCCGGTTGTTGGCACAACAGGAGGGCCTGCCGCAACTCCTGGAATATTGAACAGGGTTTTATAATTTTGTACAAAATCTTTTTCTTCCATTCAGCGTTTTTACACCGGAACGTGTCTGGTATTTGAATGATACGATAGAATTGCAGGGAGCCCGGCAACAAAAGTATGCCATTGCCTGCCTGCTTTTTACCAGTTCTTTTTTGCTTTCAACGGGAATGTGCTCCCATAAAAACACCCTTAGGTTATGCGCCGAATTATAGTTCTGCTGCTTATTTGGATCAGTGTGCTGTCACAGATACGCGCTTCCGTCATGCTGATTCCGATGGATGAAACCCGCCAACGCAATCACCTTAAGGCCTACGGTATCACGTATTGGGTCATTTCGCAGGGCGTGGAAGCCTATTGGCTGCTCAATTACAGGGGCGGCAGTTTTGCATTTGCCTATTCACCGACGTTTGAAAAAGAATGCAAAACCCGCGATGTAAGTTATGAAGTTATGTCGGATGTGCAGTTTGCGGCCATTCAGAATGACATACTCAACCCGGAGGTGAACCAGGATGTGATCAAACTGGAAAAAGCGCCGAAAATTGCGGTTTACTCTCCCGATAAAAACGAAAAAGGAGAAGCCATTCAGCCCTGGGACGATGCGGTGACGATGGTACTCACCTACGCAGAAATTCCCTACGAAGTGCTGTACGACACGGAAGTGTTGCAGGGGAAACTGGCCGAATACGACTGGTTGCACCTGCACCACGAAGATTTTGCAGGCATGTATGGAAAATTTTATGCGAGCTACGGCGGACAACCCTGGTACCGCGAGCATGTGCGCATGATGGAAGGCCTGGCCCGCAAAAACGGTTTTAGCAAGGTCAGTCAGCTCAAATTAGCCGTTTCAAAAAAGATTGAACAGTTTGTGAACCTGGGAGGCTTTATGTTTGCCATGTGCTCGGCAACGGATACGTATGATATTGCTTTGGCAGCGGAAGGCACGGATATTTGCGCCACTCCTTTTGATGGAGACCCCATTGATCCCAACTGCCAGAGCAAACTGGATTATTCCAAAACGTTTGCTTTTAAGGACTTCCAGGTGATTACCGACCCCGGCATTTACGAGCATTCCACCATCGACCACAGCGAAGTAACAGGCCGCCGGATACCGCCGGAACAGGACTATTTTACCTTGTTCGATTTTTCGGCAAAATGGGATCCCGTCCCAACCATGCTCACCCAATGCCATACCCGCACCGTTAAAGGTTTTATGGGACAGGCAACGGCTTTCCAGAAAAAGTACATCAAACCGAATGTACTGACGATGGGTGAAAACAAACCTGCCAGCGAAGCCCGCTATATTCACGGCACCCATGGGTATGGCTTCTTCACGTATTACAGCGGCCACGATCCGGAAGATTACCGGCATTATGTACAAGACCCTCCAACTGACCTGGCCCTGCACCCCAATTCGCCCGGATACCGGCTCATTTTGAACAATATTCTGTTTCCGGCTGCGAAGAAAAAGCACCAGAAGACTTGAAAATCTTGTCAATCTGTAAAAATGATAAGTGCGGCACAACTGCTTACGCGAAGTGTGCCGCACTTATCTTTACACGCCTGCAAAAATCCAGTGCGGCGCGACATATCTTTGCCGAAAATTATAGTCAACACAAAGTGGTTTTGAACGAGAAGTTGAAACAACCCACTGGTTATCAATGCTTTCTCAACTATCAACATTCTCAACCGCTCAACTTTTAGTATAACAACTGACCATGCGTTTTACACTTTCTGTTTTTGTATTGCTGTTCTTATTGGGTGCGCAAGCCTGTAAAAACAAAGCTGATGAGCAAAAAACTGCTACTGCAATAGATACCGGTTCTGAAAAAATAGCTGACGTTAAAAGAACGGAGGCCCCTAAAAAACAGGTAGTCGTTATCGCTGCCAGTGAATTCGAGAGCTTTATGAAAATCAATGCAACAGCCCCTGTCGTTGATCTTCGTTCAGCAGAAGAATTCAAAAAGGGGCATATTGGGCGTGCTGTCAATGTTCCGTTTTTTCAGGAAAATTTTGAAGATAAAATTAAGCCGTTAAGAGACTCCTCCAGAATAGCAATCTATTGCGCAAATGGCGTAAACAGCGTCAGTGCTGCCGAGATCATGGAAAAACTTGGGTTCAAAAGAATCAAAATACTGGACCAGGGTGTAACAGGCTGGACGGCTGCACAAAAAGAACTGGTTACAAAATAATCTGACCAAAAAGTAAGTAGCCGGATTGATTAGATTCATCTAATTTTAGCGCTTCAAAATTTTTGCTGCGCTATGATTGATTCCATCGTCCAGTATTTTACCAATATTCCTTCTTCCCACCGCAGCGCCATTCTGCTGGGTGGTCTGACCCTGTTTTTATTGCTGGAAAGCGGTATTCCCTTGTTTCGCAAACCATACAATAAATGGTCGCACAGCTGGGTCAACCTGTTTTTTACAGCAACCACCGTACTGATTAATTTTTCCATGGCGGCTATCCTGCTGCGTTCCAGCGATTGGGTAGTGGAACAAAAATTCGGCATCCTGCAATGGCTTCCCCCCATGCCGATGTGGCTGTTCCTGATTACCGGCGTGCTGCTCCTCGACCTGATCGGCGCGTATTTTGTACATTGGGCAGAGCATAAAGTGCGTTGGATGTGGCGTTTTCACCTGGTGCACCACACTGATCCGCATGTAGATACCACCACAGCCAACCGGCACCATCCGGGCGAAAGTGTTTTTCGGTTTGTATTTACTGTTGCAGGCGTGGTGCTGGCCGGAGCGCCTATTTATATTGTTTTTTTGTATCAATCGCTGTCCGTTGCCCTGTCGCAGTTCAACCATGCGTATATCCGGTTTCCTCGAAGGCTCGATCGCTGGCTGAGCTGGGTGATCGTCACGCCGAATATGCACCGGGTACACCACCACTTCACCCTGCCTTATACGGATAGCAACTACGGCAATATTTTCTCCATTTGGGATCACTTGTTTGGCACATTTTCCCGACTGGACGACGAAAAGATCGTATTCGGCATCGATACGCACATGGAAGACGCAGAACATTCCAGTGTAGGTAATTTGTTAAAAATCCCGTTTCAACCGTATCGCCCGCCGACAGGCGCAAAATTTGATGAATAAAATGCGCCACTTCACCACACGCAACCGCTTTTTTCAACTGCTGTTTTCAGGTTTAATGCTCCTTGCAGCTCCTTTATCTGCTCAGACAATTTACCTGTATTGCGGACGAATCATTCCGATCAGCGGCGAACCGCAAACTGCCGTCACCCTCGTGGTGGAAAACAATGTCATTACACGGATAGACAGAGGTTATGCTGTTGCTCCGAACGGTGTGCAAGTGATTGATTTAAAAGGGAAAACCGTATTGCCGGGTCTGATTGACTGCCATGTTCACCTGGAGTTTGAACAAAACAGGAATTCCTACAACGAACGTTTTATTTTTAATGAGGCCGATATTGCTTTCCGCGCTGCGGTGTATGCCCGGCGAACGCTCGAAGCGGGCTTCACCACCGTTCGCGACCTGGGCGGTTCGGGGGTAAATATTGCCCTGCGCAATGCGATCAATGCAGGGTGGGCCACCGGACCGCGTATTATTGCCGTTGGTAAAGCCCTGAGTATCACAGGCGGCCACGGGGACCCTGCGACGGGCGCCCGCTGGGATTTGTTCGATATCCCGGGGCCGGAAATGGGCATCGCCGACGGCCCCGACGAGTGCCGGACTGCCGTGCGTAACCAGATCAAACGCGGCGCCGATTGTATCAAGGTTTGTGCGACGGGCGGCGTTTTGTCGCTCGCCCGCGACGGACGACTTCCTCATTACGCAGCAGACGAACTGGAAACTATTGTAAAAACGGCCCGCGACCTCGGCGTGGATGTTGCAGCCCATGCGCACGGCGATGAAGGCATGCGCCGGGCCGTGGAAGCCGGCGTGGTCACCATCGAACACGGTACTTTTATGAGTGACGCCACCATGGATGCGATGATCAAACACGGCACCTGGTATGTTCCCACCATGACCGCCGGTTTTGCCGTTAGCGATAGTGCAAAATATGCCCCGGGTTTTTTCCCGGAAGTGGTGCGTGTAAAAGCGCTTGAAATCGGCCCGCAAATACAGGCAACCACTACGCGCGCCTACCGCAAAGGGGTGAAAATTGCTTTCGGTACCGATGCCGGCGTTTATCCGCACGGGAAAAACAACCTGGAGTTTATTTTTATGGCACAAGCCGGTATGAAAAACACCGAAATTCTGCGGGCCGCAACGCTCGATGCCGCTACCATGCTGCATTTGCAGGATAAAATCGGCTCCATAGAAGCGGGTAAATTGGCTGATTTAGTAGCAGTAGACGGCAATCCGCTCGATGATATCAAAGCCATGACGCGGGTTACTTTTGTGATGAAAGACGGGAAAATGATTGTTAACAAGTAATTGGTGTTTGGTGTTTAGTGTTTAGGGCGCTTCGAGCTTGGCAGTAGTTGGTATTTTGGTCAAATTTTCAAAAACGCCAAAAGCGAAGCGCCCTAAACACCAAACACTAAATACCGAACACAGGCCAAAGGCAGCGCACCCTAAACACGAAATACCACACACGAAACACCAAAACATGTATCTAACCAACCGCTTTTTCTGGGTTTTCGGCGCCGTGACGGCGTGTTTTGCCTTGGCATTCCCCTTTGGCTGGCTATTCCCGATTGCTCAGATCGCCCTGGTAGTCGCATTGGGACTCGTGCTGGCGGATGTGTTGCTGCTTTTTTTAAGAAGACCCAAAATTTCCTGTCAGCGCCGGCTCAGTACCGTTTTTTCGCTCAGCGATCCCAATGAAGTCAGTTTATCGCTTGAAAATCAGGGTAATTTGCATTTCAGCCTCTCGATAGCCGACGAATTGCCCGTACAATTTCAGCGCCGCGATTTTGAGATTCGCTGCCAACTGCCGCCCGGACAACCCTATGTGGCTACCCATACGTTGCGGCCCTTGTCGCGGGGCGTTTATTTGTTTGGAAATATCAATGTGTTTGTATCCACCCGGCTCGGTTTGGCCGAGCGCAAATTGGTTTTCGAGCAGCCGCAGGCGGTTGATGTGTATCCTTCCATCATCCAGATGAAGCGCTACGAACTGCGGGCCATGCAGCATATTGCACACGAAACCGGGATCAAAAAAATGCGCCGAATCGGGCATAGTTATGAGTTTGAACAGATCAAAAACTATGTGGAAGGCGATGATTATCGCAGCGTCAACTGGAAAGCGTCGAGCCGCAGGGCAACTTTGATGGTCAACCAATACGAAGACGAACGCAGCCAGCAGGTGTATTGCATCATCGATAAGAGCCGGGTGATGAAAATGCCTTTTGATGGTTTGAGCCTGATGGATTATGCCATCAATACTGCTTTGGCCATCAGCAATATTATCCTGAAAAAACAGGATAAAGCGGGCCTGCTCACGTTTTCAGATGTCATCGGCGCAACATTGAAAGCAGAACGCGACACCGGCCAGCTGAAACGCATCATGGAAGCCTTGTACCGGGAAAAAGAGCGCCCCGGAGAAGCCAACTTTGAATTGCTGTACGAAGGTGTGCGCCGTTTGATCGGTATGCGGTCGCTGTTGCTGTTATTCACCAATTTCGAAAGCAGTTACGCCCTCGAACGGGCGCTTCCCACCCTGCGTCGCCTCAATCGATCGCACCTGTTGGTGGTTGTTTTTTTTGAAAACACGGAAATCCGAAAGCTGGCTTCGGAGGAGGTGCAAAAAACGGCTGACATCTACCGGCAGACCGTAGCGCGCCAGTTTTTGCAGGAAAAAAAGGAAATGGTCACCAAACTCCGCCAATACGGTATTCAAGGCGTGTTGACACGACCGGAAGATCTGACGCTGAATACCATCAACAA
>JALHMA010000185.1 GCA_022844265.1 Saprospiraceae bacterium | reverse complement strand
GGATTGTACCAGCTGCATTTAAAAACGAAAGGCGTGGAACAGGCAGCGATTTTTGTAAAAACTTCGTACTGATGGCTTCGCACTTCGGACTTATGTCACTCCTGTTTTTATTGCTTTTGGGCGGCTCATCCGCCGCGCAGCAGCCTTTCTCTATCAATTATCAGGCAAAAGAAGGCCTGTTTTCCAATTACATATATTTCGTATATCAGGACAGCAAAGGATATATCTGGGTCGGATCGGATATTGGTGTGAGTCGTTTTGACGGCAACAGTTTTACCCATTTCAACACAGCGCATGGCTTGTCCGACAACGAGGTATTTTCCATGCTGGAGGACCGAAAAGGACGGCTTTGGTTTGCTACCCTCAATGGCAAACCCTGTTTTTACCAGAACGGTATCATTTACAGCGAAAAAAATCTGCCTTTGCTCAAGCAATGCGACGTCGGCGGATTGGTGTTGCGCATTTTTGAACAACAAAACGGCAACCTTAATTTTTGCTCCACCCAGAAAATCCGCTCAGTCAACCTGGATGCCGGGAGATGTGAAGAAATCTCCTTCCCAATGGGCTTGTATGATGCCTGGGAAAACCAGGACGGTACAATCGGCTGTATTGGCAACCAGAGTTTGCAGGTTATAGAAAAATCAGGCGTGGTTTCCAGCAGGTATATGCCGCTCATGCCGCCTCCTATCCGGGCTTTGCTTTTGGGCGATACCATACTAATCAGCAGTTCCAACCAGGTTTTGATCTGCGAACGGCAAACTGGCAAGATCATCCAAACCCTGTCTTTGCTGGAAGCCGGCAGCGAAATTATTGACCTTCGGATGAACAACGGGCAAATCTGGCTGGGCACCCGCAAAGGTTCTTTTTCCTTCGACTACCCTTCTTTCCGCCCCTTGCAGCGCTATCTGCCGGGGCGTTCCGTCACTTCCATGCTCGAAGACAGGGAAGGCGGCCGGTGGTTTTCTACGCTGGAAGAAGGACTTTTTTATATCCCGGCTCCAGATATTCTACATTTTACCACTGCGGAAGGGTTGGTGTACAACCGGATTATTTGCCTGAGCCGCGATGCCTCAGGTCGCCTCTGGATCGGTTCGGAAGGCAGCACTTTTTCCATTTTTGACGGGAAAGTGATGCGGACAAGGCAAATTTTGAAAGAGACCGTTAAAAACAAAAACATCCTCAATATCAGGCATTTACCGGACCACGGCACGCTGGTGGTGGGCAAATCGGGTACCCTGATCCTGCGCAACGGAACGGAGCGCTTTCTGTACCAACGCGCGGCGGATATCAATATTGATAGACAGGGGGACTACTGGGTGGGACTTGCCGGGCTGTACAGGATCAAAAAAGCGCAAATCCCGCACAAAATATTTCCGCCCGAACGACTGAGCCAGGCAGCGGGTTACCAATTATATTCTATTGCTCCGGCACAGCGATTGTCTGACCTGCGGGTCGAAAAAATTGAATTCGACCAGCAAAACAGGATCTGGCTGGCCACTTCCACTGGATTGTATACGGGTATCCATTCCACGCAGTACAAATGTGTGCTCCCATATGTTACCAGGGACATTTTATTTGATTCCTCCCGAAAGGTATTGTGGGCGCTCAGCGAATCGAAAGGGCTTTTTGCCATTCAAAACGGCCGGGTGACGGACAGTATTCCGATCGCCAACAGCCGCGGCGGTGTCATTTGCAGGGATTTCTGTCTCGACAAGGATGGCAACTTGTGGATCGGGAGTGCCGGCGGGCTCTTCGAGGTCACGGGGGAGCCGGGCAGGCTGCATCTGACCAATTACTGGGGGGTGTACGGCCTTGGCGGAGAAAAGATCAATGCAGTAGAAGTCATTGATGATCAGATATTTATAGGAAAAGACGACGGACTGCTCCGCATTCCCAAAAACATACTGCGGTATTCGGTTCCTTCCCCGCCGGTGTGGATAAAATCGGTACAGGTCAACAATAAAGCACGCCCGTTTACAGGACAGGAACGCATCGAAATGAAGTACGGGGAAGGCTCCGTCTCCGTCGAGTTCGAAGGTTTATCGTTCCGGGAAGTGCAAAATATCCGATACCGATACCGGCTCAGGGGGCTCGATGACAACTGGCGGGAAACGGCCAATGAAGCCATCGAGTTTGCTGCCTTGCGACCCGGTCATTATACCCTGGAAGTGTTTTCCATCAACGGATCCGGGGTTCCCTGCGCCCGGCCGGCCGTACTGGAGTTGCAGGTGCTGCCGCCTTTCTGGATGCGCGGCTGGTTTTTACTGCTTGTAGCCGGGGGCCTGGTGGCGGCAGGTATTGCGTACATCCGCTGGCGGGAAAAGCGGTTGCGCAGCGCATACGAAGTGGAGCGCCGACTGACGGAAAGCAGCCGGCTGAACGCGGAATTGCAACAAAAAAACACCGAATTGCGCATGCTGGCCCTGCGACTCCAGATGAATCCGCATTTTATTTTTAACGCCCTGAATACCATAAAGGGTTACTACGGCCAGGAAAAAGTGGTGGAAGCCAATGCTTTTATCGGCCGGTTTGCGCGGCTGCTCCGGCTCAACCTCGATTATTCGGACGCCATGATTCCGCTGGAATACGAGATCGAATTGCTTCAAATTTACCTGCAACTTTCCCAAACCCGGTACCCCGGAAAAATAGGCATGGAGATATTTGTCGATCCCGCCCTCCAGCGCATGAACATCCTGATTCCCTCCATGCTGGTACAACCTTTTGTAGAAAATGCCGTGATCCACGGGCTGGTGCCAAAAGCAGGTAGCGGCCAGGTTTTTATCGGTTTTTATAAAAATGATGGAGAAATCAGGGTGTGTATCAAAGACGACGGCATTGGAAGGACGGCCTCCGGAAAGTTGCAATTGCGCAACATGCAAAAACCTTTAGCCACCCAGATTACGACGGACCGTCTGCGCCTGTTGCGCCCGGATCGGCAGGAACAACCCGTTACGATCCGCGATTTGTACGACGGCAATGGCGCTGCCGCCGGCACAGAAGTAATACTGCTTATCCCATTTCAAAACAACCACAGCCATGATCAACGCGATAATAATTGACGACGAACCGGCAGCCCGGGCTTCTCTGGCAATGGAAATCAAGTTGCACTGTCCAGACATGCGTATTGTTGCGGAAGCCGGTTCCGTCATTGAAGGCCTGGAAGTCATACAGGCCTTCAAACAGGTGGACCTGCTTTTTCTGGATATACAACTCAGCGATGGCTCCGGCTTTGAAATATTACAAAACATTGATTTTCAACACTATAAAATTATTTTTACTACGGCGTACAGCGAGTATGCCCTGCGCGCTATCAAGTTTTCGCCGCTCGATTATCTACTCAAGCCGATCGATGCCGATGAGTTGATCAAAGCGGTTGAGAAGGCATTGGCAAGCCGGCAACCCGAATTCAGCGAACAGTTGCGGCGCCTGATGCAACAAATGAACCCCAACCAGACACCGGCGCGCATTGCACTGGCCACTTCCGATGGCATTCACCTGCACTTTGTCAAAAACATCATCCGCTGCGCATCTGATGGCAATTATGCTACTGTCTTTTTCGACGACGGCTCCAAGTTGCTGCTCGCCAAAACCCTCAAAGACCTTGAAATACTGTTGGAGCCTTACCACTTCGAGCGCATCCACAAATCCCACCTGGTCAACCTCGACCACCTGCGCCGGTACTACAACCGCTTTTCCGGTGAAGTGGAAATGAGCGACGGCAGCGTGCTGCCGGTATCCCAGCGCAAAAAAGCGCAACTGCTTGATTTGCTGAACAATGTGAACCTCTCCTTTCTGTCAGAATAAGACAACCCTATCGTTGAATCAATCGATCCGTTCGCTGGTCATGGGCAGCTTGCGGAGGGAGCAGTGTTTTTCCAACCTTGGTTTCGTTATTGGTTATCAGTTATCGGTTATCCGTTATCTGGTTCGGCATGGTGAATCTGTATGAGCATACATTCACCATTATTGCCTGAAAAACCGATAACGGATAACTAATAACCGATAACTAATAACTAATAACCACCATGCCTACACTTATCAAAAAAAGTACACTTATTCTCCTTTTCGTGGCTACCGCAATCGCCGCATCCGCACAAATCAGCAACCTGAAAAACAAAGCAAAAGCGCGTGTTGAAGAAGAAAAAGCAAACGCAAAAACCGAAATTCCTGCGGCTAATAACCCGAATCAAACACCAACAGAAACGACTGCCCCAGCCCAACCTGCCGTGAGCGTGACTCCTACCCCGTCGGAAAAACCAGCCGACAAAAGCGCCGGCAAAACCCGGCAGGCTCCCGCAAAGAACGATAGAGCGGCCGCTTCCGATGACAAAACCGTGCCCAATTCGGTGGTGGAACTGGATTTTGACTCCGAACCCTTCCAGCCGGCGATCATGTGGTCATCCTTGCTGCACAACGGCTGCTGGTATTACAACATCACCAACGGACAGATGTACCTCAACAACCTGGATGTATCTTTTTTGCCCAAAAAAACCAAAAGCGGTGAAGCGGTCAACTACGCCGGATATGCCAACCCGGTACCCCTGCTGCGCATGGAAGTGGTAGATGTCACGACAGGTGCGATCAAAGGCACCCTGCACTACGGCGCAAAAGCGTCGATTCTTCCATTTTATGAAATGGAACAGTTGACAGGTAAGAATTACGCATTCTCTGTCACCGTTATGGAAGGCAAATACGAGTTGCGCTTTTTTGCAGGTACCAAACACTTTTACACCTACCCGTTCAGTGTCGAAAAAAAGACTAATCCCGATCCGTATGCATCGGTGCATGATTTGTATTTCCTGAAAGGCCCCTGGGAAGAATGGGGACGGGTGGAATTCGGCCCCGACAACGATTTCATTTTCAATTTCTACCTGACGGATGCCAGTACCACCATCACCAACCAATCTGTCTGGGATAATTCAAAACAATACGATTTCCTGATCAAAATGTACCGCGATGGCAAAATGGCTGGCGCGCACAGGATTCAGAATATGGGCAATGGATTCGAATACGCCGGCCTGCAAACCCGCAACGGCAAATGGATGAAATTTGACGCTACCCTGTTTGCCTATCCTGTTGTAGCCACAGGTACGGGCGCCGGTTCCAAAAAATTTCTCAAAAAAGACGAACTTAAAGACGGAAATTACACCCTCGATCTGCTGTTGAAAGACCAGGCCGGCGTGGAAAAAACATTACAATATACCTTTGTGGTGAAAAACGGCGCCATTCAACCCGACCCGAAGGCTGACCGCGCAGTCCACAAAGATCCACTTACCTTGCTGGAACAAGGTCCGAAGTTCTTTTATGTGAAAAGAGTGAAGTAGAGTTGAGGATATTAAAGGAACACGGATCGGACGGATGAGACACGGATTTTCGCGGATTTTCCCGATGTAGAGTTGAGGCAGATTAAATAATGTTCATTTTTTGGAAAAATCAGGTCAACTCTACATCGGGAAAATCCGCGTAAATCTGCGTCATCCGTCCGATCCGTGTTGCCATTATTCCTACGAGCGCGAAGCGCGAAAATCCGTGTCTCATCCATTTCATCCGTGTGCCTTTTCAAATCCTTTTAATCTCAGCAATAATCCGCACATCCTATCCCGATCATCCCGAAATTTCATGCAATGAAAATTTTTACCGCACTTCTGTTAATCTGCTTTCATATAAATCTTTTCTCCCAGGCAAGCCCGGAAACGCGCCGGTTCGCCCCTGAAATCTGCAACAACGAAATAGACGACGACAGCGACGGACTGATTGATTGTTACGATGTACAGGATTGCCCCTGCGACACGGTCCCGGATTGTATCGTGACTTCCATGCCGGCCAATTTTAGTATGCAGGCAGCCTGGATCAGCCCGCAGGACAATCTTTCATCCTGGGTAACGCCGCTTGTCGGAAACCTGAATCCCACACAGGACAGTATTCCGGAAATCATTGTATTCAAGGCGAACAATGTCATTGCACTAACCACGGAAGTTTTGTTTTTCAAAGGAGACGGAAGCGACCGGAATAACCCTCCGAAAATGACGGTGCCCGGCGGCTTTTCGGATCCTAGTATCGCCGACCTGGATCGGGACGGCAACGTCGAATTATTTATGGTAGACCATGAAAAACGTCTTCGCGTGTACCATGGCTACGACCCGGCCGCTAACCAGGCTATGCAGTTGTGGGTAATTTCAACGGATACCTTGCAAAGCAGATTAGTCCATATACACGCTGCAGATTTCGATGCGGACGGCATTTCAGAAATATATGCAGGCAACGAGGTGTATGCGCTGGATTTCAGCAATCCCGGCGCCCCCCAGTTGAAACGGATATTAAAAGGTACTGGCCCGACAGGTGGGTGGTTGTATTTTTATAACTTTTATAACTCCTTTGCTGCCGACCTGCTTACTCCGGCCGATTGCGGCGGCGATCCGGACTGCAACGGACTGGAAATCGCCGCAGGTTTTGTCATCTATTCCATCGACCTGGACCCCAATGACGGCGATGGCGTACAAATAAAAATACAACGAAACATCAAAGTAAGTTCGGGCCAGAATTTTTCAGATGGTTACACTGCCGTCGCCGATGTGAACCTGGATGGCATTCCAGAAGTCGTGGTGGCGGGGAGGTTGATCCAGGGAAATTTCCCGACTGAACAGTCTGGCGTATACGTGTGGAACAAAACGGGATTCTGGAAATTTATGGCCAATCCTTACGAGGTTGCTCTGAACGATGAAGAAACCGGGGTTTTGACTATTGCAAACGTATATGACGATACCGAAGCGGGATATGCCGAAGACTGGCCCGAAATCATGAGTTGCACCGAAGGAAAACTCAAATGTTATAATCTCCATGCCGCCAACACAACTCCGGCACAACCAACCTGGTGGGCGGTAGATACGGAAGATACGGGTCAGCTTCCCGGGGTCACTAGTTTTGATTTTGACAACAACGGCATAAGCGAACTGGTTTTCCAGGATCAGCCTTACTTGCGGATTCTTTATGGCGGCGCAAATCTCCCTGCAGGTGTATCGGGCAACAACAGGAACCTGGCTACCTATCACAACAAGGGAATTGGTCTGCATCAGATGGCGGTTATCGCGGATGTGGATGCGGACGATGAAGCGGAAATCGTGGTGATCGGCGGAAGGGAGATTCCGAATACGATCGAGTACGCTTTTTACGGATCCCTCTACGTCCTGGAATCCAACCGTCAGAACCACCGTGCCTGGATGCCCGCCAGGGACATCTGGAATCAATATTCCTATAATGTCGTCAACATCAACGACGACCTGACCGTACCCATCACGCAGCAGGAAAGTCATCTGCAAATACCAGCCGGAAGCGGGAAGCGGCCACTGAACAATTTCGGCTTTCAGGCGCCGAAATACGGCAAACCGGATAATGCGTATTTACCTGCGGCCGATCTCCACCTTGAACTGCTGAGCAAATCCTGCAATGGAAATTCGTTAAACATTACAATGCGTATCTGCAACAAGGGCAGCATACCTTTCCGCGACAGCATGTTTCTCTCGTTTTACAGGTTCGGCAATCCTTTTTCCGGCAATGCAATCCGTGGCGGCACTTACCTGGTGCGCACTACGCCATTCCAGCCGGACAGTTGCCTCATTTTTAACGTCACGCTGCCGAATGCGCCCATTACTTTTTATTTTTTGGTCAATGACGCGGGCGACACACAGATTCCGCTGCCCGGCAACCTGGTATTTTACACACCCGAATGTAATTACCAGAACAATAATATTCAGTTCAGCGGTTTTTCTAAACCAACGCTGAATTTGGGACCCGACCGAACGGGGTGTCCGCCAGGAGGTTACACTTTGTTTGGCGGCAATGGTTTCGCTACTTTTTTGTGGCAGGATGGCTCCACAAGCCCAGTCTTTACGGCTTCTATATCAGGAGAATACTGGGTGCAAGCCACCGATTTTTGCAACAATGTGCGGCGGGATACCGTGGAGGTTTTTTCAAATGCTGTTTTGCAGACCTTACAAGTGGAAGCCTGTGCCGGTGACACCTATCTGTTTGACGGTCAAAATATTCCCGCCGGAAGCAGTCAGACATTCCAATATGTCTCTACACAAGGTTGCGACTCCACGATTGTAGTTGAGGTGGCTGTTCTCACATCATCCGTTTCCAACGAAAGCCGGACACTGTGCCCCGGCGATTCCACACTCGTTTTTGGAAATTACGTGAACGCAGCGGGTTCGTTCCAGCAGACTACCGCCAATGTAAACGGTTGTGACTCCACCCATACCATTGTTGTGGATTTGTTCCCCGCAGCCCCAAACACCCAGGAAAACAGGTCGCTTTGCCCCGGCGATTCCACCCTCGTTTTTGGAAATTACGTGAACGCGGCGGGTTCGTTCCCGCAGACTACCGCCAACGCAAACGGCTGCGATTCCACCCATACCATTGTTGTGGATTTGTTCCCCGCAGCCCTAAATTCCCAGGAAAACAGGTCGATTTGTCCCGGCGATTCCACCCTCGTTTTTGGGAATTACGTGAACGCAGCAGGTTCGTTCCAGCAGACCACCGCCAATGTAAACGGCTGCGATTCCACCCATACCATTGTTGTGGATTTGTTCCCCGCAGCCCCAAATTCCCAGGAAAACAGGTCGATTTGTCCCGGCGATTCCACCCTCGTTTTTGGGAATTACGTCTCCGTTGCGGGTGCTTTCCAGCAAACAAGTGCCAATACAAACGGCTGCGATTCCACCCACACCATAACAGTCAGCCTGTTTCCTCCGGCCCAGAACTCCCAGGAAAACAGGCAGATTTGTCCCGGCGATTCCACACTCGTTTTTGGAAATTACGTCTCCGTTGCGGGTGCTTTCCAGCAAACAAGTGCCAATACAAACGGCTGCGATTCCACCCACACCATAACTGTCAGTCTCCTCCCTCCGGCCCAGAACTCCCAGGAAAACAGGCAGATTTGCCCCGGCGATTCCACACTCGTTTTTGGAAATTATATGTCCGTTGCGGGTGTTTTCCAGCAAATCAGCCCTAATACAAACGGCTGTGATTCAACGCACACCATAACTGTCATCTTGTTTCCTCCGGCCCAGAACTCCCAGGAAAACAGGCAGATTTGTCCCGGTGATTCCACACTCGTTTTTGGAAACTACGTCTCCGTTGCGGGTATTTTCCAGCAAACAAGTTCCAATACAAACGGCTGTGATTCCACCCACACCATAACTGTCAGTCTGTTTCCTCCGGCCCAGAACTCCCAGGAAAACAGGCAGATTTGTCCCGGCGATTCTACCCTCGTTTTTGGAAATTACGTGTCCGTTGCGGGTGCTTTTCAGCAAACAAGTTCCAATACAAACGGCTGTGATTCAACGCACACCATAACCGTCAGCCTGTTTCCTCCGGCCCAGAACTCCCAGGAAAACAGGCAGATTTGCCCCGGCGACTCCACACTCGTTTTTGGAAATTATGTGTCCGTTGCGGGTACTTTTCAGCAAACAAGTGCCAATACAAACGGCTGCGATTCCACCCACACCATAACCGTCAGCCTGTTTCCTCCGGCCCAGAACACCCAGGAAAACAGGCAGATTTGTCCCGGCGATTCCACACTCGTTTTTGGAAATTACGTGTCCGTTGCGGGTGCTTTTCAGCAAACAAGTGCCAATACAAACGGCTGCGATTCAACGCACACCATAACTGTCAGCCTGTTTCCTCCGGCCCTGAACTCCCAGGAAAACAGGCAGATTTGTCCCGGCGATTCCACACTCGTTTTTGGAAATTACGTGTCCGTTGCGGGTGCTTTTCAGCAAACAAGTTCCAATACAAACGGCTGCGACTCCACCCACACCATAACCGTCAGCCTGTTTCCTCCGGCCCAGAACACCCAGGAAAACAGGCAGATTTGTCCCGGCGATTCCACACTCGTTTTTGGAAATTACGTGTCCGTTGCGGGTGCTTTTCAGCAAACAAGTTCCAATATAAACGGCTGTGATTCAACGCATACCGTCACTGTACAGGTGACAGGCCAACAACCGCCCTCGTTGGAATTAACACAACCTGATTGCCGCGACACGCTGGGCAAAGTCGAATTGCAGCAACAGCCCGCAGGCGCACTGTTCAGCCTGAATGGTATGCACTTCAGCGCCGATACGGTATTCGAGGATTTGCCGGTGGGCGCTTATACGTTGTACATAGATTATCAGGGATGTATGGATACTGCCTCTTTCGAGTTGTTTACGCCGGTTATTCCCGAACTGTATTTGCCAGCAGATACCCTGATCCTGCCCGGAGCAAGCGTACGTATAGAGCCCGATTTTTCGCAGAGCGGAACCTTCCTGTTCGACTGGAAACCGGCGCAGAGCCTGAGTTGTGCAGATTGTGCGACACCTTTCGCTTCGCCCATTGAAAATACCGTGTACACCTTGATCATAACGGATGAGGCCGGTTGCACGGCAACGGACGACATCAGCATAAGTATAAGACAATCATCTGTTTACGGTCCGAATGTCTTTAGCCCAAACGGCGATAACAGCAATGATTTTTTTACTTTGTATGCCGACGGGACTTCCGTTGAAAGCATTGCCCTGCTCCAGGTGTTCGATCGTTGGGGCAATCAGGTGTTCGAGCGAAAAAATTTCCTGCCTAATATTGCGGAAATGGGATGGGATGGTCATTTTAAGGGCAAAATTATGAATACAGGGGTGTATGTCTGGCACGCCAGCGTTGTCCTCCAGGGTGGGGAGACGCTGTACTTCCGGGGCGATGTACTGCTGGCAAAATGAGGTGTTTGGTGTTTGGGGTTTGGTGTTTGGTGTTTGGGGCGATAAGGTTTGGCTTCACATTTACCTAAGCCAAACGTTATCGCCCTAAACACCAAACACCACACCCCAAACACAAAAAAATGGGCAGACATTTAAAAACCCCCCC
>JALHMA010000184.1 GCA_022844265.1 Saprospiraceae bacterium | reverse complement strand
TTGCCCAATATGCCGGCGATGAGGGCTGTAAACGGAATGCCGAGAAAAAAAGCCAGCATCACCATGGGATTGGAGCCGAGGTAGTCGAAGAATTCGCGTAAAGTCATGTGTGGTGAGAGAGTGAGAGAGGTGAGAGTGTGAGAAAGGTGAGAGAGGTGAGAGAGTGAGAGAAGTGAGAGCCGACTTCGATTACACCTAACCACGTTGGGCATTCATCATTAGGGATGTCAAGGGTATTGAGGTGTAATCGAAGTCGGCTCTCACCCTCTCACTTCTCTCACCCTCTGATTTCTTGCGCAAAAGTACCGAACACAAGACAAGCGACAAAACCCTGCGGAAGAAATCCGCCGGCCTGTTTGTGGCAGCGCAAAGTGGTTTTGAATAAAAGTTCATTGTAACAGTGCGCAAAACCATCTTAAATCTTTCAGACTACTCCAACATGACTGTGTTTTCCCTGCGTGGATACTGTTTTTTCGGTGCGCCAGGGTAAAAATTATAAATTTGTTGTGGTTTATTTGGTAATCATTTGGATTTTTTCATAATTTTGACCCCGTTCTTTTAATCTTCCACACCGAATCCTCATCCCCTGCGTCCGTTCCCTTGGCGCACCTGTTGTTACCGACATCTACTGCAACAGATTCTCTAACCGTTAAACGAGTCCTCATGGAAAAGTTTACAAATCCCAAGCGCGGCAACGCGCCGAGTGGCTGTATTCGCATACCCCTGCGATACCTACCCACTTCAAATGAGCAACTACTTCCTTTCTTGCTCATCTCTTTTTTCACTTTAATGGGCGGTTCCTTATTTGCACAGGGTTTCACACTCATTACCGGTTCCAGCAACCCCCTGAACAATTTCAATGTCGGCGGCCGCTCTGTCCCTGTTTTTGTGGATATTGACAATGACTGCGACAAGGATCTTTTCGCAGGGAATCAGGCCGGCGAAATCCTGTTTTACAAAAACAACGGTACGGCCAGTGCACCCGTATTTGTTCAGCAGCTCGGAGCTGCCAATCCGTTTGATGGATACGGCGTGGCCAGCAATGCCAAACCTGCATTTATTGACATTGATGCGGATGGCGACCTGGACTGTTTTGTAGGTTCCGGCGATGGAAGTATCAGTGCCTTTAAAAATACGGGCACATCTTCTGTTCCTTCATTTAACGAACTAACAGGCCCCAACTCGGTGTTCTTTGACGGCAACCCTTTCGATGGTGTAATTGTCGGCTCCAATGCTTCTCCTGCATTCATGGATTACGATAACGATGGCGACTACGATTGTTTTGTTGGTCGCAGTAACAGCACCAATTCCATTCGGTATTTTCGCAATGAAGACAGTGACTACAACCCCAGTTTTAGCGAATTAACCGGAGGAAGTAATCCGCTCAGTAATGCATTTGTAGTATTAGGCGGTGTCGCCGCCAATGGTGATATTAGCAGCAATGCCTGTCTGACAGCCGTAAATCTTGATGCTGACAGCGATATAGATGTTTATGTCGGGGTAGCCAATGGCACATTCAGATATTTTAGAAATAACGCCCCTGCCTCTAGCCCCAGTGCTTTATTTTCTCATTTTGCTTCCGGCTCCGGTCCGCTTGATGTACCTTCAATGAAAGACGTTGGTCCAGGTAGTACTGATTACTCTTCTCCCACCTTTGTAGATATTGACGGCGACGGTGACCTGGACTGTTTTTCGGGTATTAACGCAGGCAGGTTTATATACTACCGCAATGATGCCACGCTTGTCCCCCGAACGATCACCTGCAAACCGTATTCGGTAAATTTAGACCCGCTTACCGGTACCGTAACGGTGAATCCTGCGACTGTAGACCCGGAGGATCTTTTCCTGAGTACAACATTCACCTGCCCGGCTGAACTGACCTTTACCGTAAGCGGCACAACGACCAGCTTCACCTGTTCTGCGGCAGATAATACGCTTTCGTTAACCGGTGCAGCCGATTTAACGCTGACACTTACAGCTACAGATGCGGCTTCCAATACAGCGACCTGTAGCGCTTCCGTTTATATTTTGGATAAAACGCCTCCGGTACCGGCACTGTCGCCACTGCCGGTTTTGTCGCGTGATATTTGCCGTTACGATCCAATAACAGGCCAATTCACCGCACCGGATACTATACCCGTTCCTAATGGCATCGATGTTTGCGACGGCACAAGACGTGCTGTACGGGTGCAGGTAAACGGCGGACCTATCGCAACTGTAACGACAACCCTGAATGGCGGCCCAATGGACTGGGATGCAGTGGCTATTCCAGGAGACTTTGCATTGGGAACCTATACGCTTACATGGATTTATGAAGACGGTACCAGAGGCAATACCAGTACCCAAACACAGACATTAAACATTGTCTCCAATACGCCGCCGACGTTCACCAATTGTCCCGGTAATCTCGTTTTTCTTAACAACCAGATCAGTCCATGCGGCTACCAGGTAGCAGCGGCCTGGACCCCGTTGCCTACTCCGGTTGATTGTGAGACGATTGTAAGTCTGACCAGTAATTATACGCCCTCTTCATTCTTCCCGATTGGTGTGACCAATGTGGTATATGCCGCTCAGGATGCAGGAGGTAATACAGGCTATTGTAATTTCACAGTAACTGTTTCGGATATTACACCGCCTACTGTGACAATCAATACACCGCCTATTATCACTGCACCCTACAGCACAACGGTTACGTGCGGAACGTTGGCAGTGACTACGACAACATCTCCCGGTCAATGCGGACGTATTGTTACCTGGACAGCGCCCAATATTACCGCCAGCGACAACTGCGGTGGCATTGTGACGACAACCGTTAGTCATCCTTCCGGCACCTTATTCCCTGTGGGTACCACAACTGTGACCTATACTGCGACCGATGCCGGTGGCACTTCTACCATTTTTTGCACGTTCAGTATACAGGTAACAGATGCTCAGGCGCCTTCTATTACATGCCCTAACTCTATAACAGTGCCTACAGCACCTAATTCCTGCACTTCGGTTACGATAAACTTAACCCTGCCTGTTGCTACGGATAACTGCGGTACACCGACAGTGACAGAAACGACTCCTGGGCCGCCAATGGGCGGATGGATAAATCCCCGTTCCGTATCCTTGCCATTAGGTACCACAACCTTCCAGTATCTTGCCACAGATGTGAATGGTAATTCCGCAGGATGTTCATTTGCTATAACTGTACAGGACCAGCAAGCGCCGAGTTTTGGCGCTACATGTCCTGGAAATCAGGTGTTAGTTGCCGATATCTCGGGTAATTGTAGTAAAAACGCTACTTGGGCAACTCCAACTGTTACAGACAATTGTACTGTATCAACTGTTACAGGGCCTACATTTACATTAGTCACTTCTGCATACCTCCCCTCTTCCGCTACTCTAACTTCCGGCGACTTCCATGAAGGCACTACCCGTGTGAGTTACAATGCTACAGATGGCGCAGGCAATTCGGCTACCTGTAGTTTTACCATTAAAGTGACCAACACTACACCACCGACTATCACATGTCCGTTATCGCCTGTGGTTGTAAGCGCAGGCGCTAACTGCCTGTATACCCTGGCTGCTGTGGCTGGAGTAAGTTCTACGGCGACCCCTTCTTGTGATCCGGGTACTATTACTTACAGACAGGCGCCGAGTACGCCCCTAACAATCGGCTCCTCTACATTCGGGCTGGGAACTTTCACCCTGATTGCCATTGCAACGGATGCATCCAATAACAGTTCTACTTGTTCGCTAACTTTACAGGTCATCGACAACACCGGCCCCGTACTTCAGCCAGGTACCTGTCCGCCTAACATCACTGTAAATAGCGACGCATCGGCTGCATGCGGCGTTAATCAGACCTGGAATGCGCCTGTGTGGGTGGATAATTGTCCGGCTAATACAATTGTTGTATCACGTGCAACATCTCCGGTCGGCATGACACCCAATACAGCTACACTATTGGCAAACAATAGCGGCGGCTTCTTCCCGGTAGGTACTACCACTGTAAACTTTACGGCAAAAGACGGCCCTGCCATCACGGCGAATGTTGGAACGCCTTGCGCCTTTAGTGTAACCGTTGTGGACGATGATAAGCCAAGTATTACCAATTGTCCGGCTGCGCCGATAGCAGTGAATGCCGGCGCTGGTTGTACCGGTACTTACACATTATTTACGCCTACGATAACAGACAATGGTTGTAGCACAGCGCTTGCTGTTACTTACACTGCAAATAACAGTGCATTGCCAGCCTCCGGCACATTTGCACCGCTGACAACCCTTACACTGCAACTTGGAACAACCACTATAACCTACAATACCAGTGATGCGGCCGGTAATACTACTGCCTGCGTATACACGGTACAGGTATCTGATATGACTCCACCTGCGCTGACTTGTCCAAGCAATCAGATTGTGATAACAGGGATTTGCACAGGAACACCTTCAACATGGGCCGACCCGACACCTACCGATAACTGCCCCGGACTCCTTTCAATCAGTGCACCCATTGTTGTTAGTACTACGGGTGCAAGCGCTCCTGTGCTGACGGGTACGCCCGGCGCTCGGGGAGGCACTTTCCCTGTCGGCGTTACCACTTTGCGTTACACCGCATGGGACAATGCATCCCCCAGTAATTCTGCAACTTGTACTTTCACGATCGATGTTCGGGAAAATACAGCGCCTACCATTACTTGTGCAGTAGCTCCGCAAATCATTCCTGCCGGAGCCGGTTGTGTAACTACTGTTACTTCCGCAATGTTGACCCAACCTACAGTTTCTGACAACTGCCCGGGAGGTATAAATGTAGCGATCATATCCCCTACGTTCCCGAATACTTACGGAGTGGGTACCTATTCGGTAAACTGGCGTGCTACTGACGTATCAGGCAATACAGCGAACTGTTCCAGTACTTTTACTATCCAGGATCAAGGGCAACCAACACTTACCTGCAATACGTTCACCGTTCAGGTAGATGTGCCATTCAACAACTTTATCCCTTCCAGCGCACCTACTTTTACGCCTAAAACTGCTCCTTTTATAACAGTTTCGGATAACTGTACTCCACTGACGCTTGCCAGTGTTTCAGCCAATCCTCCGCTATTGCCGCAGTATCCGGTAGGCGTATCGTATATTTATTGGCAGGTATCAGATGGAAACGGTAACACAAATACTTGCTCACAGCAGGTTGTTGTCACACCGAATCCTGCATCCTGCACGCCTACCACCACCACACTCACTTGTCCGCCAACATTGACGGCACAAATCGACGCGCCCGGTTGCCCGGCTTCTGTGAGTTTCACACCGGCCAGCCTCGGCATCAGTGCCGTGGATAACTGTGGCAATGTGATTGCTGTAACGGCATCCGCATCTACCCTGAGCGCTACCGCTTCGGTAACGTTCTCGGCAGGCGGCCCGACGCCTACCAGCTGTACCCGTACGGTTACTGTGGTTCTGGCTACTGAGGTATGCGGCAACAGCATCGACGATGACTGCAATACCGGTACGCCGGATGCTTGCAGCCCATGCTCGCCTGATGTAACCAATCCTGTATTTGCCAGTTGCCCTCCTACGGTAACCCTGAATGCAGAACCTGGAGAAAGCTTTGCACTCAGCAGCAATTTGCCGGCTTTGACGGCAACGGATGCCTGCCCGGGTACTGTTACCATTGACAATGACGCGCCACCAGAATTATTTGATGGCGATGTGGTTTCCTGGACAGCAACGGATGCAACCGGAAACGATGCGCTTTGTGAGCAAACGATCATTATCATACTCGGCGGCGGCGGCGGCGGTTGCTTCGACCAGGCTAACTTAAGCCCCGAATTTGCTTTGGACGGCGCCGGTGGCGACCTGTATGGCAGCAGCATTGATATAGATGGTACGCTTGCGATTGTTGGCGCGCCTTATGATGATAATGGAAAAGGTGTCAACAGTGGCGCAGCGTATATCCTAGTTCGCAACGGCTCCGGCGGCTGGGACGAGATTAAAAAACTCGTTGTACCCGACGGTGATGCTGACGACCTGTTCGGCGATGCCGTGGCTATTTCCGGTGGTACAGTTATCGTCGGCGCTACCCGCGCCTTCGGCAAAGGTGCAGCCTACATTTTCTCACAAAATGAAGGCGGTGCAAATAACTGGGGCGTAGTGAAAAAACTGCTCGCCTCTGACGGCGCCGGCGGTGACGACTTTGGCGCTTCGGTAGATATTTCCGGCGACTACGCTGCGGTAGGCGCAGTCAATGATGATGCCCCACAAGTGAACCGCGGTTCTTTCTACCTGTATGAAAGAAATTTCGGTGGCGCAAACAACTGGGGTGAACGCGTTCGCAGAAGTTCTTCCGATGGCGCTACCAACGACAACTTTGGTATCAGTGTTTCCATAGACGGCAGCACAGTACTCGTGGGCGCCCGTTACGATGACGAATCCGGTTCCAACTCCGGGGCGGCCTTCACTTTTGTGCGGGATTTCCCAACTGCCAACAACTGGGGTCAGACGCAGAAACTGCTTGCTTCCGATCTGGCAGCGGGCGACTACTTCGGTAGCAGCGTTGCCATCAGCGGTAATAACCTCGTGGTAGGGTCTTATTTGGATGACAATGCAGGCGGCAACAACGCAGGCGCTGCTTATGTCTTCAGTTTCAGTGGTTCGTGGACGGAAGTTGCAAAACTGATCGCATCAGACGCCACCATTGCCGATCAGTTTGGTATCAGTGTGGATATCGATGCCGGTACGGTAATCGTCGGCTCGCAGTTTGATGATGATATGGGTACGAACTCCGGTTCTGCCTATATCTACACAGAAGGCAGCGGCTGGGCTGAAGTGGATAAACTCTTGGGTTCTGCCGTCACAACCAACGACAACTTTGGCCGCAGCGTAGCGGTCGATGGTCCGTATGCCGGTGTCGGCGCATTCAAAGACGACCTCGGTTCGAGTCTCGATCAGGGCAGCGCTTATTTCTACGAAGATAACTGCCCACTTCGTCCTGCAAATGCCGTTGAACGCAGCAGCAATGTTATCAAAAACAGCAGCCTGCGCTGCTTCCCGAATCCTTCCACGGATGTGATCAACATCGAATTTACGTTGGAAGAAGAAGAAAATGTGCAGGTTCGTGTGATGAATGCGATGGGACAAGTTGTTTCGACACTGCTGGATGGCAAGGTTTCCGGCGAATCGCGCTTCCAATGGGAAGGTGCGCAATTCGGCAACGGTATGTACTTCATCCGCATCGAATCGGCTACCATGCGTGAATTGATTCCAGTGGTAATTGTTCGATAGGAACGTTTTACTGAAAATAAGTAAGGGCTGCATCGGGATTTTTTCCTGATGCAGCCCTTTTTTTGGTGTTTGGTGTATCGTGTTTGGGGCGATCGCTCAGGACAAGTGGTTGCGAATCTTAAATATTTGCGATGGGCAGTAAAAAATATTTTCTTTAAAAAATAACTATATTTGGCTGAAACCTTATATTTTTATGCAGTTTCAGCCAAATATAACAAAAAATGAACGGGGTCCGTCCGCTCTAGGGGCGCATTTATACTCGACTTACTCCTCGTAGAATGGACGGATCTCGTCAGGATGACAAACGTAGCGTACACCGTAGAGCACACCGCGACAAATACTGTAACACATACCGTAGCGTCGACGATTCCTGGCAGACGCAGACACAACTATCATAAGTTCATTCAAAAAATCTTCACATCATGAAAAACGCATTGCTGTTTATCTCCGGAATCCTCCTCTTTTCCACCCACGCATTTTCACAAACATCTGACCAGGAAGCCATCAAAAAAGTCTGCTTTGCCGAAACCCGGGCTTACCTCGACTTCGATTATGATACCTGGGCATCCTACCATGTGCAAAGCGCCGATGAACAATTAGCCTGGAATAACCCCGACGGCACTTACGGCGCCCAAACGGGCTGGGAAACCATCAGCGAGGGCATAAAAGTCTGGTTTAAAGAGGCCCAAAAGGAAAACATACAGCTGACAACCGACCATTTCAACATCGTGATTCAGGGCGACATGGCTATTGCCGCTTACGATTCGGGACATCAAAACGCCGCCGGTAAGACCACTAAAGTGCGCGATTTTAAAACCTTGTTGCGCAGTAACGGCCAATGGAAAATATTAGCCGTACAGGCCTTCATTGATTATAACTCGGGAAAATAGAGTACGTTTACCAAACTTCAGAAGTTTAGTAAACGTACATACTTACAACCCAATCCAATGAAAACCACCTCAATCCTTCTCCTGCTCCTGGCATTGTCGGCACTCCGGGCCACAGCGCAGCCCTGTACAACTTTCGACTGCGCTATACAGCAGGCGAAAGCCGCTTATGAAGCAAAAGACTACCGCAAAGCCTACGAAGGTTTCAAAGCCGCTAACAACTTCAAACGCGCCAAAACTGCCGAGGTAAATGCCTGGTTAGACAAAACGTTCGACGCACTCGAAAAACAACAGAAAGCCGACGCCGAAAATGCCCGCCAGGCCGAGGCGGGCCAACAAAAAGCGACGAAAGCCCTGGACCGGCTGTATTTTTACAAAGGCCGCTTCGGACTGGCCTATGATGAAATAAACAATCGTTTCGGGTTTGTAGATAAAAATGGCAACACCACCATCCCGTTTCAATATAACACGCTCTGGCCTTTCGACGAGCAGGGTTTTGCCCGCGGCGCCATCCGCGAATACAACAACCGCGAGGCATATTACCTGATCGATACGTTCGGCCGTACGTTTCGGTTGGCCACGGATGTGGATCAACTGGATTCCAGTATTACGGCGCTCGACCTGCGGAAACGCGAACTGACGGCGCTCCCGGCGGCCGTATGCAAACATAAACAATTGGAAGTGTTGTTGTTGAGTAACAACCAGTTGGAGGCTCTGCCCGATTGCATCGCAGCCCTCACCCATCTGCACACGCTTTTCCTGGACAATAACCTACTCGGCAGCCTGCCCGCCGGTTTCGGCCAACTGGAAGCGCTGGAAACATTGAGGCTGCAGCGAAACAAACTAGCGAGCCTTCCCGACGGGTTTGTACAATTAAAAAACCTCCGGGAATTAGACCTGAGTTTCAACCAGATTGCACAACTGCCTGCAGGCTTCGGGCGCTTGAGCAAACTGGCAACTTTAGATGCAACATATAATAGCTTCACGCAATTGCCCGCAGGCGTGGGCGCCCTGGAAAACCTGGAATCTTTGATGTTGTACAACAATCAACTCAGCGGCCTACCGGATGATTTCGGGCAACTGGCCAATTTGAAATCACTGAATTTATCCAATAACCAGATTTCCACGCTACCCGGCAGTTTCTGCCAATTGACAAACCTGGAATCTTTTTCCATGCTCAGCAACCAACTGACGAGCCTGCCGGAAAACTTCGGTCAATTAAAAAAACTCCAGCGGCTGGAGCTGAGTGGCAATCAACTAACCGTTCTTCCGGAAAGTTTTGGACAATTGAGCGGCTTAACCGATTTGAATTTGAGTAATAATCAACTCAGCACTTTCCCGGCTACGTTCGGACAGTTGTCGCAGTTGCAAACTTTCGCCGCGCACACCAACCGACTGACCAGTCTGCCTGCCGGATTCGGGCAATTGCCGCGCCTGCAAAACCTGTATTTGAGCAACAATCTGCTCGCCCAATTACCCGACGGATTCGGGCAATTGGCACAATTGGAATCCTTTGAGTTGATGCACAACCAACTTGTTTACCTGCCACCCGGATTCGGACAACTGGGGAAATTGCAATACCTGATTTTATTTGACAACCAACTCAGCAGCCTGCCCGCAGAGATCGGGCAATTGACCAATCTGCAAACCTTGTATGTCAATAACAATCGACTCAGCAGCCTGCCGGATGAAATCGGGCAACTGACCAATCTGGAAGACTTGATTTTAATTGAAAATCAACTTTCAACCTTGCCTGCTAGCATTTGTAATTTGATAAACCTGAAAACGCTTGGGTTCTCCAAAAACCCGATCACAAAAGTGCCCGAGTGCGTGGCAGGCATGTCTGCCGAACGTCCGATTTATGAAATGGTCGAAGCCGCAGCCGAATCAGGGGCCTCCGATTCCGTTTATCTCCTGATGGCGCAGCAACTCTTGCGGAACAGTTACCTGGAAGCGTACAATAATGCCCTGGCAGGTATATTATCAGACTCGACCAATGCAGACCTGTATTTTAGTTTGAGCTACTACGCTTTGTTTGCCGGCGAGTACCTCAAAGCCATTGAAGCCGCTCAAAAAACGCTGCTGCTCAATCCTTTAGCCGTCAAAGTTGAAACCAATCTGGCATTAGGCTACCTGTTAAACAACCAATACGAGCAGGCAGAAACGATTTATCTGAAATGGAAAGGCAAAAAATTTGAGCCTAGCGACGATGAAACGGCTGACTCCATTTTTCTAAAAGATATTGCTGAACTGGAAGAATTTGGAATCCGCAATGAGGACTTTCAGAAAGTGAAGCGCTTGTTTTTGGAATGATGGGCGTGAGTGGTGAGTTGTGAGTGGTGAGTGGTGGTAACGCTTGGCCGACCCCGACCCCTGAAGGGGAGGGCATTTCGGGGAATGGAACTTTTCTACTTTATTCGCAATGTACTCCCCTTCAGGGCAATGTCGTTGACTTAAGGGGAGACGCTGGCATGGAGGGCGGGATTTATTACGCCTAAAGCGTGGAAAAACCATAGGAAGCGGAATAAATTCCGCCCTCCGTGCCTTAAGTCAACGGCATTGCCCTTCAGGGGTCGGGGGCGGCCAAGCGCTACCACCACTCACAACTCACGATTCACGGCAACAAAAAAGCCTCATTCCAATTAAGGAACAAGGCTAATTTATATTGAGTTGGCACCGACTTACTCTCCCGAGGCATCAACCTCAGTACCATCAGCGCTGATGGGCTTAACGACTCTGTTCGGAATGGGAAGAGGTGGGACCCCATCGCTAAAGGC
>JALHMA010000183.1 GCA_022844265.1 Saprospiraceae bacterium | reverse complement strand
GTTGAGCGCCAAAAAATGTAGACACAAAGGTGATACGACTTTTTGACACTCACACACCCTAAATACTGTGCTATCTAAATTTCTGAGTATTCGAGTATTCGAAGATTTGAGTATAAATGATTCGTTATCAGTCAGATACTCGAATACTCAAATCTTCAAATACTCGAAAAAGTTCAGCGACAATGTACTAAATTGCGTCCATGGCCGCCATTCCGTTCAGGGGCAGCACTTCATCCCGGTGCAGGGTGTAGATTTTGGGTTCTTTTTCCTGCACCTGCAAACGGGGGTTCAGCACATCGAAATCCGTCTCATCGTATTGGTAAATGCTCCATTTACCCTGGACAAATTCGAGGGAGGTGAGGTGTTCCACCCAATCGCCGCTGTTCATATAGGTTACTGTTCGGCCGTTTTCTGCCACCACATCGCGCAGTTGCGGGCGGTGGATATGGCCGCAAACCACATAATCGTATCCTTTTTCGGCAGCCAGTTGTATGGCGGTATCTTCAAAATCGCTGATGTACTTCACGGCGCCTTTTACGCCTTTTTTTACTTTGGCGGCAAAAGAAACAGGGCCGAAACCCAACAGCCGGCGCGCACTGTTGATGACGCGATTGATACGGATCAGCATATCGTAGCCTTCTCCGCCTAATTTGGCCAACCAGCGCGCGCGGTGGATACTGGCGTCGAAAACGTCGCCATGAAATACCCAGTGCGTTTTGCCGTCGACCTGGAACACCAGTTTGTTGCGCAGGTGAATCATCCCGAACGCGATTTCTCCAAATTTGCGCAACACATCGTCGTGGTTGCCCGTCAGGTAGTACACTTTGGTGCCATTGGCGGCCATTTTCATCAGGCGGCGTATGACCTCGAAGTGGTCTTTCGGGAAATAACTTTTTTTGAAATACCACATATCGATGATATCGCCGTTGAGCACGAGGGTGCGCGGCTGTATACTTTTCAGGTAATTCAGCAATTCCTTTGCGTGGCAGCCGTAGGTGCCCAGATGCAGGTCGGAAAGTATGACGATGTCTAATGCTCTTTTCATGTCCCTGGTTATCGAATGGTATGGTCGAAAATATTTTTAAAAAACCACAGCAGGTAAACGATTGCTATGACAATTCCTGCCAGCCAGGCCAGCCAACGCAGCCAGTCAAAACGGGTGCGATTGGCAGAAGTATATTTCGGAATATTGTTGTTGAAATCCCGCGCCGGGGAAAGCAAGCCGTCCGGACTGAAACCTGAACTGGAATCAAGTGTATGCCGAAGCATAAGTAAAGAGCGACCGAAAATGGAACGGACGTGTGGGGAGTGGCGGCGCGGGTGTAAAGTCATGGGTATCAATACCAAAGTGGTACAACAAAAGTACCGTTGGCGACCCCGAAGCCCCGTTAAGGCAATATGAAGTTAGCATTAAATTTGTAGGGAGGTTTTGGCGACATGGTTGTCTCAAAAGGTTGATGAGGTTGATAAAAGTTGATGAGGTTGATATTCATTCGCTCGAAAAAGTGGCCATTTTACTTTTTTTGGGGTGCTATTATCAACCTTTATAAACCCTTATCAACCTCATCAACCTTTCAACTACGGCGCCAGCCGCTCAATCTTCCAGCCCGTTTCCGTCCGTACATACCTGATTCGATCGTGCAGGCGGCTGGGTCGGCCTTGCCAGAATTCCAGCATATCGGGCATCAGCCGGTAACCACCCCAAAAAGGCGGTAGCGGCAGCACTTCCGCCGAAGCGTACTGCGCTTCCAGATCATGCTGTTTGTCCAGGAGCATTTCCCTGCCGGGAATCACCTGGCTTTGAGGGCTTGTCCAGGCGCCGATCTGGCTGCTTTTGGGTCGACTCTGGAAGTAGAATTCCGATTCTTTGGGATCAATTCGTTCTACCCGGCCTTCTATCCGTATCTGCCGTTCCAGTTCCAGCCAGTTGAACAACAGGGCCGCCTGCGGGTTGTCTGCGAGTTCGCGGCCTTTTCGGCTTTCGTAGTTGGTAAAAAATACAAAACCCTGATGATCAATACCTTTCAGCAAAACAATCCGCGCGCTGGGGCGACCCTCGGGACTGGCTGTTGCCAGGGTCATGGCATTGGGTTCGGGCAGTTGGGCTTGCAGCACTTCCCGAAACCAGCGGTCAAACTGCGCGAGCGGATCGGGTAGTACATCGGTTTCGGAAAGCGCCTCCAGGGCATAGTTTTTTCGCAGGGCAGAAAGGTCGAGTGGCATGGTGGCTAGATTGTCAGTTGATTAGAAAGTGCAAAGTTAACGTTCCTCTTTCTTTCTTTTTACCAAGGGTAAAATCTACCTTTGCGGCGCAAAAGCGGCTGCCTTGGGTGTTTTTTTGGGTAAAACCAGCATTTTAGAGCCTTTTTTACATCTATTTTCAACAAATCGGCCCGAATATTCCACGGGTTTTATCACTTATTTTCCAGCAATGCCATATCTATTTACCTCTGAATCCGTTTCCGAAGGACACCCCGATAAAGTGGCTGACCAGATCAGTGACGCTATTCTTGACGCTTTTCTCAGCCAGGATCCCGACTCAAAAGTGGCCTGCGAAACCCTGGTAACCACCGGTTTGGTGGTGGTTGCGGGCGAGGTGCGCTCAAAAGCGTATGTGGACATTCAGGAAACTGCCCGTAAAACCATTGAAAAAATCGGTTACACCAAAGCGGAGTACCAGTTTGAATCTAAGAGCTGCGGAGTCATCAGCGCTTTACACGAACAAAGCGCCGATATTGCCCAAGGCGTGGATGTTGGCAAAAAAGAAGAAGACCAGGGCGCAGGCGACCAGGGCATGATGTTCGGTTACGCCACCAACGAGACGGATAATTATATGCCCCTCGCGCTCGATCTGGCGCACCTGCTGTTGCTCGAACTGTCCGCCATCCGCAAAGAAGGCAAACAAATGAAATACCTCCGCCCCGATGCGAAAAGCCAGGTAACGATCGAATACACGGACAAACACGTCCCCAAAAAGATCGATACTATCGTAATCAGTACCCAGCACGACGATTTTGACGAGGATGCAAAAATGCTCGCTAAAATTGCTGCGGATGTAAAGAGAATCCTGATTCCAAGGGTGAAAAAACAACTGCCTGCACGTGTAGCCCGGCTGTTTACACCCGATGTGCAATACTACATCAACCCGACAGGCAAGTTTGTGATCGGCGGCCCGCACGGCGACACAGGCCTTACCGGACGGAAAATTATCGTCGATACCTACGGCGGTAAAGGCGCCCACGGCGGCGGCGCTTTCAGCGGTAAAGACCCTTCCAAAGTAGACCGTTCGGCGGCCTACGCTACCCGGCACATTGCCAAAAACCTGGTGGCTTCCGGTCTGTGCAGTCAGGTACTGGTGCAGGTGGCTTATGCCATCGGTGTGGCCCATCCGGTTGGTTTGTATGTCAATACGTACGGTACCTGCAAAATAAAAGGACTTTCCGACGGCGAAATCGCGCAGAAACTGGAGCAGGTATTCGATCTGCGCCCCGCAGCTATCGTACGCCGTTACGGCCTGAAAAATCCCATCTTTTCCGAAACGGCCGCCTACGGGCATTTTGGCCGCGTACCGGGCAAAAAAATGGTGAGTATCGGCGCAAACGGCCATGCCAAACTGACCGAGGTGGAAACATTTACCTGGGAAAAACTGGATGCCGTGGCGGATATTAAAAAAGTGTTCGGACTCTGAGTTAGTTATCGGTTATCACTTATTGGTTATTGGTGTTGATAATCAGGCATTTATACGGAAATAAATCAAACTGATTGCGACTTGAATATATGGATCCCGAATTTCCTTTGTGGAAGTTCGGGATTTTTTGTGCGCTTAAATCCACTTGATCCGCCCAATCCGCGTCCTCAACTACTCTACGCACACAATTTACATAACTCCTTGATAATCAACGCTAAAAACAACCTATCCAAAACATTAACATTTTTCTGCTGTGCCATATATCCGCTCATTATCAGCGCTTTATGAAAAATAGCAGAGAAAAACTTGTACAATCGCTTGCATACCCGAAATGCTCGTTCTACCTTTGCGGGCCTTTTGGAAAAAAGGTATTCCTGTTTTAAATCCGGTGTGTGCAAAGGAGCGGTTAAAGCGCCTGCAAATTGGGTTTCTAACATCCAAACTTGAACTTTTTATCACTAACAATTTACAATGAATACGCTAAGCTATCGGACGGAATCCGTCAGTGCTGAAAAAGCGGAACGCAAGTGGTACGTAGTAGATGCGGAGAACCAGGTAACTGGCCGTATTTGCACGGAGATTGCTTCTATCCTGCGCGGCAAAAACAAGCCGTCTTACACTCCCCATGCCGACACAGGTGATTATGTAATTGTAATCAACGCTGATAAAGTGCGTTTCACCGGCCATAAATGGGAGCAGAAAATTTACAAAGACTATTCCCTGCACCCCGGCGGTCTGAAGGAAGTCACTGCCGAAACCATGCTGGTCAAATTCCCGGAGCGCATCATCGAGCGCGCCGTGCGCGGTATGTTGCCGAAGACCAAACTGGGCCGTGCAATGATCAAAAAAATGTTCGTTTATACTGGTACCGAACACCCGCACGTGGCACAAAAACCGGAAGCAATCAAATTTTGAGTTATGAGTTGTAAGTTATGAGTTATGAGTTATACCCGATCACTCACGACTCACGACTCACGACTCACGACTCACTATTCACAACTCACATCTTCAACTTAGAAATATGGAAATGATAAACGCTGTGGGCCGCCGCAAAACTGCTGTTGCCCGCGTCTATCTGATGAAAGGAGAAGGCAATGTCACGGTGAACGGCAAAGATTACCGTGAATACTTCCCGCAGCAGCATGTTCAGCACAACGTAACCGATCCGTTTGGAGTGGTGGGTGTTGAAAATATTTACGACCTAAAAGTCACTGTACATGGTGGTGGCTACAAAGGCCAGGCAGAAGCAGTACGAATGGGCCTTAGCCGCGCATTGGTCAAACTCAATGAAGAATTCCGCAAGCCGTTGAAAGCGCGCAAATTCCTCACCCGCGACAGCCGCGCCGTAGAACGCAAAAAATATGGTCAGCCGAAAGCGCGTAAACGCTTCCAGTTCTCCAAACGCTAATTGTGAGTAGTGAATAGTGAATTGTGAATAGTCAATTGTGTGTTTAAAGATTCACTACTGACAACTCACCACTCACTACTGACAACTCACCACTCACAACTCACCACTCACCATAAAAAAACGCTTTTGAACAATGCAAAAGCCCACCTATAAAGAATTGCTCGATGCCGGTTGCCACTTTGGTCACCTGCGCAAAAAGTGGAATCCCAAGATGACTCCGTACATCTTCATGGAGCACAAAGGTATCCACATCATCGACCTGAACCGCACGGCAGAAATGCTGGAACGCTCGGCCCTCGCTATGAAAGCCATGGCTAAAAGCGGCAAAAAAATCATGTTCGTTGCCACCAAAAAGCAGGCGCGCGTAATCGTACAAAAAGCTGCCGAAAGTGTTGGTATGCCTTTCGTAACGGAACGCTGGCTCGGCGGTATGATGACCAACTTCATGACCATCCGCAAATCTGTGAAGAAAATGCAGGGCATCGAACGGATGCTGGGCGATACTTCGCTGACCAGCATCACGAAGAAAGAACGCCTCACGTTGAGCCGCGAACACGCCAAGATGTCCAAACACCTCGGCGGTATCGAACAACTCAACCGCCTGCCATCCGCTGTGTTTATCGTGGATATTCACCACGAACACCTGGCATTGGCAGAAGCCAAAAAACTGGGTGTGAAAACTTTCGGTATGGTCGATACCAATTCTGACCCAACCCTGGTTGACTTCGCTATCCCCAGCAACGATGACGCTTCCAAAGCCATCTACTTCATCACCAATTACCTGGTAGACGCCATCCGTGAAGGACTGGAAGAACGCAAAGCCATGAAAGGTGAGGAAAAAGAAACTGCTGAAGCGTAAATATATGTTTTAGGCCTCACCCCCCGGCCCCCTCTCCAATAGAGAGGGGGAGCGAGTACCCTTGGCATTCGAATTAGGGAAAGCCAAGGGTGAAGTCACCCCCTCTCTCTATTGGAGAGGGGGCCGGGGGGTGAGGCCCCAAAACACCAAAAAAATACAGAAATCATCATCAATTCAATCCAAATATAATGGTAAAAATTGCTGTAGCAGATATCCAGAAATTGCGCGAATTGACCGGCGCAGGTATGATGGATTGCAAGAAAGCCCTGGAAGAATCCAATGGCGATTATGAAGCCGCTCAGGATTGGCTGCGCAAAAAAGGCATCGCCAAAGCGGCCAAACGCGAAGAGCGCGAAGCAAAAGAAGGCGTTGTTATTGCGATCGCCAATGCCGACAAGACACGTGGCGTAGTCGTATCGCTGAACTGCGAAACCGACTTTGCAGCCCGCAATGAAAGTTTTGTAGCGATCACTACTAAAATAGCTGATATCGCACTCGAAAACTTCCCGGAAACACTGGAAGCGCTGCTGGCGCTCCCGTACGAGGGCAGCGTATCTATTGCCGATAAAGTAGGCGAGCAAAACGGTATCATCGGTGAAAAAATCGAACTGAGCCGTTACGAGCCGCTTACCGGCGCTCAAATCCTGACGTACAACCACTCCAACAACAAACGTTCGGTGCTGGTCGCTTTTAACAAAAGCGATGATACATTCGAGCAGGCCGGCCGTGATGTAGCCATGCAGATTGCCGCTATGAACCCGGTGTCTGTGAGCCGCGACGATGTGGATCCGAAAATTATCGAAAAAGAAATCGAAATCGGTAAAGAACTGGCCCGCAACGAAGGTAAAGCAGAAGAAATGCTGGAAAAAATTGCACTTGGTCGCTTGAACAAGTTCTTCCAGGAAAGCACCCTGCTGAGCCAGAAATTCGTGAAAAACAACGACGTGACGGTAGATCAGTACCTGAAAAGCCTCGATAAGGAGCTGACAGTAACTGGTTTCAAACACATTTCGCTGTAAGTAGTTATCCGTTATTAGTTATTGGTTATCAGTGCTGATAATCAAGCATTTACAGAAATTTAATCAAAACTAATTTTGCGGCTCTACTTAAACGATTTTGTTTGTAGAAAAATATAAGGCGTCATCCCAGTGCGGGGTGACGCCTTTTGTTCTTTGCCCCTTGCCCTTATTCCTTCCATATCTTCCTACTCTCCGCAATACCGGCCGCTGAAAAAACATGCACACCGTACATGCCACTGGGCAGCCCCGAAAGATTCACCTGTGTCCGCTCCGCTGTGACAGAACCGTTGCGCAGCACCCTGCCTGTTAAGTCCGTCACCGTGAATTGCGCTTGTTTCTCTGAAAGTCCGGATTGATTGCTGATGTCGATCGTGAGTACATCCTGCACCAGGGTAGGAAATACCTGTACGTTGTACGCAGCCTGGGCAGGGTCTTCTACGTCGACTACCGTGCTGAACCGGTAAACAAATCCACTGTCAGGAACCCCATTCAAAGTATGAAATAGCGTGTCCACGCCGGCGAGCGTAATGGATTGAAATGTAGGCTGATCAACCGACCCGGTCAGATAATATAGATTCTGAAATAGGCCGTCATTCGCAACGAAGAACTGATCAATAAAACCGATCATAGGCCCGCTGAGCTCTGAAAAAACCTCCTGGTCATTGAGTTGCGTCGAACCGAAGTGCAGTTCGATATCATTGCTTCCCTCATACAACCATACCTGCAAATTGGTAAAAGCGGTGCCTGATGGATCTTCAAAAAAACCGGCATTTTTCCATTCCATTTTAAAAATACGACTGCCCGGTTCACCCTCAGTTTTATAGGAAATTTGCGACTGGGATACGTCTGATTCATACCCCCTGTCGATCAGGTCGGCGCCGAAAGCGATGAGCGCGGGTGTTACGTTTACATCGGGTAATCCGGCAATGTTAAAGGCTGTTAATTCTCCATACCAAAATAGTGTCGAGGTCGTCTGGCCCCACAACTGGAAATTAAAACCTAGCGGCGTCTGGATATCCAGGTCATCCCATACCTCGCCGTTATTGACGGATACGGCGTTTTCGAGGGGCGTATATGCAGCCTCGTCTACTGTGAGGAAATAAGGTAATGTCTGTGCCTGTATACCTTGCAACAACAGGAAAGAAAACAACAGCGTAAAAAGATGTTTCATGGTTTAATCTTGAAAAAAAGGTGAACAATGCGCTAATTTATTCCACTTTTTCTGTCCTATGCAATAGGCCGTTTCAATTCTAACGGAATTTTAACGAGTATGGCAATACCCGATTGGGTCAACCGCTTTCACTTCATCGAAGTGTATATTGAAAGTTGAGGGGTTGAGCATGTTGAAACCCTCCTACGCCTAAAAAAGACTTCGGCGGGTAAAAGTTGAGAAAGACATGGATAATCACTCAAATAATATCCCTTCTCGTTCAAAACCGCTTTGGGCTGACTATAAAAAAGATGTTTCCGGAAATGAGGCCCCTCACATCTCTTTTCCCTAAAAACTGTTAAGTATTAAGTGGTCGTGCAAAATTAGTTTTGCCTAAATTCTTTACAAATGCTTGATTATCAATACGGATAACCGATAACTAATAACCGATAACTAATAACCGATAACTACTTACAAATAAATACTCTTTCTATGTCCGCACTTTTCTCCCCGCTCACCATCAAAAGCGTTACTTTTAAAAATCGAATTACCGTCTCACCCATGTGCCAGTATTCCTCTAATGACGGGTTTGCTACTGACTGGCACCTGGTACACTTGGGTAGCCGGGCCGTTGGTGGCGCGGCACTGATTATGCAGGAAGCCACCGCTGTATCGCCCGAGGGTCGTATTAGTCCGGGAGATATGGGGATTTACAAAGACGAACACATCGCCAAACTGCAAACCATTACTGCTTTTATTCATGCTCAAGGTGCAGTAGCCGGTGTACAACTGGCGCATGCCGGTCGAAAAGCAAGCCACAACATTCCCTGGAAAGGCGACCGGCAGATCCCTTCCGATGCCGAAGAGGGCTGGCAAACCGTAGCGCCCTCGGCCACCCCCTTCGCGCCCGGTACGGAAAGTCCGAAAGCGTTGGATAGGGCGGGGATCCAAAAAGTAATAGACGATTATAAAGCCGCCGCTGTGCGTGCCCTGAAGGCCGGTTATAAAGTATTGGAAATTCATGCGGCACATGGTTACCTGATCCACGAATTTTTATCGCCGCTCAGCAATCAACGAACGGACGCTTACGGTGGCAGTTTTGAAAACCGCATCCGCCTGCTGCTGGAAATCGTCGAAGCCGTAAAAACGGTTTGGCCGGATACATTACCCCTGTTTGTGCGGATTTCCGCCACCGACTGGACCGAAGGCGGCTGGGATGCTGACGCCTCCGTCGGGCTGGCTGCCGTCCTGAAAGAGCACGGTGTCGATCTGATTGATTGTTCCACGGGCGGTGTGGTACCAGGCGTGAAAATTCCGGTGGGCCCGGGTTATCAGGTGCCTTTTGCCGAAAAAATCAGGAAAGAAACGGGCATGTTGACGGCTGCGGTAGGAATGATTACCAGCGCACAACAAGCCGAAGAAATTCTGCAAAATGGTCAGGCCGATCTGATTTTTTTGGCGCGGCAAGCCTTGCGCAACCCTTATTTTCCCTTGCATGCGGCAAAAGAACTGGGCATTGATGTGGAATGGCCGGTGCAGTACACGCGGGCAAAATCCTGATACACTTGCGATTGCACATAAAAACAGGTATGGCGTAGCATTTTATTTTACTGCGAAGGGTTGCAGAAATTTTATGAGGGTGCGGTATGGTGCTTGTTATAAATGCAATTACATTAGCCGGTTCTAATCATTATGTTTACCTGAACCTGCTTGTCAACAATGGCTCATTTTATCCTGCAAACAAACGAATCCCACACCTACGACGCCATTGTGATTGGCTCCGGTATCAGCGGCGGCTGGGCAGCCAAAGAACTTTGTGAAAAGGGCCTGAAAACGCTGGTGCTCGAACGCGGCAGAATGGTGCGCCACGTGACGGATTATCCGACCATGAACCACGAACACTGGGATTTTGAACACCGTGGTCGCCTGTCGTACGAGGACACCCGAAAATACCACATACAGGTGCGCAGCGGATTCATCAATGAAGCCAACAAACATTTTCACGTCAACGACGTAGAAAATCCCTATACCGAAATCAAACGTTTCGACTGGATTCGCGGCGATCAGGTCGGCGGGCGTTCCCTGCTTTGGGGCAAACAATGTTACCGCTGGAGCGACCTCGATTTTGAGGCCAACGCCAAAGAAGGTATTGGCATCGACTGGCCCATCCGCTACAAGGACATCGAAAACTGGTACACTTACGTGGAAAAATACGTGGGCATCAGCGGTGAAAAACTGGGACTGCCGCATTTGCCCGACGGCCATTTTTTGCCGCCTATGGAGTTGAATTGCCTGGAAAAACACGTGAAAGCGCGCATAGAAAGCACATTTAAAGGTCGTCACCTGACCATCGGGCGGGTGGCGCATCTGACCGAACCCATGAATGGCCGCGGTAAATGCCAGTACCGCAACCGCTGTTCGAGGGGATGTCCGTTCGGCGCTTATTTCAGCAGCAACGCCGTTACCCTGCCTGCTGCCGATGCCACCGGCAACCTGACGCTTCGTCCCGATTCGGCGGTGCATTCTATTATATATGATGAAAAAACAGGCAAAGCCTCCGGCGTCAGAGTTGTTGACACCGTCACCCTCGAAACAACTGAATTTTATGCCCGTATCATTTTCCTGAATGCTTCCACGCTGGGTTCTACTTCCATTTTGCTGAACTCTACCTCCGATCGTTTCCCCAACGGCATGGGCAACGACAGCGGCGAACTGGGGCACAACCTCATGGACCACCACTACCGACTCGGCGCGATGGGCAGTTACGATGGTTTTGAAGACCAGTATTACAAAGGGCGCCGGCCCAACGGCATCTACATTCCGCGCTACCGAAACCTCAACGAACAAACGCGGCACCCCGACTTTTTGCGCGGCTACGGCTACCAGGGCGGCGGCGGTCGGGGCAACTGGGGTGGGGGAGTGAACAGCGAAGGTATCGGGGCCGATTTTAAAGAAAATCTCTTCAAACCTGGCGGCTGGGGTATGACCCTCGTCGGTTTCGGCGAGTGCCTGCCCTACCACGAAAACAAGGTGACGCTCAACCGAGACCTGAAAGATAAAGCAGGTTTGCCAACCCTGGCTTTCGACTGTGAATTTAAAACAAACGAAATGGCCATGCGCAAAC
>JALHMA010000182.1 GCA_022844265.1 Saprospiraceae bacterium | reverse complement strand
GTTCCGGTTTCATCCAAATTTATCACCGCCCGAGACGCGGCTCGCCTGATATCGGATGGCGCTACGGTCTTCTCCAATGGCCTGGCCGGCAATGCCCGTTGTTCGGTATTTTTTTGGGCGATCCGGGAACTGTTTCTGAAAACAGGTCACCCGCGTAACCTGACATGGGTAAATGTTGGCGCCCAGGGCGGCCGCGGTAAAGTGCCAGGCACAATTGAGGAAATCGGGCTTCCCGGTCTCATGAAACGTTACCTTGCCGGACACCTGGAAACCTGCAAAGCGCAGCTTGCATTGGCGGAGAAACGACAACTGGAACTACATACCCTGCCGCAAGGCGTGATGTCACTTCTGCTGGAAGCGCAGGCGGATGGCAAAACCCATTGGAACAGTGAGGTTGGTCTGGGTACGTTCCTCGATCCCCGGGTAGGTCCCGGTTCTGCTTTGAGCTCGGGCGCCACCGAAAATTACGTCACAGCAGACGGGAATACCTTACGTTATTCTTTGCCTAAAATAGAGCTGGTATTGATCAATGCGCCATATGCAGATTCGGAAGGAAACGTCTATTTCCGCGACGCGTCTTCCTGGACGGAAAACATCCAGTCCGCTCGCGCGGCCCGTACTAATGGCGGCAAGGTCATGGTCACTGTCAGCAGAATTATTCAAAAAGTGCCGGCAGAGATCAATTTACATGCCGACGAAGTGGATTATATTGTATTACACCCTTACAACGAACAAACGGCCAGTATCCGGCAGCGGCGTTTCTGGCCCATGTTTACTGCAGGCTCCGTGGTGGACGCAAAGAAGGCCAGCGCGCAACTGCGTTTTATCAACAACGTGCTCAAAATCACTCCAATACGAGGTCCGGTTGAGTTCGCGTTGGCCCGACTGGCAGCAAGCGTATTCGCCGATGTGGTCAACCCCGGCGCCATGCTCAATATAGGTGTAGGCTTTCCGGAGGAAGTGGCCCGAAAGTTGGTGGAGTATGGACTGTCTGATCAGTTGCGTTTTACAACAGAAGCGGGCGCTTGGGGTGGATTGCCGGCGCCGGGTATTTTTTTCAGTGCAGCCATCGGACCCCGACACCTGGAAGCCTCCTCAACCATGTTTCATCGCTATGAAACAGATCTTGATATAGCCATTCTTGGCTTTTTAGAGGTAGATAGTAAAGGCAATGTCAATGCTTCACACCGTGGTCCACGCCTGACCGATGTGGTAGGGCCTGGTGGTTTTCCCGACATTGCTTCCGGTGCGCATACCATTATTTTTGTGGGCAGCTGGATGGCACATGCCAGGTTCAGAATAAACGGAAATCAATTGCACATTGACAGAGCCGGACCGTGTAAATTTGTAGAAAAAGTCTCACACATCACCTTCAATGCACGGGAAGCACTGCGCATGGGCAAAAAAGTGTTTTACGTCACCCATGTGGGCGTATTTGCACTCACAGAAAAAGGGTTGGAACTTCGCCAGATAATGCCCGGTATTGATTTGGAACGCGATATATTAAATGTTTGTAAAGCCCAAATACACCTGCCTGATAACGGGCAGGTAAAAGTCGTGGATGAGGCGGTTCTCAGCGGTAAAGGGTTTCAATTGCATTTACGCAACAGAAAGAGCGAAGTGGTTTCGTAATTTTTACCTCATAAATTTGCCAAAAACCGCTCGGCGATTTTCAGTGGCCGGAAAATATAGCGTTTCTTAAAGTGGTGCCCGCCACTTCGGTGCAGAATATCCTGCAAAGTGGCCAAAACCTTGAGCAGGTGTTTGCCTTTGTTGAGCATGACGCATTCGGCCTGGCCCGCGCGGACGGCGTCGGTCAGTTCGGAACGGGTGGCGATACCACTTTTGTTCAGGGTTTCGAGCACTTGTGTGGCCCAAATCACAGGCACATGCGCGGCTTCACAAAGCCACAAAATCTCTTCCTGGACTTCGCTCAGGCGTTCGAATCCAATTTCTACTGCAAGGTCGCCGCGTGCGATCATCACGCCAAAAACCGGCTCATTCATGCCTTGCTGCAACAATGCCGGAAGATTCTGCACCGCTTCGAAAGTCTCGATTTTAAGTACAACAGGTATTTTTTTGCCGGCGGATTGCCGAAGCAATTCCTGTAATTCCGCGACATCCATTGCCGTACGCACAAAAGAAAAACCCAAAAGGTCGGCGTGCGCCTGTGCGAAAGGCAACAGTGATTTATCGTAATCCGTCAGGGATCGGACGCTCAATTCCGTTTCAGGGAAATTGATGCCTTTTTCGGCTTTTAGGCGGGGTTTGGTTGCCGAAATGCGCGACATGCGCAAGGTGGCTATTCGTTCACCCGGGATTTCTACAATGGCCTCAAACAATCCGTCGTCAAACAGCACCCGGTTGCCCACACGCAAATCTTTTACAACGCCCGATAAGGTGCAACCCAGCACTTTTTCCTTTTTATCGAATACGGCATCCGTTTCAGCGAGGAAGAATTGTTCCTGCTCTTTCAGTTTCATGCGGCCTTTATGCCGCCCTTTGCCTAGCAGCACCGTACGGATTTTCGGCCCGGCCAGGTCAAAGTAAATTTTGCAGGGATGCCCGGTCATGCGGGCGGCTTTGCGGACATTGGAAATCATACGTTGCCAATCTTCCGGACTGTCGTGCGCGCTATTGATGCGAGCGATGTTCATGCCTGCTTTCAAAAGCGACTTCACATAGGCGAAATTGCCGGCCAAAGCAGCATCAAAGGTTACCATGAGGTGCGGCATAACGGGGTCTTCCTTCTGGCCAAACAAAGCGGCTGCACGCTGGCGCAAAAGTGCGGCTCCAGCCCCGGCATTGCCGGCAGACAAGTCTTTTTTCGGAATATCCGCTCCTAAACGTTGTAAAACCGCCTGCACCTGACGCAGAATATGACTCTCCGCACTGGCTAAGGAAGAAAGCCCGGCATCGTGTAAATGATCCTGCAAGGGGCGCAAATCCTCCCGCCGGAGCGCCAGGTAGTGGATCAGGTTGGTGATGCTCTTTTTTTGCTGCGGGTGTACGCGGGCAATAATTGTTTTTGCCTGTTGTTCCGCATTTTTCATTTTCTGATAAATGCTTTTGACAGCAGCGCGCAGGTGTACGAGTGTGTAGTTCATGGCCGTACAAAAATGGGGGAAATATGCCGGTTTTATTACGTGTTCATCTTATGTATGACAATGACTTTGGTCATTGTTAAAAATGGCTGTATTTAACCTGAATTACCAATGCCATTGACAAATATCATTGTTTGTCTTTCCTGATATACTACAATTTGCAGTTGAAAATTAGACGCTGTGATGTGGTTTTTACTCTTTTTGTTTCTGTTTTTCTGCCTGCTTTTTTGGCTGCCCGTTCGGGTTGAGATTGACACAGCACAACAAAAGTACCGGGTGATTTGGAAAGGGATTTTTGCTGTTTGGGGAGTGCCCGACGAAGCGGGTTTTTCATTGGTTTATTCAAATATTTACTCATCTCATAAACTCGAAAAAGATGCTGAATTTCAATAAATACGTCCATGAAGGCGAACAATTTGTCCACGAAGTGGCACTCGAAACCAGTACGCCGTGGGATACGATCCGGGCGGTAAGAATTTTGCGTGCGGTTTTGCATAGCTTAAGAAACCGTTTGCCGGTAGCCTCGTCACTCCAGTTAATCGCTCAATTTCCCATGCTTATCAAAGCCATCTATGTGGATGGCTGGAAGATTACCAACCAGGCAAAAAACATGCGACATATCGGCGATTTTATAGAATCAGTCAGGGAGGAGGGCGGCCCCGGGCTGGTTCATGGATTTACCACGGATCATGAAGTAAATGAAGCCATTCGTGCGGTGCTCACCGTTATAAAAAGGCATGTGTCGGAAGGAGAAATCGAAGATTTGATGGCTACATTACCTGATGAGTTGAAGCCAATGGTAGCCCATGTATAACGGATAAGGAAAGCACCCGCTCAAGTGGGAATCATCCATCACAGCTCTCAATTGTAAAATCATGGGAACAATACTTATGCTTCCTCCCCAATCCGGGACATTCTACAATCTCCAAAAACCGCTTGCGTTCAGAATGGAGAAACAATTGTCGATCTGGAAAGAAGAAATTTCGTTTTACGAACGTCTCCTGGGCTTGTGTTTGCTAAGTTGCAAAGAAGAGCACCAGTCTGAAATAGAAACGCTTGTCGCTCAATTCCATATTATGGGTCAGGTTGATTTACCTGCTTTGAAAGAGCAGTTGAATCAATCTTTCCAGCCTGGGTACAGAGAAACTGCCGGTTTCCGTGAATGTTTTTATGCGTTCGACCAAAATCTGGACAAACTAAAATCAAAAATATTTCGCGGGTTTTCGCATTTTGGAAGAGTACAGATATGGTAAAAGAAGGTATCATTCATACCTAATTCGGCATTGTTTTTATTTTTTCCATGTTCACTATCTTGATCAGCCCGTTGCTGATGTCGATCAGACCTTCCGTTTTGAAACTACTGAGCGTTCTTACTAGTGTTTCCTTTGCTGTGCCGACAACTGCGGCCAGGTCATCGCGCTGGAAATGTATGTTAATTTTGTTTTGATCATGCAGATTGACCAGGGTGGAGGCCACGCGCTTGCGCACTGAATTATAGGCCATATCGAGCAATAATTGTTCCTGTTCTGCCACATGGTTGGCTAACATTTTTATGAACCGGGCATTTACATCGCGGTCGCCAAAAACCAGTTTTTGAAAATCGTCCCGCGGAATGAGCCGAATATAAGAAGGCTCCAGAATGGCCGCACTTTCCAGGTAGCGCTCGTTTGAGTCTAAAGGTAAATAACCCATGTACTCACCCGGACCTGATATGTGTATAATAAACTCTCGACCTTCGCTATTGGTTTTATACAATTTTGCGGCGCCTTTTTCTATGTAGTACAGGTAACGGGGTGTTTTACCTTCTTCAAACAATACGTCTTTTTTGGGAAAATGCCGCAGTTCTCTATTGCTGGACAGATCGTGCAGCAACTCCAGCGCTTTTGCTTCATTTACAAAACCTTCGAAGGGGGCATTTCGAGCGGAGGCGCCTCGCAAGCGACTGATTTTATCCAGTTTTCGCTCTATTGATTGAAGTAGTAAATCAGTGTCAAACGGTTTTGAAATATAATCATCGGCGCCCAGGGCCATGCCTTTCCTGAAATCAGATAGCTCCGACAAAGCCGTCAGGTACAGGAAAGGTATATCTGAAGTATTGTGGTGTTTGCTCAGTATTTGTAGTACGCCGAAGCCGTCCAACTCGGGCATCCTCACATCGCAAAGGATCAGATCGGGCTTTTCTTTCATCGCTTTTTCTACACCAAGTTTACCGTTTGGGGCTGTCATAACGAAGTATCCATTCAGGGCAAGTATTTCTGAAAGGTTATTTCGATGGTCTTCCACATCGTCAATAACAAGTATTCGATACATACATCAGGGTTCGGTAATTGTGAAAATGCATTGCCGAAATTAATGAACTATTTGGTATTTTATAATAATAATATCAAGGTGCAACCTAAGTCTGTAATAAAAACATTGGAGCCGGTAGCAGTTCTTTTGTGACTACTACCGACTCCAATGAATAAAAATTAAGATTATCTAATACCTGTATATCACAGGGAATGTTCAAAAATGTGTGGCACACCTTCATCTGAACCTTGATTATCAATCAATTATGTAAGGTGTGCCACACTTTTCTGAACACTCTCGCGTATCAGGCAACCGGCACCGCCAATATCGGTACATGGGCATGATTGGCAGTGTTTTCAGTAAGGCTGCCAAACAACAAATGGGAAAGGCCGTGTCGCTGGTGTGTTCCCATGATTATAAGGCCTGCTTCGGCCTGCCTGGCATAAGATTGTATAGCATCTTCCACTTTTACATCCAGCGTGTTCAGGTGTAAGTAAACGTGGCGCAATCCGGCCTCTTCCGTCAGCCTGTTTTTTTCCAACTCGACGTTGCCGTGGGTGCCGGCATTCAATGGGTCGCCCACATACAAGGCTTCTACATCAAAGCCCAGAAATTCCTGCCATGCTTTTGCGGTTTTGAAAACCCTTAACTGATCGGGTTTCAAAGTAGTTGGTACCAATACCCGTTCGACAGTTAGTTCCCGAACACCTTCCGGGATCACCAGAACAGGACACGGTGCATGTCGGATGACGCGTTCGGTATTGGAACCTACCAGCACTTCTCTCCAGCCACTGGCGCCTAAAGTGCCTATGACAATCAGGTCGGCAAATATTTCTTCGGCTACCTTTTTGACAACAGGAACCATTAGCCCGGCTTCTATGGCTACTTCTATATGGAGTTTGCTGTAACGAGCTTCCTTCAACAAATGATCTCTCATTTTCTGGATACGGTGGTACACTTCTTTATCATATTCCTCGATGTCGACGGCAGTAGATGTAACGGCATACTCGGTAACTGGAATTACATAAGGAATCATTTCGTTGACATGGAGCAGGTTCAGTCCGGCATCAAACCGGAGCGCAAGTTGGCAGGCCACCTTTAACGCATTCACAGAGGCATCTGAAAAATCGATGGGAACAAGTATCTTTTTCATAATGATTACTGTTAACTATTATTTTTTACGGTATACCAGCATCGGCACTTTTGTCACAAATGACATGGATGCTGCCCTGCTTGTTCCAAATATTTTATCAAACCATGTTTTTTTGGCATGGCTGAAAAATACGACGATCGAAGGCCTTGTTTTTTGGATCAACTGATCCAGCTGAGCCGGAAAACCTTTGTCCAGGTTGTATTGCTCGAGATAAAGCTGATCCAGTTGAGGATATTTCTGCTGCCACATTTGCTTCAGGTTTTCGCGGCTTAAATTAATTTCTCCGGGAAAATAGAAGTGAGCTACATCTGTTTTGACTTTCACATGATCGGAAAAAGCAGATACGATATCCATTTCCGGATCGAAATGTTCCAAATCGGAGGCGTACAGTATTTTTCGGACGGGCCGAACCCGGTAATGGCGGGGAACGATCAACACGGGTACGGAAGACCGGTGCAATACATTTCCGGTATGCGTTCCAATAATTTTTAAAACAGAACCGGCGCCGCGGGTGCTCATGCAAATGAATTGAAATCCATTGGCATGCGCATATTCCAGAATGGCTTGTTCCGGGTTCAAATGTTCCACCACAACGCAGCCGTGCGCTCCGGCTTGCACGTGCATGGATCGGTATAGTTTTGCCACAAAGCGCTCCAGTTTTATTAAGTGATCCTGGCTCTGTGTGTGGAGGCTGTTTTTAATATGCTCCTGGTGTATAGTAGTAGGAATAAGGGCATGAAAACAGTGGAAAAAAACCAGTTCAACTTCCATTTGTGAAGCCAGTTGAATAGCGAAGCGCATTCCAGCCTTGGAAGCGACGGAAAAATCGGTCGTGACAAGTATTTTTTTCATTGTGCGACGAGCTTTGTTTTTAAAACGGTACTTGATCGTTGCATAATAGCAAGCACTACCACGCTGATGATAGCCGCGAAAAAGCACCATACAGAAATAAGGTTTTCTTCAAAATATACGATAGAGACAAAAAGAGATGCCAACGAGCTCCAGCCCAGCCACTTCATCTTCCTTACCGAAGAAATAAACGCAGGGAAAACAGTTACCAGACAATATGCCATGCTGGAAAAAATGGATGTTTGAAACGGTATGCGGAGGTCGTAGTAAATATGATGCCCGCTAATTCCCGCGAATGCCTCCTTCGTGAAGACGTAATACATAAATATGGTGGCTACCACCGTTCCGATACCAATCAGAAGCGCAAGCATTCGTTTGCGCATTTTGTCCTTTTCCAGCAAAAAAATGGCCAGTGGTACCCCTATCGGCCAAACAGCATGGGCAAATATGAGGTATGCATAGGGCGATGAACGCTGGAATTGTTCATAGGATGGATCGGTCAGAGACAGCCACACTACACCTTCTATAAATTGCTGAAAGGCAAAAATCAATGGTATAGCAGCAAAAAGGTATTGGCGGGGAGCAGTTACCTGTTTTAATGCTGCGGCGCCCACTCCTAAAAGCGCAATACTTACTCCAAAACTGGCAGTTGCTGAAAAACACATGGTAAATGTTTTTTAATAATGTTCATGTTCTAGGGTTGTTGTTATGGGGCACTGTTTGCGCAAATCGCCCAAATTTATTTTATATTAAAAAGATTTGTCGTCGACTCGCGCAAACGCCCCATCTCTCAAGTTAATCTAAAACTCGCGACCCCCAGCAAACCTTTATCCGAATAAACGGATACCACATAGGTACCTTTCTTCAAGCGCTCTTCCAGTTCGTAGTTCAGTTCAATGCGCTGATTGTCAATGATATACTGTGCCTGGGTTGCTTGCGCCACAATGGACACGTTTCCTTTATCCGTCTGAATGGTCTTCTGTACGGGGTTTTTGGAAGCGATGGGCAAACCTTTATCGTCCGTAATGACCAGGTAAATTTGCTGATTTCCCTGATAGGGTGGTGGCACATTGCGAAGATCAAAACTAACCCGGAGTCCGCGGGTACGTTTGGCGCGCACGGTCAGTTTGTCGTTGCGGCGTTCCACTTCCACACGAAAAGTAGTGGCTTTATATTGGGCCGAAAGTGTCTGTCGGATCTGCGCTTCCAATTGCCTGCCCAGCTCGCTGACCTGCAAGGACAACGAATCCGTGGCGCCGCGCAGATATTGATTTTCTGCAGTCAATGCAGCGTTTCTCTGGTTCAAAACCGCAATAATGGTTTCGTAGCGGTCTTTGAGCGTTTGCAAACGCTGCACCTGGGCGCGCAAGGCCGATTCTTCCCGGACGTTCTGAACCTGAATTTCCCGGATTGCAGTTTCCTTTTCGGCAATGATATTGACTGCTCCGGCCAGTTCCTGCGCCAGGGAGTCGTTGTCCATGCGCAGGTCGGAAAACTGTAATTCCAGTTGATTCAGGTTGTTTTCCAAACCCGCTTTAACCTGTAAAAGGGAATCCAGCACATACTCGTGTTGTTGCGTTTCCGTCTGGCGCAGACTTTGTAAACTGCTCAGCCGGTTCCACGACCAAACAGTCAATCCGGCAAAAAGAATCAGCAGAATGACAGAGATCAAAGCGATATTTTCGGCGCTTAATAAGGGCGCTTTCGGTGGCGGAATAATGATCTCCTCCGATTGTTCAGCCGGATTGAGCGGGCGGACTACTTCAGAGTGTATATCCTTATCCACATCGGGCAGGTTCAACTCAAAGTGTTGTTTGGGGTCTGGTTTGCGAGAAAAGCCTAACATAATGGTAGTATTTTTATGCAATTTGCAGGCTTCCACCTGCGCATGTAAATGACCGGCGTTAGGGCAATGGGTGATAAAAATCAATGTTCATCAATGGATCACTACTAGTTTTTTACAAACAACTGCTCCGGTGTCGAAGCCTGCCTGTACCCAGTACACGCCGTTTTGAAAACCATTCAAGGAAATGTTGAGTAAGGTTTGGTCTGTTTTTTCAGACAAACGCTCCAGTTTTAACTGGCCGTTTTGGTCAAAAAATTTCACAGAAACAATCCCGCTGTCTTCCGGAATTTTCAAAAACACATCCACGCCCGCAGGATTAGGGAAAAGATCGAAATCCTGTGTGAAGACCGTTGCGCTTTTCCGGGCGTGGGCCTCCTCTATCTGGAAGGATGACACGATCTGCACGCTGTAATCTTCCACCTCCCCAAAGTCGAAGTGTTCGCAAGGAGAGGGTCCCTGCGCTGCAAACCGTTTCATGGCAACCCGCATGCGCGTTGTACCTGTTTGTGCGGTAGCCGGAACATTGAAACTGCCGAAAATGCTGGCATTGGGTGTTCCATCGGCAGGTTTGGCCATGAATTGCTGGAAAACAAGTTCGTCAGCAGCGTCGAACATGCCGTCCTGATTGTAGTCGATCCAGATTTTCCAGAATTCATCGTATCCGGTCCAACTGTATCCGGCAGTCAGCGCCACCGGCGTGCCGGCGTTGAGCGCAAGCGTGGCCGTGAGGCTGCTGAAATCGCTGTAAGGGCTTTTGCCACTTCCATTGGCCATATTGCCGACCGACACGCCTGCAATCCAGTCATGCCAGGGGAAATCACCCTGCGCCCCGCAGTAGGCGCCGGAAGGTTCTCCTGTGACCTGTATCTCCGGGCCGACGAGTGTATTGTTCTGGTAATTTTGGTCGCAGAAATGGGTCGGCGACACTTGTACGATCAGGAAATAGGTTCCCGCTGTTGCAGTCGCAGGTAGCGGCAATGTGAGGGCTGTGGCGGCTACACCTGCTGCGTTGAAAGCATCCAAACCAACCGTTTGTGTACCCAGCAGTATTTCATTTCCGTTGTTCGGGATATTGTCTGTGGAAAGGAAAACGGAAAGTTCCACACCGCCCGTCAGGCCCGCCAAAGGGAAAAGATTGGAATGATTTATTTCAAAAGTGCTATACAGATTGCTTCCCGTGGGGAGGTTGACAGAAGCGACTGCGAGGTTTTGCAGCAAATAATCCGGCGCGCCGACTTGTACCGTACTTTGGAAAATATTGTTGGATTCATCTAATTCCACCACCGCATTGTCAGCGTCCACTTGTACAAAAAAGTGATAAATACCGGGAGGCGTTGCCAAAGGCACAGGCTCGCTGATGCTCAGTCCGAGCGGATTGCCAGGGGCGCCACTCGGCGCGATGGTGTCATACTGCAAGGTCTGCCAGAGCAGATCGTCTGCATTGCCGAATTGTTCGTCGGCCGACAGCCATGCCTTCGCCGTGAAATGCCCTGCGCCTGCCGATCCTGTATTGAGTACAAGACCGGCCAAAAAAGCGAATGCTTGCCCCGGGTTGGTAAAGCAGGAATTATTGGCCGGAATCAGTTCCCAGGCAGGTGTGGTCAGATCGGGCGCCGGCCCTGTAATTTTCAGGTTGACGGTATAATCCTCCACCTCGCCATAAGGAAAATTACCGCAGGGGCCGGGATATGCGCCGCGTTGCATGATGATGCGCATACGGGTAGGGCCGGGTAAAGCGGTCACAGGTACCGTAAAGTTTGTCGTGAGCAGTTTGGCGGGCGTACCGTGGGGCGGGCGAGACAGGATGCTTTCGGCGGCTATTTCGTCGCTGCCAAAAATGTTGTCCCGGTTGTAATCGATCCATACCCTGAAATGCTGGTCGTATGTAAGGTAACTGTATCCGGCAGTGATGTTTATTTCAGATTGCTGACCGATACTGAGATCGGTGCTTTGCGTATAAAAATTACTGTACTGTGATTTCCCGGAAGGGTTCTGGATACTGCCGATTTGCAC
>JALHMA010000181.1 GCA_022844265.1 Saprospiraceae bacterium | reverse complement strand
TTAGTGGCCGTGGATAAAATCGAGTCTTTCTCCGCTGCGGAAGTGGAAATTGCGGGCAGGGTGCTGCCGATTGGGAGAAGCCACAAGTTGTATGTGATGGAGAAACTGGGAAGGCAGAGCTAGCCCCTCTCAATAGCGGAAAGTACGCGTGCCATATTTGTTTCAAAACTGTCTATGCTTACGTCCAGGGTAAGGCTGTTTTGCAAGCGGTCTACCAAATCTGAAATGCCGAGTCGGAATTTTTCCAGTCTTTGCCGTTTGGTAGTCACATTGTTATAAGGAATTCCCTCCGCTTTATATTGTTCGATCAATTCATCCAGTTTGGCAATTTCCTGGCGCACTTCCCGAGCCACTTCGAGTGGCAGGTCGTCGCGAAAACATTCTGCATCGAGGCGAACATTGATGATTTTCATTCTGTCGAGCAGCTCCGCAAAAGTAGCGATTGTTTGTTCGTACCCCACCCATCCAGAGCGCAGGCTGTTGTCCGATGCTACAAATATGATAAAATCGTTTTCTTTGAAATTTCGGATAATGAAATCTTTAATTTTCTCTGTTGCAGACAGGTCTTCTTTATCTATCTTGACATCTACCCCTTTTTCCTCCAAGTAGCGTTTAATTTTATCTACTGTTTCAGAATCCTTATGGTTATAGGAAATAAACACTTTTTTAGAAGGTTCATTTCCTTCAGCAGGTTTGGAGGGTACATTAGGTTTAATTTCCGGCTGTGTTACCACCCCCGTTTTCGCCGATCCCGCCAGTTCCAGCGCCGCATAATTGATCTGCGCCTGAATCCGCGACCACTCGCCGAATTCGATCAGTCCCATGTTGTACTGCTTTTTGCCCTGGTTGTACCGCGCCTGCAGGAGAATGGCATCCGGTTTGGTTTGAACGAGTAATTGCAGGGCTTCTTCGGTCTGGCCGGTTGCGATCAGTTGCTGTATTTGTTCTTTCATTCGGGGAAAGCAGGAGGTAAGTATGTAAAAAGATTGTTTTTGACACTGCCAAAGGTAGCACAACGGGAATGTTATTTCCAAAAACCGTATTGCAGGGAATTTTTTCGGCGTGCTTGGTTTTTTCCATCTGCCGGATATACCTTTGCACCCCGTTGAACAATCGGGTCATAGCTCAGTTGGTTAGAGCGCCACGTTGACATCGTGGAGGTCACAGGTTCGAATCCCGTTGATCCGACGAAAATTAGAGTGTGAGAGAAATGAGAGGGTGAGAGAGGTGAGAGCCGATTTAGATTACGCCGTTTTACGAAATCGAAGTCGGCTCTCACATTTCTCACTGTCTCACGCTCTCATCCTCTGAATTCGGGACGTAGTTCAGCCCGGTAGAATACATGCCTGGGGGGCATGTGGTCGCAGGTTCAAATCCTGTCGTCCCGACTGAAAAGAAAGGTTGCCAAATTGGTGGCCTTTTTTTATTTAATTAGTGCCTTTTTTTTAGTTTTCACCGATCAGCAGCCCGGTAGCATACGTGCCCGGGGGCCACGCCGATGGCGTGGAGGTTCAAATCCTGTCGTCCCGACTGAAAAGAGGTCACCATTTGGTGGCCTTTTTTATTATAGTAAACATACATAATGCTTTATTCCCAGTTTAGTAAAGATTTTATTAAGCACCTTCAGTAAGTACAAATATCTCCACTGCATATATAAATGGTTTTATTGAGGCCCAGAAAGGCCGAAACATAAAAGAAAAAATTTTTAAATTAAACAATAATTCTTTTCTTTGAACCGTGAATGGCATGTTATTATTGAAGATGACGCAATGGCGCTCATGTACGAGAAGTTTATTCGGTGCGATATGGAACAAGCCAGCCACGCTTCTTTAGGAGTATTCGATGACATCATATCTGCGATTGCTGCATAGGAAGCAGCAACTGGTCCACTGATGGCACGCAGTACAATCGGGATACTCTTTGGTTTTTTATTCATCGGAGATCGCACAATACTATACCCAGGTTTTTTTATTCGACTGGAACAACCTTTCCCGACCCGCAGGTAGTGAGCCGGAAATCATGCCAATTCAGGCTTCTAACATGGAGACAACATCATTGGGCATGATCCGCATGCCTTGGCAGGCCTGGTTTGATGAATAGACATTAAGAATGACAATGACTAACAATCCCCTATAAAAATTAAATTGGTGTTTATTTATGGATCATCCCTTTTTTGATGCGGTCGCTTACCCCTGGGATCGTGAGGAAGCAAGACAACTTCATAAGTTGTTGACTGAAATACTAAAGAAAAATGGCGATATCGAGAATATGTACGCCAAGTGCAGGGCCGGTCTTCCGCCCCTTACACTACCTGCTAATGCAGACGAGTTGTGGCGGGAAGCTTTGCAGCAACTTACAATCCAAAGCTGCTTGCAAAAACTTTTCGAGTTAATTAGAAACCAGTTTCCCAGCACTCCTGCTATCTTGAATGTAATCATAGCGATTGAAACAGCCCGGCCTTCTTATGAGATAAAAATTTTCAATACCGACATTTTTATATTGGACTGCGATAAACACAGGCAGGCCATTAAGAACAGTACTTCAGATATAGCAGCCAAGGCATTGCTTGTTCGTGGCGATCCTAAAAGTGGGAAATCCCATTGCCGCTATATACTGCAATCTATTGCCAGGGATAAAGGGGCTGAGGTCGTTTATTTATATGATGGAATCATTACCACCCTCCAGGAGGCAATTGAAAATATTTTCAGCGCTCTTGGAGCAGGCTCTGACAAAATACCGCAACAACTCTCTACCGATGAAGCCTGGTACAAGGCGGTGTGTATTAAAATGAAGGAACTTGCAACTGCCCAAAATAAAAAAATATGGATAGTAGCGGATGATCTTGGTTATATTAATGGAGGCCCCATACTCGATACGAGAATACGGATGTTTTTTGAGCAATTCACACTCTTTCTGCAGGATTCCTCCTTCAGCAAGTTCTTTCGTTTAATGCTGATCAATTATGCGGAGCCCACTACTCCTACCAAATGGAAATCACACATGTGGACGGAAGTAAAAGCCAATGAAAACGATATACAACAAAACCATGTTGAAGATTTTTTGAAGGACTGGGCGGCTTTTCAAAAAATCACAATATTGGAGCAGGATTTAAAAGCAGTGGCCGGCGAAATAATCGAACAATCTCAAAATCCACCGGAAGGTATCATAGGTCATTCCCGACTTGAACGGATTCACGAAATATTGACACTGAAATTAGATGAAATCTTAAGAAAAGCCTCATGATTCTCGGTATAAAAGAAAAATTGATAGAATCCGGCCTTTTCCTGGATACGTTCACCACAGCCCTCCGCAACCTGATTCTCGTTAGGGTTGAAGGCGGTGAGGAATCCTCAGGGTTGCTGCTGACCAATGACCTGGTGGCAATCCCTAACTTCCTCGAGAGGCAGAAGCAGGCAGAAAATGTAATTTATTCATGCTTTCTCTATGATGACCTGACAAAACCTGTTGAAGCGACGCCTGTATACCATGTTCCTCTTTCAACCTCAAAAATCGCAGGAATATCGCTTTTCAGGCTGAAAACTCCTTTGGAAAAAGGTCATAGGATGGTTTTAGAAATGGAAGATAATACTGTAGGAGACCCCGTTTTTATTGTACAATACAATGGAACAAAAAAAGGCTCATTTTTTAGCTTCGGAGAAATTAAAGAAGTACAAGCACAATGGATCTGTTATGATGCGGATACAAGTTTCGGCTCCTCCGGAAGTCCGGTTTTCAATGCAAGAAACGGCAAACTAATTGCTATTCATTTGACACGCTCTACAAGCCCACCATTGTTCAATAAGGGATTGAAGTTAACTGAAATCCTGGAACAATTGCGAAATTCGGATTGCTGGCAAGAGATAACTAAATTTTATAATATCACGGATATTCGGAAAATCGAGACAGAAATTTTCAAGCCCGAACCACAACCCCAATGGAAGGGTATTCATATGGAGGCTGCACTAAGTTGGAATATGGATAAATCCTCTTTGTCAGAAGAAGAGCAAAAAGTATTAAAGCCTCATGTCATTGACTCCACTTCTCCACATTGGGTGTTGAAACCTTCAGACCGGACGGCAATACTCCAGTCGACTGCCAAAACCGAACTGACGAAAATTCAAGTGAGGCAAACTGGAAACACCTTCGGCCAAAAAGTGATTGATCGTATTTTGAAAGGGGGTCCTTATAATATGGATGAGATGGATGAAAAGGAACTTCCCTTCTGGCTGCAAGCGGTGCGCTGGTTTGCCTCACTCGATGACAAACTCCCCAGTTCGGCTGAAGTCAACAGGGCGTTGGAAAGAAAAAGAATCAGGAGTAGACTGGCTACGCTAAGTGGCTTCGATTTTAAAGGGCGCAAAAAAGAATTGAAAGAACTGAGAGATTGGTACTTGAGCAATGACAATGTGCCACTGATGATCAACGGGATTGGAGGCATTGGAAAATCCACCCTTATCAGCCATTTTGCTTTGTCGCTTCCGAATAACACACCCATATTATGGCTCGACTTCGACAGGGCTGATATTGCGCCGGATGACGCCAAATCGGTGCTGAATGCACTTTCCGAACAGGTATCTATTCAAACGGAAGGCTTCACTCCTCCCGACTCCTCGGTAAAATGGGAAGAGATGGCCGCGAATTTGGGTGATGTGTTTGCAAAGGTGCTGGATGGATTTCCACCAGCATTGCTCGTCCTGGATGGATTTGAGGTTGCCCAGCACATAAAACAATACACGGAAATATGGAGGACACTGGAGCTCATTATGGATAAGTACCATCACCTAAAGATCATCGTCAGTGGGAGAGCGCTGGTACCTTCCTTATCCATTAATAATAAGGCGGCAGAATCTATTAAATTAAAAGGGATGGAGCCTGCGGATGCCAAAGGCCTGTTGGCTGAACATAAAATTGTTAAAAAAAGGGTTGTAGATGAAGTAGTAAGAATTTCTCGCGGCATTCCACTTGTTTTAAAACTCGCTATTCATTATGTCGATTCAGGTAATAAGTTAGAGGACCTGCCGACTTCGCTCCCTGAAATTCTCATAGAAGGATATTTGTACCAACGTATCCTGGACCGAGTCGTGGATGTCAAATTAAAACCGGTATGTCGGAAAGCATTGGTGCTGCGAAAGATTTCGGTAGAAATCATACAGGAAATCCTAATGGAAGGCATCTCGACCGAAATGACTGCTGAAGAAATATTTGAAGGGTTATCAAGAGAAATGGGGCTTATCGGTGAAAACGAAACATTATTGAGCTCCAATATGATTATTTCAAGTCAACCTGACTCCCTTCAGTTAAGGCCCGAATTAAGAATGGCAACCATAAAATTGCTTGAAGCGGAAGATGTTAATTTGGTAAAAGAAATTGACCGGAAAGCCGTCGACTATTACATCAAAAAGAATCTTGACAATTTTGAATGCCGCGCCGAATTGATCTATCATTTGCTTCGTTCGGGCAGACTGGAAGAAGCGAAAAAATACTGGATGACGGAATGTGCGCCGCTGCTTAAATATGCGGATAAAGACCTGCCTGATGTAGCACATGCCGAGCGTAGTTGGCTGCAGGGTCAGATCGGCCATGTGATCGGCGAGCAGCAGGACGATATAAAGATATGGGAAATTCAATCTGTCAAACAGATTAAGGATCTTTTGGGAAGAGGACACTTTAAAGGTGTTTCCGAAATTCTTAAACAACGCAGCGAAAGAAGTGATAACAGCCCTCTTTTATTATACGATGCCTGGTGGATGTATTGGATAGAGGATGATATTAATCAGGCAATCGAAATGCTTTCCAATAGTCAACCTACGATCGCTTCCGTTGCCAGAAATCAAAATATTTTCAGGGCCTTCCTCGAAGTCCAGACGGGCAATATTTTTTTAGCGGATCAAATTCTTTCCTCGATCGACTTAATTGATTGGAAAGATAAACAGGTTGTGGATATAGAAACACTGGCATTGCATGCTGCAAGAATACGTTTTACAGTCAATATAGACTCCGAGATCGACCTTGTTCATATGTTTAAGAACATCGATCCAAACAACAGTTTGGTAAAAAGTATAATCGGCTCTAAAGACGTAATATCTCCATTCCTTACGGAAACGCTTTCAGAAGGTTCAGTTCTTGAATCCACTGTTTCTTCATCATTGAGATTGCCAATCAATAAAGAGGATCGGGCAGTCCTTGAAAGTTATGTGAATGCATCATCCAAAAATCGCTCTGATTCACTCCCTCAATTCGACCTGAAAGCCAGGGATTTAAAAACCTTATTGGAAGACAATAAATTACTCTTCGAAGCACAGGGCAGCGAGGCTTCTCCTGAAGAAAATTTGGGTAAGGCGCCTGATTATAAACAAACGGCATATTTGCTAGCCATACAGAGCTGGCTCAGGTGGCGATACGCTACAACAAGTTTTGTTTTATCTGATTTTGCCAACCTGGCCGTACACAAAAAAGAAGAAATAGATCCTTTAGTGACATCCATTCTGGCAAGTCTTGCAGCATTCCGAGGTGTGGAGTTGGGTGTTTTCGTCGACGGATATGAAGAAGATTCCATCGACTGCTTTTTGAAAAAAGTACTTAGAAACAACCCGGAATCGAAGACCCCTCCATTAAACGAGAAAAGAAAAATACGCTTGTTCCGGTTTTTGAACGAAGGAATAGAAGATGGTCGCATGACACCCGATACTGCTTCGATCCGAATGGATGTTGAGCTCGAATTAAAGAAGCAAAACAATTTTTTCACCTTTTCGAATACACTGAAGTTCCTTGCCAACAGCAACGAAAAGGATGAACTGGTCAGCATAATTCTTTATTTGTTCGGCCCGGATCCTTTGGAAATGTTGTGCAGAAGAATGATGGGCTTTCCTGACAATTATAAATTATAAGTAATATGGCAAATATTCTCGATGAGTTTCCCTACCCATGGTCTAAAAAAGAGGCCCAGCAACTTCATGTTACCCTATGCCAAGTGAGCCCAACCGTAAAAAACACTGTACTGGCGGCAGAAAAAAGTGGAGTCGATACGTCGCAAATATTTACAGATCAAGCTGTATACCTCGTTTGGGTGGAAATTTTAAACTATTCAGCTATCCATGGCCTTACCAGAAAAATGGTTCAGGACGTTTTCGACCGGCTCAGCACCGGGAGCCCAGCTATAGCGTTTTTAGAGCAATTGCTATCGGATAAACCGGTCATTACGGCTGCCGAACCAAGAGGAGACAACGGAAAACCTAATTTCATCAAAGGTACAGACGATATCACCGAGCCGGAAGCCCTGCTCTATCGGGACGACTTGACCCTGGAAACCGGCAAAATCCTGCAACTGGTCGAAACATTGCGAAAAATGAAAGATTTGTCCCCTTCTGTCTGCCGTTTGGTGGTAGAAGTCTATGGTAGGGGCCAATATGGGACAGGTTTCCGGATCGGACCGGATCTTTTGTTGACAAACTGGCATGTATTGCACAGAATTTCGGATGGAGTACCGGCAACCGCTGTCAGGGCTGAATTTATGTATGAAGACGATGGTCTGGGGGGAGATATTGCGGCCAAGCCAATACAGTGTGATATCACTACTATCGTATCCAGTAGAGTGGATGATTGGGCTGTTATTAAGGTAAGTGAGCCGATGGATGATGCCTGGCCAATCATTAAACTTACCGAAAGCGTCGCTCCCCAACCGCAGTCATCTGCCTTTATTATCCAGCATCCACTAGGCAATAGAAAAAGAGTCGGATTTGTCCGGAATCAAGTGTCGGATTTTGATGATCGATTGGTACATTATTTAACAGACACACAGGAAGGGTCTTCCGGTTCCCCTGTATTTGATCAATCCGGTAAATTATTCGCGCTACACCATGCCGGCGGTAGACCCCAGGAAGTTTTGGGTAGACCACCACTCTCTAAAAATGAAGGAATCCGTATCTCCAAAGTAATGGAAGGGTTATTATCTCAAGGTGTCGTTGTCGTATAAAGTATGGAATGGACTCGTCTCTTCTACTCGAAATGGCGTGCCTGCTTCTTTTATTCCCCACGCCAACCACTCATAATAATACTCCGGTGGATGAGCTGCAATGCATGCTCCGGATAAGCCTGCGAGTCTGCGACTAATTAACTTGTAAAATTCATCTACAACCACAGTTATACAGATTTACACAGATTGTTTTTTTGCATGGAAATTTGACCCGACCCGTACTATCTTGCAGGGCCTATTTTAATAGACCACGATGAGCGAATCAAAAAACAATAATGCTGTAGCAATCTGGGTCGCGGTTATTGGGCTGCTCGGGATACTTGCAACAAGTGTTTTTAATAACTGGGATAAAATTTTCCCAGAGAAAGATACGGCAGAAGTACCTGTACCTGAGACCCAACCAGCAGCAGCAGACCAAAGAGACGCTCCAAAGGAGCAACCAGACCGGCGGGAATTATATTCCCCCAAGCCTGCTACATCCGACCCTGGCCGGTCCTCCAACCCTTCCATTTCTGTTTCAGAGAAAACGACAGACACCTTTGTTGCCGACGAGGTAACAGGGAAAGTGGTAGATCAGGATGAAAAGGCTGTGGAAGGGATTGAAGTACGTTGTGTCAACTGCCCGGGCACGCCGATCGTTCGAACAGATTCCGACGGTCAATTCAGGCTGCCTTTTCGCGTGAACAATGTAGAAGAAATTACCCTTTCCATAAAAGGTTATCCCCATGTATTCAGGGTGCGCGTAAATGATCCGCACGATCGCTTTTTTAAAATATACCGTTAACCTAACTATAGCCACTTTATTCCGTATGAAAAGCCTGCTTTTGTCGCTGCTTATTGGATTTTCCTCCGCCCTCTTTTCCCAAAGTTTAGTGCCGACCTGGTTTACCATCGAAGACGATGAAACGCACAAGACGATACCTGGCGCTATGGTTTCTATCAAACAGGCGGGTTACGATACCAAACCCACCGGCGGCGATGGCCGTGTGAAATTTGAAAACGTACCAGTTGGTCAGATTGATTTTCATGTAATGAAGGACGGGTATCAGTTTCAGACCGGTCAGGTAAACGTTTCCGCAGAAACCAAAAACAATACCTTTCGGATTAGTCTTTTCAAAATGCCGTCTCCAAAAGATCCCACTATCTTAATTACGGGTGAAGTAAACGACGCAGAAGGCCACGATGTGGAGAAGGCATTGGTGGAAGTTAAAATCGCGGATGTAGTACGTACCGTAGAGACAGATGCAGGGGGCAATTATTCCCTCGATATCGTGCCTAATCCGAATTTTCCTGCCAACACCGCCCGGATAGAGGTGAAGAAAGGGAATTGCAAAAAAACGGATATACTCGAATTGACGGGCGCTAAGGTGTTTTACAAAGATTTGAAATTGGATTGTGCCGGCAGTGGGAATGGCGGCACCCAAAGCGGGACGTCGCCGGCAAGCGGAGTCCCTGTTTCCACGGCATCCCCGCTGGCGGAAAAAACGATTGCCGGAATTCGATTGGCGATTGACCGTTGCGAACAACGAACCAATACGTTTACGATTTATTACACACTGGAGAACATGACGGCTTCTCCTTCCATCAGAGAAACGCGCATAGATGCACGCCAAGGCGAATTAATAGATCAGGACGGCAACGGTTTTTATAGCAACTATGTAACAATCGGCAATAATCAGGGAAGCGGCTATGTGGGCGCAAAAATAATTTATGGTACGCCTGTAAAAGGAAGTATTCAGTTTGATGTGGGCGCTATTAAAGTGTCCAGGGTGGCCATGTTTCAAGTAAATCTCTTTGGTCATGGCAATGCAGAATTCACAAACGTCAGAATTAAGTAACCACACCATTGAAACTCCTCCCATTCTCCCCCGCCAAAACCCTCCATCCCCAGGGCAAACGCATCAAATCTCAGCATAGAGGAGCTGATTTAAGATTTACGATTGTGATGTACGATTTTTGATGTACGTAAAAGGGTAAAATCTGATGAAGCCCGATGTTTTGCGAACTGTTATCAATATTGATTCTTTGTTTCCATCAAAACCCAAGCGTTTTGATGGAAATCAAAAATCTTAAATCATTAAAATTTGGTATTTCGCGAATAAACTTCTGAATTTATATGCGTTTGCCCTGGGCCTTGCGCCCCCAATACCTCCCCCACACCTTCATCCGCATCTTGCTGACCATCCAATACCTTACCCATACCCCCCAAATACGTCCCCTTGACCGGCAAATACGTCCGACACCCAAACGAATCTATCCGCCACCTATCCGAATACGTCCTCCAACCTATTCGTTTGGCTCCCGAACCTATTAGCATAGGTATGCGACCTAAACGAATAGGTTGTACCACCTATCCGAATAGGTCTTCCAACCTATTCGTTTGGCTCCCGAACCTATTAACATAGGTGTGCGACCTATTCGGATAGGTGGTACAACCTATTCATTTAGGTCGGGAACCTAAACGCCGGTCAAAAGAACCTATTATCGATCAATCCCTCGGTGCCCTGGAAAAAACCCTGGAAACAAAAAAGCAAAACCTGAGCCCGGCGGAACGCCGGCGGTACGGCAGTATCAACGAGGCCAACAAACTTTTTGTCAACAAGGTCTACGATTTTTCCAAAACGCAGCCGGACACCTGCAGTCCCGATGTCGTCAGGTTATTCTTTACTTGATTGTCAATACGCCATACAAGTCCACATCTTGCCATCGCGTGCTTCAATATAGTCGATTTCCTGTTGGTCGCCTGGTCCTGTTTTAGTTTGTCCGTATCTGACATCTCCTTGTCCTTTTTCGCGCTTTTTACTGCTCCACCTTTGCAGTGTCAATTTCGACAAACACAATAAAAAGCAAAACGAAATGAGTGCGAAAAACAAATCCATGCTGTTCAAAAACATCCCGGCCATCGCTATTGCGATCGTGCTGTTGTCCTTCCTGGGGTCGTGTAAGAAAGAACTCTTCAACCCCGAATTAACCAGGAAATTTTCCATTCAATCCACCGCAAATGGAGCAACCTACGATATAGCAGTCGGGTTGCCGGCCAATTACGATCCAGGCGTCAGAAAATACGCCACGATCTATGTGTTGGATGGGGAAGAGGATTTTGATTTTGTATCGAACCAATGCAAAGAAATTGCGGATAAAAATGCGTTTGAGCAGGTATTGGTGGTCGGTATAGGGTATGGGAAGAACCGGAGTATAGATTACACGCCCACTGAAATCAGTTCAGTGACAGGTGGCGCTCCCGAATTTTTAAATTTTATTAAAACCCAGTTGATCCCTGAAATGG
>JALHMA010000180.1 GCA_022844265.1 Saprospiraceae bacterium | reverse complement strand
TCTCACTCTCTCACCCTCTCACTTTCTCACCTCTAAATCATGCGCGTACTCGAAACGGAGCAAAAAGCATTGGAAATCAACCTCGACGACCAGATATACGGGGCCTTCGCCGAAATTGGTGCAGGGCAGGAAGTTGCGCGGCATTTCTTCCAGGTGGGAGCAGCGGCCGGTACCATTGCTAAAACAATGAGCGCTTACGACAAAACGGTGTCCGATGAGATTTACGGAGCAGAAGCCAAGGGCAGCGGTCGATATGTCTGCGAATCGCGGCTGTATAAAATGCTCGACCACGAATACGCCCTGATGGAAAACCGCCTGCGGACGCAGCGCCCCGATCAGACATTTTTTGCGTTTGCTGATACCGTAGCTGCGATCAATTTCCAAAAAACCATCAAAGGCGACGGCTGGCTGGGACTTCGTTTCCAATTGAAAGCACATACGGCCCCGAATGACCTGGTGCTCCACGTCAGGCTGCTCGACAATGACAACCGGCTCCAGCAACAGGCCGTGGGAATATTAGGCGTCAACATGATTTATGCCTGCCACCGGTTTCACCGGGAGCCGGAGACGCTGATCCAGTCGCTGATGGACAACCTGCACGGACGTATTGCCATCGATATGATCCGGCTGGAAGGCCCCGATTTCCGAGACCTCGACAACCGGCTGGTGTCGCTGTGGATGGTCAAAAACGGTTTGAGCAATGTGGCGATTTTCGGCCCCGATAAACGCAACCTGCACGCCGGAGAATTTTTGTACAAAAAATCCATCCTGATTGCGCGCGGCAGCTACCGCCCGCCGACGCTGGTGCAGCAGGACATGATAAAAAATGCTTACGAGCAGTTCCGTTCAGAGCCGGATGTAAACCCGGAACAAAGTTTTTTCATGGCGGAAATATCGCTGGACAACCTGCGGGCAAGCGGCGACCAGTATGAACGCGATTTTATAGATCGCGCCGATTTGCTTTGCGCACTGCAGGAAACGGTCATTATTTCCAATTGTGTACAGCACAAAAAATTAATCGCTTACTTTGACGACTATAAAGTGCAACGCATCGGCCTGACAATGGGCGTTCGGAAACTCCAGAACATCATCCGGGAGACCTGCGAACACAACCCCGACAACCTGCTGGGCGCCTTTGGAGAACTATTCCCGCGCAAAGTCCGTTTCTACATCTACCCGGCCCGCGAGCAGGACAGCAATGAACTGATTACCGCTCGAAACCTGCAAGCGCCGGAAAACATTCATTTTTTGTACGATTACCTCCTGGAAAACAAAAACATTGTTGATATTCAACACTTTAACCCCAACATTCTGGGCATTTACCACAAGGAAGTACTGAAAATGATTCAGGAGGGAATACCCGGTTGGGAAGAAAAAGTGCCCGATGAAGTGGCGCGTTTAGTGAAGGAAAAACGTTTGTTTGGATATAATGTAGTTATCCGTTATTAGTTATTGGTTATCTGTGTTGATAATCAAGCATTTACATTGAATTTTGCCATTTACTTACAAATAATCCGGCAGCTAAAGCAGCCGGTACAACATAACAGAACATGTCATTAGAAGAAAAAATCAACGAAGACCTCAAAACGGCCATGCGTGCCAAAGACGACATTGCGTTGCGCGGTATCCGCGCCATCAAAAGCGCTATTTTATTGGTCAAAACGGATGGTAGCGGTCAGGGGCTCGATGAAACCCGCGAAGTGCAACTGCTTCAGAAATTAGTCAAAACCCGCCAGGAATCGCTCGATATTTTTACCAAAAACGACCGCGCGGAACTCGCCCAAAAAGAGATGGAGGAAATCGAGGTCATCAAACGATACCTGCCCGCCATGATCGAAGGCGCTGAACTGGAAGCGATTCTGAAACAGATCGTCGCAGAAACGGGCGCCGTCAGCGCAAAAGACATGGGCAAGGTCATGGGCGCAGCAAACAAACAACTCGCCGGCAAAGCCGATGGCCGAGCCATTTCGGATATTGTAAAGACATTGTTGGCGTGAGTAGTGAGTCGTGAATAGTGAGTAGTGAATTGTGAGTAGTGAGTGTACAATTGCTCACAGTGACCGGTAACGTTCACTACTCACTATTCACCACTCACTATTCACCACTCACCACTCACTACTCACGACTCACTACTCACCACATGGTTCTTCGAGCAGAAAATATCATTAAGGTTTATGGCAAGCGCACGGTAGTTCGCGGCGTGTCATTCGATGTGAAACAAGGCGAAATTGTAGGATTGCTGGGACCGAACGGAGCCGGTAAAACCACCTCGTTTTATATGACGGTTGGATTTATTCAACCCACCAGCGGCAAGGTTTACCTTGATAATGAGGATATTACATCTTTGCCGATGTATCGCCGCGCACAGGAAGGCCTCGGCTATCTGCCGCAGGAGCCGAGCGTTTTTCGCAAACTGTCGGTGGAGGATAACATCCGCGCCGTGCTGGAAATGACCCGCCTCACCAAGGCCCAACAATCGGAAAAACTAGAATTACTGATTGATGAGTTCAACCTCCACCGCGTGCGTAAAAGCCATGGAGACACCCTTTCGGGGGGAGAACGCCGCCGGACCGAGATTGCGCGGGCGCTGGCTACCGACCCCAAGTTTATCCTGCTCGACGAACCTTTTGCAGGCATCGACCCGATTGCAGTGGAAGATATTCAGTCGATTGTAGCCAAGTTGAAAACCAAAAATATCGGCATCCTGATCACCGACCACAATGTGCAGGAAACCCTGAGTATTACCGACCGGGCTTACCTGATGTTTGAAGGCGCTATTTTGAAGGCCGGTACGGCAGAAGAACTGGCTGCCGACGAAATGGTGCGAAAAGTGTACCTAGGCAAACATTTCGTGCTGAAACGGAAAGTAATGGAACAATGACCGCCCAAAAACACCAAAACACTAAAACACCCAATTCATGTCCAAATCACTACAACTCCCCGCCCGCATGGAGCCGTTTCGGGAAAAATTGCTCGAAACAACCCAGCCTTTTATCCGCGTAAAAGCCGGCCATGCCGGTTCGCCCGCGCTGTGGCAAAGTAAAGTCGGCGGACAGCCCTACCTGCCCAAAGGAGCGGCATGGCCCTGTACGCCCGAAGGCAAAGAGTTGTTTTTTCTCGCCCAGATCAATTTTGCAGAAGCGCCCGCGCTGGCCCCTTTTCCTGAAAAAGGTATCCTGCAATTTTTTATCAACGACGACGACCTCTACGGCATGGACTTCGATGACGGCGAAAACCCCGATACCTTCCGGGTGCTGTTTCACCCGGAAGTGCTGCAAAACAAGGCGGAATTGCAAACATCGCCTCCGGCCTTGCGCGACTACGACGAGCTGTTGCCGCACCATCCGGAAGAATCCTATCCGCTTCGTTTTGAACTGGCCGAAGAAGTAGCCGGTATGCAAGACTACCGCTTTCACCAGCATTTCGGCGGCGATTTTTTCCAGCAATTCGGCGAGCAGGAATGGCAGGTGATGGACGAATTTGGAAAAGCCGTGCGCCCGCAGGGACACAAAATCGGCGGTTACGCCTATTTCACCCAGGACGATCCGCGCCGCGCCGACGACCCCATGCTACTCCTGTTCCAACTCGATTCCGACGAAGGGATGGACCTCATGTGGGGCGACATGGGCGTGGGCCACTTTTTTATCCGGGAAAAGGATTTGGTGGCAAGAGACTTTTCGAAGGTGCTGTATGATTGGGATTGTTTGTGATTATTTTATTGAACACAGGTTTTTTTTTACCACATAAGACACATAGTTAAAAACACATAGATCACATAACAACGGATTATCGATCCTTAAAATCCGTAGTGTTATGTGATCTATGTGTTTTTAACTATGTGTCTTATGTGGTAAAAAAAATCCGTGTTCAAAGAACCACATCCCTTAAGATCACCTTAAAATCTGACAAAAATCACCATTGCTTCATAAACGCCAGGCTGTACTCCATCAAAATCCTTCTACTTTTGCCTCGACAAATGGCCGCAAGGCAGCAATATAATGATGAAACGTTTTCTTCCTTTTAGCATTTTTGTTTCGGCAATTTTGCTTCTCAGCACCTTTTCGGGTTGCAAACAATACAGCAAAGATTACCAGGCCAAAGCCCAGAACCCGGAATTTATCCACAAAGGCGTGCGCCGTATTACCGATATCATTCGGCACGACATTTTTCCGCCGCCTGTTTCCGCGCGCATCTATGCTTATTCATCCATAGCAGCCTACGAAGCGCTGTTACCGGGTTATCCCGAATACCGGAGCCTGGCAGGCCAACTCAATGAACTGACGCCGGGACCGCAACCGGAAGCGGGCAAAGAATACTGCTTCCCGTTGGCGAGTGTCAATGCCATGCTCACGGTGGGCAAACAACTCGTTTTTTCGGAAGGCGACATCCAGGAATTGAAAGAATCCATTTTTGAGGATTTTAACCAGATGAATATGCCCCCGGAGGTGTATGAACGCTCGATGGCTTATGGCGATGCGGTGGCAAAACACATCCTCGCCTGGTCTAAGAAGGACAACTACGCCCAAACGCGCAGTATGCCCAAGTTTACGATCCAGTCCGAGTCGCCCGCTCGCTGGACGCCCACGCCGCCCATGTACGCCGACGCGCTGGAGCCGCACTGGCCCAAAATACGCCCATGGGTAATGGATTCTGCCGCGCAGTTTCTGGCTGAGCCGCCGGTGCCTTTCAGCGATAAAAAAGGCAGCGAATTTTACAATCAAGCCCTCGAAGTACACGATATTGTTAAAAACCTGACGCCCTGGCAGGACTCTACTGCCTGGTACTGGGACGATAATCCGTTTGCACTGGAGGTGAGCGGTCACTTTATGTTTGGCAAAAAGAAAATAAGTCCCGGCGGGCACTGGATGAATATCGCTTCCCATGCCAACCGGAAAGCCAATTCGGGCATCATGCAATCCACGGAGGCTTATGTCAAAGTAGCCTGCGCGCTGACCGACGCATTCATTTCCTGCTGGCATACCAAATACGTGTACAACCTGATTCGCCCGGAATCGTATATCAACAAATATATCGATCCCGAATGGCGACCGCTGATCCAGACGCCGCCGTTCCCCGAACATACCAGCGGGCACAGCACCATCTCTTCCGCCGCTGCTGCGGTATTGAGCAATTTATACGGTGAAACGTTTGCTTTTTCTGACAGCACGGAAATGGAATTCGGTATTCCGCCCCGCCACTTTAATTCATTTCGGGAAGCCTCCGAACAGGTTGGAATCAGCCGCCTTTACGGTGGTATACACTACCGGCACGGCAACCAGGCCGGCCTCAAAACGGGGCGTGAAATAGGACTTTTTGTGTCGCAGAAGATCAGGACGCGGAAATAATTGCCGGAGTTATACTTTGTTAATCCCGTTTTTGCAAAAACATTTTCTGCAAATGACAGTTTTTACATACGTTCATTTAAAAAAACGGGCAGATGCAATACCAGCCGTAAATTAATGTTCAAAGAATTCAGGGTTTCCCGCTGAAAAGCCGGAACTTTGCAACCAAAACCATTAAGTCTCTCACTATTTACAGCCATTCCGATGGAAGAAAAAAAACGCCGTCCGCGCATCCACAAGCCGGACACAGGTTTCTCGCTGCAAGAGCGTCCGAAACTTTATCGTCCAAATGATGAATCAGAAAACCAGGACGAAAAAACCGAAAGAAAAAACCCTTTTGAAGATCGCGAAAGAAGCCAGGAGCGTAAGCCATGGCAAGACCGAAACCAGGGAAGCGACCGCAACGAAGGCGGGTTTGAACGCAAACCGTGGCAGGATCGCAGTCAGGGAACCGACCGTCCTTACCAGAACCGCGAAGGCGGGTTCGAACGCAAACCATGGCAGGACCGCAGTCAGGGAACCGACCGTCCTTACCAGAACCGCGAAGGCGGCGGCGAACGCAAACCATGGCAGGACCGCAGTCAGGGAACCGACCGTCCTTACCAGAACCGCGAAGGCGGCGGCGAACGCAAACCATGGCAGGATCGCAGTCAGGGAACTGACCGCCCTTACCAGAACCGCGAAGGCGGTGGCGAACGCAAACCATGGCAGGATCGCAGTCAGGGAACTGACCGCCCTTACCAGAACCGCGAAGGCGGCGGCGAACGCAAACCATGGCAGGACCGCAGTCAGGGAACTGACCGTCCTTACCAGAACCGCGAAGGCGGTGGCGAACGCAAACCATGGCAGGATCGCAGTCAGGGAACTGACCGTCCTTACCAGAACCGCGAAGGCGGTGGCGAACGCAAACCATGGCAGGATCGCAGTCAGGGAACTGACCGTCCTTACCAGAACCGCGAAGGCGGTGGCGAACGCAAGCCATGGCAGGATCGCAGTCAGGGAACCGACCGCCCTTACCAGAACCGCGAAGGCGGCGGAGATCGTCGTCCCTTCAACAACAACAGAGGCGGCGGCGGTGGTTTTAACAAAAAACCATTCGGTAAAAAACCATTCCGCAAGAAAGAAGAATTTTACATAGAGCCTCAGCCAAAACCCAGTCTTCCATCGGGAGAAGGTATGCCGCTGAATAAATACCTGGCGCATTGCGGGCTTTCTTCCCGTCGCAAAGCCGTCGAATTTGTAGAACAGGGTTTGGTCACCGTCAATGGTGAAGTAAAAAAAGAACCCTACTACCGCATTCAGGCAGGCGATGTGGTGCTGTGTGATGGCAAATCGGCCACCGTTCAGGAGCGCCTCGTATATGTACTGCTGAATAAACCCAAAAACGTCATCACCACAACGGAAGACGATCGCGGGCGCAATACAGTGCTCGACATTGTAGATCCACATTTCCCGGAACGCCTTTACCCTGTAGGCCGGCTCGACCGCGATACGACAGGCCTGATCCTCATCACCAATGATGGGGACCTGGCGCAGAAATTATCGCACCCCAGCCATGCCGTGCAGAAGCAGTACCGCGTCGGTCTTCGTCGCCCGCTTACACAAGCCGATTTTGAACACCTCGAACGCGGCGTGGAACTGGAAGACGGCCTGATGGAAGTCAACTGGATTCGTTTTTCGGAAGACCACCCCGAGCGCGACATTGTTGAACTGGAAATATCTTCGGGACGCAACCGGATTGTCCGCCGTTTATTCGAACACCTGGGTTACGAGATTTTCAAATTAGACCGCTTTTATTTCGCCGGTCTGACCAAGAAAGAACTGCCCCGCGGCGCCTTCCGGGAACTGACGCAAAGAGAAATTATCATGCTCAAACATTTCACCGGGCATCCTTCAGGAGGAGGACACAAAGAGAAACAGGAAACGACGGAAATTACCCCTGAGGAAGAAGCGTCTGAAACAGACGAACTAGCATAAATACAGTATGAACAAGTGATAAGAGGTCGGCAGGAATCCTGTCCGGCCTCTTTTTAATTAATGGTTATCGGTTATTGGTTATCAGTGTTCATAATCAAGCATTTACAAAAAATTTAGCCAAAACTAATTTTGCACGCCTACTTATCCGTTATTAATTATTGGTTATCAGTTTTGATAATCACAACTTTCACATAAATCCGATACATTTGTATAGTAAGTAGAATACCCCGAGGCAGCCTTTTCATTTCAAAACCAGACTTATTTATGAAAACACTGAAACATTTCCTGTTTACGGCCATCCTTTTACTGGGTGTTTTTCCTCATCTGCAGGCACAATTGACCGAGGGTGGCATTCGGTTCGGCTTAAAATTAGGCGTATCCGGCTCCAATCTGTATGACGACGCCAATGCGGAAGACAGAAAATCGCGCATCGGGTTTACCGGTGGCGCTTTTGCCAAAATCCCCCTGGGTGGCGCACGCCTGTCCCTTCGACCGGAATTACTTTTTACGACAAAAGGCGCTGAATTTGATCTTATCGGCGGCAATACCTCCGACCTGAAACTCAGTTACTTTGAAATCCCGCTTTCTTTGGAGTTTAACCTCGCCATTATCAACCTCCACGCAGGCGTTCATGCCGGACTGCTAGCCACGGCAGAAGGAACATTCAAGGACAGCCAGGGCAATCCAATCACTTTTGACATAGATAAAGACGACCTGCAAAGTTTCGACTACGGCTGGCATCTCGGCGGCGGTATTGATTTGGGTAATATTGGCTTGCATCTGCGCGTTTCCCGCAGCCTGCAGGACATTCGCAATGAAAATACCTTCGAGGAATTCTTCGGCAGCCTGAAAAACGCATCCTGGGCGCTGACGGCATCCTACGGATTTTAGAAGTGAGAGAGTGAGAGGGTGAGAAGTGAGAGAGGCGTCCCGCTTGGCGGCTTTCCGGGTTTTGGCATCTGCTTTTCAGGCCTGTAGTCGTGAGTGGTGAATCGTGAGTCGTGAGTGGCATCTCGTTAGGGGAAAGAACTCAATATTCTTCTAACGGGATGCCACTCACGACTACAGGCCTGAAAAGCAGATGCCAAAACCCGGAAAGCCGCCAAGCGGGACGCCTCTCACTTCTCACCCTCTCACTCTCTCGCCTCTATTCCACCCGGCTCACCCCCGTCACCCAGTCAAAAGCCCGCAGGGCGATAATTGCCCGTTGCAGCTGATCGGTATTGGCTACCACGAGCGAGATGCGGCCTTCAAAGTAACCGCCTTCCCCGCTGATGGAAAATGAGCGGATATTGATACCCAGATCGGCGATGCGGTTCGTAAGGCGATTGATGACACCCGGCCCGTCGTCGATGCCCGTCACCACAATTTCTGCGAGGAAATCGGATTTTACGGTGTTGCCCCACCAGGCTTTCAGAATCCGGTGGCCGTAGTTAGCGAGCATGTTATCGGCATTCGGGCAACTGGACCGGTGGATTTTCACTCCGCCCTGCACCAATACAAACCCGAAAATATCATCGCCCTGCACCGGATTGCAGCAATTGGCAAAACTGTACTGGTAATAGTTGCCGGGTTCGTCATTGATAATGACTTCCGGTTTTCCGGGCATTTTCGTGCGAATGGGCGTATCGGACACCTGCTCCGGCGCATCATGTTCCGGCGCCAGTTTGGCTACTATTTTTTGAACCAGATGCGCCCCATCGGCCTTGAACTTGCGACCCAGGCCCGTCAAATTCACCTGTTCCAGATAAATGGCACTGAGAAATTCCAGGCGACTGGGATAGCCGAAGTATTTAGCCAGCATGTCGGCATTGGCCTCGACGGTCACTTTCAGGGCATTCAGTTTGCGGGTCAGGATTTCCTTGCCGTATTCAGCCTGCATCCGCTTTTCCTCCTTGAGCGCCACCCGTATCCGGTTGCGGGCTTTGGAGGTTGTGACGTGTTTCAGCCAATCTTCACTCGGTTTCTGGTTTTTATCCGTGATAATTTCAATCTGATCGCCATTTTTCAGGCGGTAGTGGATCGAAACGGGCAGGTTATTCACTTTAGCCGTGCGGCAGGCGCAACCCACATCCGAGTGGATGCTGAATGCGAAATCGAGGATGGTAGCGCCTTCCGGCATGATGCGCATTTCTCCTTTCGGGGTAAAAACATGCACCTCGTCGGTGAACAGATTGCTTTGTACATCTGCCAGCAATTCGACTGCGCTACCCGAATTGTGGTTTTCCAGGGTCTCACGCACCTGTCCGAGCCAATGGTCGAAAGTATTGGCTTTATTGGCGATGCTTTTCACTCCTTTATATTTCCAGTGGGCTGCAAAACCGCGTTCGGCGATTTCGTCCATACGTTCCGAACGGATCTGCACCTCCACAAAACGCCCTTCCGGCCCGGCTACAGTGGTATGTAGCGACTCGTAGCCGTTGGCTTTGGGGTTGGTGATCCAGTCTTTCAGTCGTTCGGGAACCGGTTTGTAATGATCCGTGACAATGGAGTACACCTGCCAGCAGGCAAATTTTTCCTGTTCGGGCGGTACTTCTACAATGATACGCAGGGCAAAAAGATCATAAATATCTTCAAACTTGACATTCTTGTTTTTGATTTTATTCCAGATAGAATAAATGCTTTTGGGCCTCCCGGTGATGCGCATTTTATAGTCCATCTCTTCCAGGGAGCTCAGCAGCGGTTTCATGAAGGCATCGATATATTTCTGGCGGGCGCGTTTGGTGTCGGCTAATTTGGAGGCAATTTCCTGAAAAACCTCCGGTTGTGTGATTTTCAGGCAAGTATCCTGCAATTCCGTTTTAATGGCATTCAGGCCCAGCCGGTGTGCCAGCGGCGTATAGATATAACTGGTTTCTGCGGCGATTTTGAGTTGCTTGTGGTGGGGCATACTCTTGATGGTGCGCAGGTTGTGCAGTCGGTCGGCCATTTTGATGAGTACAACCCGCACGTCGAAGAGCATCGCTTTCAGTACCTTACTCAGGTTTTCGGCCTGCGGGCTTTCCCTATCGTGCAAACCGTCGAGTTTGGTCAGGCCATCCACAATACGGGCGATGCGGTCGCCGAACTGTTTTTTGATGTCAATCGCTTCCACGGGTGTATCTTCCACCACGTCGTGCAGCAAAGCGCAGATAACCGCCGTGGCGCCCAAACCAATTTCTTCAACACAAATGCGGGCAACTTCAATCGGGTGCATGATATAAGGTTCGCCGGCTTTGCGGCGCTGCCCATGGTGGGCTTCGGCAGCCAGCTCAAATGCGGCGCGAATATCCTCCCGGTCTTTCCCGCTCACATCGGTCTTGATCGACTTCAACAGATTGCGATAGGCGCGCTGAATCAAAATCTTATCCTCATCCGAACCGGGGATGATCGCGTCAAAATTATCGGCGCCGGCGCCTTCCAGCACCGGGGCATCCGTGGTATAATCCACTGTATCTTCCACGATCGTAATTGTGTTTACCTGCTCCATATTACCCTGCTAATGATTTGGTTTGCGCTCTGCCTTACAAAAATAGGTCAAACAAACGGTTATACAAGTGCGTTTAGCGCTTGTTAACTGTTTTATGGTAAAGTATTACTTTGTTTTTCAACAAAAGGCTTTACTTTTGCGCTCCTTTTTGGAGGAATGTTTGATTTTCCCGATTTTTGCACCGACTGTGTCATATAGATGACAAATTACCTGCCAAAATCAACAATGCAACAAAATTTATTCAATGCGGGCGTGGCGAAATTGGTAGACGTACCAGACTTAGGATCTGGCGCCGCGAGGCATGGGGGTTCGAGTCCCTCCGCCCGCACTTTTTTATAGATGGTGAGAGCGTGAGAGAAGTGAGAGGGTGAGAGACATCCCTATTGGCGGCTCTTTTGATTTTGACAGGGGCTTTTCAGGCCTGTAATCGTGAATCGTGTTTAGTGTGTGTGGTGTTTAGTGTTTCGGGCGCTTCGCGTTTGGCAGTAGTTGATATTTTGGTCGAATTTTCACAAATGCCAAAGGCGAAGCGCCCGAAAC
>JALHMA010000179.1 GCA_022844265.1 Saprospiraceae bacterium | reverse complement strand
TACGAATATGCCGACTATGCCACGAGTTATGATGCCCTGTATCCACGCACACCTTGTACAGGGTGTAATACCTGGCTCGACCAGCAGGTCACCGGTTGGGTAAATCGTTGTAAAACAACGCTTTCCGAGAAAAAAACAGCGCTCACGCCTGCCAATCGTAGCACACAACGCGCCAGCGCCTGGTCTGAAATAGCCTGCTGGACAGAAAATATTTTCAGCGGTTATTTTTCTTTTTCGGAAACCTGGAATCCACTTATTGACGGGGTATCCTACAATTTCGACCTGCGTACCGGGAAACCGATCACATTCGTCGAACTTTTCAACAAGGGATTTGATGCCAAAACCTGGCTGGCTGACTACGCTAAACGGGAATCGCCGAAACTACCCGCCTTTGCCGGCGACCCGCAGTACCGCGAATGGCTCGATAAAGAAGGTTTTCCCTTGTTCACATTGCGCCGCGACGGACTGGAAATCAGCACCTTGTTCCACCCGTCTTATGGCAGGCAGGCGCTGCTGGTGCCTTACAGCAGTCTCAAACCGTATATGCGCAAGGATAATCCGGTCGCGGATTTGGTGAAGTAGGGATTGTAGGGGGTTTGATATTTTGAAAAGGTTTGATGGTTTGAGGTGGTAACTATTGTAGAGGGTTTGATGGTTTGAAAAGTTTGATGGTTTGAGGTGGTAACTCTTGGCTTTTAGGTACCACATCAAACCATCAAACCTTTTCAAACCATCAAACCCTGTTCTATAACTTACAACAGCGACTCGATGATATTCTCTTCCGTCACGCCTTCCGCTTCCGCTTTGTAGTTCCGCACGATGCGGTGGCGCAGCACGAGGTTGGCAATCGCCTGTACGTCTTCGATATCGGGCGAGTATTTGCCTTTGATGGCCGCATGGCATTTAGCGCCCAATGTCAGGTATTGGCTGGCCCGCGGGCCGGCGCCCCATGCGAGGTAACTGTTGGCTTCCTTGGTAGCGCGTGGCGTATTCGGACGGGTTTTCGAGGCCAGGCCGACCGCATATTCCAGCACGTGGTCGCTCACGGGTATTTTTCGGATCAATTGCTGAAACTCCATGATTTGTTCGGCGCTCAGGATATGGTTGAGCGACGCCTGACTGGAGGTAGTTGTTCTTTTCACCACGTCTACTTCCTGCTCATAAGAGGGATACGTCAGTGGAATATTGAACATAAAGCGGTCGAGTTGCGCTTCGGGGAGCGGGTAGGTGCCTTCCTGTTCAATCGGATTTTGGGTGGCCAGTACAAAAAACGGCGTTGGCAGGGCGTGTCGTACGCCGCTCACGGTGACGGAGCGCTCCTGCATCGCTTCCAGCAGGGCTGCCTGTGTTTTGGGCGGGGTACGGTTGATCTCGTCCGCCAGAACGATATTGGCAAACACGGGTCCGCGGGTAAAGCGGAAGCGCCGGTCTTCATCGAGGATTTCGTTGCCCGTGATGTCAGATGGCATCAGGTCGGGTGTAAACTGGATGCGTTTGAAGTCGAGGTCGAGCACTTCGGCGATGGTGCTGACCAGCAGGGTTTTAGCCAAACCGGGCACACCCACCAGCAATGCGTGGCCATTGGAGAAAAGAGAGATGATAACGGCTCTCACCACATCTTCCTGCCCGACGATTACTTTGCCTATTTCTGCTGAAAGGTCTTTGTATGCCTGTGCGAGTGCATCTACCGCTGCTACGTCCGAATTAAATTGTGCCATTTTATGTGTTTGGATTGTCCTGAGTTTGACTGTATATTTTTTAACTAAAGAGCGATAAACGCCACGATCGCTGCTTTGTTTCGCCAGCGAGGTCGCAAAAGTAGTAAAATCATTCATTCCGTTTTTTCTCCGCAGCAACGGCAGTAGTAGAAATAATTGCTTCTATCACCCAATTGGCGCGCAGGGCTTCCATTTTTTTGGTAAAAATACGTTCCGGTTGTCTGTGGTTAAAGTAGTTGCCGGTATCCCAGCGGCCATTGCCATTTTCATCTTCGATCAGCAGGATAGTGTAAGCAGCCGTGGGCAATCCGGTATACACTAATTTTTTAGCGGCCGTTTCCGCCAGAAACCTGCGCTCTTCTTCCACAACGCTGCCATTGAGCAATTGCACCACATACTGTTTGCCCGGCGTCATGTCTTCCACATTGAGGTTTAGTCCGCCGAGTTGTTTTTCTGTTGGAATGCTGAACTGGCGCTGCAACGTATCGGTATTGCTCGTCCCGTAAAAATCAGTGACCGCCCCGGGCAGCAGCATCAGGTTATATGTTTTTCCCGGCAGCCATCGAACGTCGAGCAGCAGTTTTCGCGGGGCGATGGAATCTTTGTTCACGGCAAAATTGTGGCTGCGCACACTATCCACCGAGAGGAGCCAGCGACTGGTATCAAAATCTGCCGTGGGGGTTTTAAACACCAGGTCGGCGGTTTTAAACTGGCTTTGTGTGATCGTTTTGGCGGGCGGACTGGTGCTGGCGGGCGCAGGAGCGGGCGCCTGACCGCGCCGCGCAGTATTGCCGCGCGCCCCTGCTATCGGCGCGTCGTCGGCAAAGAGGAGGCGATTTTTTTTCAAAAAATCGTTCCGGTTCAAAGCTTTCACCTGCACGGTATCCAGGTTGGCAAACAGTTGCCAGGACGTGCTGTCCGGCAGGTCGTACCAGACCAGCAGGGTATCCAGAGATTTTTCGGTCAAAAATCGCAAACCCGCTTGTTCCGTGCGCAATTGCACCGAATCGGGTGCAGCCGTGTAAATTAATTTGGCCAGTCCGTACCGGCTCACATTCCGGTCGAACAGCCGGAAACGCTGCGGCTCTTTGAAAATGCGCAGCCGGAGCGGCCCGCGCAGCGAATCGCTCACGTTGAGCAGGGAATCCATAAAAGCGATGCGCTCGTTTTCGCCGCTCCATTTCAGGTTTTGGTCGGCATCTTCTATACCCACCACTTTATAGCGGCCCGCTTTCAGGTTTTCCAACGTGAACTGCCCGGACTTGTCGGTTCTGGAAAAATAATAGGGCCGTTCCTTTCGGATCACGCTGTCGGTGAGGATGTCGTACAACATGATCGTGATATTTTCAACCGGTTCGCCGGTATATGCATCCACGATACTGCCCCCGGTAGACAGGCTGTCGATAAAATCGCCGGTGGAGAAAATAAAACGCAGGTCGGTCGCGGCATTGCCCTCGTGCAGGTCTTTGACAGATTTGCCAAAGTTAATGGTGTACGTGGCATTTTCCCGCAGCACTTCTGCTTCGGGCAGTTCCACCAGCACCATTTTTCCTTTGAGGGTAACTTTGGGGCGCTTGGCAAGGGGGGGCGAAATAATCACCTGGTTGGCGGCATCGTCGAGGGTAATCCACTCATCGAAGTGCAATTCGATGCGTTTTTTGTCAAACCGAGTGGTGAAATTGGGCGTACTGGCGATGGAGTCCAACTTCGGCGGCGTGAGGTCCTTGGGGCCGCCGGTGGGGGCGCCTTGCCGGGCGCAGGCCAGCGCACAAAGCGCCAGCACGAGTCCTGCTATTATCTGTCGGGAAAAATCAAATATTCGTTCCATACAATTCGGGGGCGAAAGTACAATAACGCCAGGCACACGTCATACGCGGGGTAGCCGGCACTTTCAGTTATTTTCCTGTTCGACAAAATACATGCCCACCAGTCCTTTGTTATGCACTTCTTTTTCTCCCCGATAGGTCATTTTAAACTGCCCTTTGACTGCCCGGGCCGTTTCTTCTGAAATGTTGACCCGGTTTGGTTCGCTCAGGGCTTCGAGGCGGGCGGCGAGATTCACGGCGTCGCCCCAGATATCATAGGCAAATTTATTTTTCCCAATAACGCCGGCCACCACCGGACCCGTGTGGATGCCTACCCGCATGTACCGGAAAACAGCAAAAGCGTTTTCCTGGTTGCGTTTTTCAAGCCATGCGCACATTTCAAGGGCGGCGCGCACCGCATCGGAAGCGTGGGTGTCATTGGGAATGGGCAATCCTCCGGCGCACATGTAAGCGTCGCCGATGGTCTTGATTTTTTCGAGTCCGTGCTGTTCGCATATTTCATCGAAGGCCAGAAAGCAGGTGTCGAGTTCGTCGATGAGTTCTTTCGGCGACAACTGTGTGGACAACTGGGTAAAATTGACAAAATCGGTAAATAATACGGTGGCCGACTCGTAGTTGTGCGGGGTAGCGTAACCATGTGTTTTAAGTTCCTGGGCGACCTCATCCGGGAGGATATTGCGCAGCAGCACATCGCTTTTGCGGCGTTCTTCCTCGATCTCGCGGTTCTGCGCCTGAATTCTCCGGTTTTGACCTTTCAGCCTGCGGCTGGCACGGCGGGCAAACAGCCATCCTGCTCCAAGCAATCCGAGTATCACCAGCAGCAAACTACCCAGTCCGTATGCAAAACGCTGAAAATTAGCCTGCTTGTCCAGTTCCAGTTGGGCAATGTCTTTGTCGCGGCGCAGCAGTTCCACTTCACGTTCGCGGACAAGCCCCTGCGCGCTGTCAATTTTTTCCTGCTGCCGCAATTCGGCAATCAGGCGTTGCTGTTTTTCAGCGTTTAAGTTTTGGTCTGCGAGACGCAGCTCCTGCCGGGCTTGCAGTGCCTGCAGGGTTTGTTCGCGGAGCTGCGCCTGATCCACCTCTGTTTGTTTTTGCAACAGCAGCACCTCGTCTTCGCTGCGGCGTCTTTGGAGATCGAGGTTTTTGTTCAGCAGTTCGAGGCGTTCGCGTTCAAAACGTTCCTGGGCAAGTTCGAGGTCTTTAATGTTTTGCCGGGTAATCAGGAATTTGATCTGACCCTCGGCGGCGGCCAGCAAAGTGCGTTGCTGATTGAGGCGTTGCAAACGGCTTTGTTCTTCCAGCCGCACCGAATCGACGATAATAAGGTATTCGCGGTAAAATTCAAAGGCTTTTTCGAAGTCGTAGAGGTCGTGGTATAAATCGGCAGCCGTTTTGTAGGCGCTGGAAAGCACGGTGAACTGTTTGGTTTCCCGGGCAAAACGAATGGCTTCGTTGTTGTGGCTCAGGGCGTTGTACAGGTCGTTGCTGCTGAAATAGACCGTGGCCATGAGGTGTTCGAGGTTGGCCAATGCTGCTTTGTCGTTGCGACTTGCGAGGATACCCTTCGCCTTCAACAGGTACTCGATGCCCTGTTTGGAATCGCCGGTATTGTGCAGCGCAATGCCCATATTGGCAAACATCACCTCGGGATAATCGCAGGTGATGTAAATGCACTGCAATTCCGCTTTTCGGAAATATTCCAGGGCTTTCGGGAAGTCGCGCAACGCAGCGTATTGTCTGCCGAGGTTGTTATACAGCAGTCCGCGTTCCGGCGAGGTGCCGAATCGCTCCACGAGGTCTTCGATGGGCAGGTAGTAGTAGAGGCTTTTCCCGGCATCGCCGTTCTGGTCGTAAGCGTTGGCCAATTTCTGGTAAATCTGTACGAGTCTGGGGTTATTACCTTCTTCTTTATATTTGATTATCAGTTCTTTGTAAAAATATTCAGCACTGTCAAAACGCATATCCAGCAGGCAGGCGTCTCCCATTTTTTCTTTTATCCGGTAGTCGTTGGGCTGTAATGCCAATATTTCGCGGTAATAGCGGCGGGCATTGACGTATAGTTTTTCCTGAAAAAAAAGATCGCCCAGGGCGTTCTGAACAGCCAGTTGGGCGGCGCGGTTGCCGGTGTTGATGATCTTGGCTTCCGCTTCCAGGTAGTACTGAAGCGCCTGTTCCGTTCTGCCTGAACGGGCACAAACATCTCCCAACACCATCGATGACCGAATAATGCCACCGTCATAGCGCAGACTGCGGGCCATGGTGAGGGTCTGGGTAGCGAGCAGTTCCCGCTCTGCGTCGCTGTCGGAGGCCCTGGCGCGTTCCAGAATATTATCCACCTCGAACGTGGAGCGTTCGATTTCTTCCGGGTTCTGACTATACAACATATTGATAGTCAGCAGGAAAACGGATAATATGGAGGCGAGGTGGCGAATGATCGTGAGTAGTGAATTGTGAGTAGTGAGTAGTGAATTGTGAGCGGCTTCAGTTAATGAGGAATAACGGTGTTTTTTTGGTTACTTAACTCAAATTGTGACACATGGCCCAGAGGGCCAATATCTTTCTAGAATTTTCCAGCGCCAAATTGCACCCGACCCAGCGGGTCGGTATCTCCTCAAAAATGAATTTATATAGCGGCCCGCTGGGCCGCAAAACGCTTGGTCATTTGTCATTCTACAAAGATATTGGCCCTCCGGGCCATTGGCCACTCAACGCCTAAAGTTACCACCTCAAACCATCAAACCCGCTCAAACCTTCAAACCTGCTTATGGAACTTCCACCGTATTTAGAATCTTCGTGATAATATCCTCCTGGGTCACATTTTCGGCTTCGGCTTCGTAGCTCAATCCGATGCGGTGGCGCAGCACATCGGCGCAGATGCTCCGCACATCTTCCGGGATAACATAACCGCGCCGCCGCAAAAACGCCATGGCACGGGCTGCCTGCGCCATGGCAATCGTAGCGCGCGGCGAAGCGCCGTAATTGATGAGCGGCGTCAGGTTGCGCATGCCGTATTCGCCCGGTGTACGGGTGGCAAACACAATTTCCAGGATGTACTGTTCAATTTTTTCATCCATATAAATCCCGTGCATCACCTCCCTTGAGCGCATCAATGTATTGGTAGACAACACTTTGTGTACAAGCGGATGTTCGCCGCTCAGGTTGCGGCGCATAATGTCGCGCTCTTCGTCTTTGGCAGGATAACCGATTTTTACCTTGAGCAGAAAACGGTCCATCTGCGCTTCCGGCAGCGGATAGGTGCCTTCCTGATCGATGGGGTTCTGGGTAGCCAGCACCAGAAAAGGTTCTTCGAGCGGAAAAGTTTCGTTGCCGATGGTCACCTGTCGCTCCTGCATGGCTTCGAGCAGGGCGCTTTGTACTTTGGCAGGCGCCCGGTTGATTTCGTCGGCCAGCACGAAGTTGGCGAAGATCGGTCCTTTGCGCACAGTAAATTCTGACTTGGCCGGATTGTAGATCATGGTGCCGATCACATCCGCCGGCAAGAGGTCGGGTGTAAATTGTATCCGGCTGAAACGCGCGTCAACGGCTTGTGCCAATGTTTTGATTGCCAGGGTTTTAGCAAGCCCCGGCATACCTTCCAGCAGGATATGTCCCTTGGTCAGCAGCCCGATCAACAATCGTTCGAGCATATACTCCTGCCCGACAATCACTTTCGCCGTTTCAATTTTTAACAGCTCAACAAAAGCGCTCTCCTCGTGAATCCGGTGGTTGAGCGCTTGTATATCCACATAGTTTTGCATACTTGTCTGGTTCTAATGACGGGCAAAAATAGGCACAAAAGAGTTATGAGTTATGAGTTATGAGTTATGAGTTATTGGCGTTTCATGCTGGAAGGGGAAAATGAAGTATACATTCTTTCCCCTTCCAGCCTGAAACGCCAATAACTCATAACTTATAACTCATAACTCATAACTCATAACTCATCCCTCATAACTCTATTCGTACATCTTCTCAATTTCGCGCCCGTATTTCTGCATGATGACCCGGCGTTTCAATTTTAGCGTCGGGGTAAGTTCGGCTTCGGTTCCGTCTGCTTTCACCGGTTCCCAGGTGGAGGGCAGCAGGGTGAATTTTTTTACCTGTTCGGCATGGCTGAAATTCGGGTTGATGCGTTCCACCAGCATTTGATAACGTTCCAGTACTTTGGGGTGACGGATCATGTCAGGCAGGTTGCTCCAGGCAATATCGTGTTTCTGGCACCATTCTTTGAGTCCTTCTACTGCGGGCACGATGAGGGCGGATACAAATTTCAGGTTTTCGCCGACCACCATAACCTGTTCCACCAGCCGGTGCTCTTTGTAAATGGATTCAATCGGAGAAGGGGCAATGTATTTTCCCAGGCTGGTTTTAAGCAACTCTTTTTTGCGGTCTGTAATTTTCAGAAACCGGTATCCTGCTTTACCAGGTACGATCATACCAATGTCGCCCGTGTCCAGCCAGCGTTTGCCCTCGATATAACGAATCACTTCCGCGGTTTTTTCGGGTTGTTTGAAATAACCTTCCATGATGCCCGGTCCGCTGGCAAGAATTTCGCCCTCGCCGGGTTTGTAATCGCGGCTTTCCTCGATGCGCAGTTCGATGCCATCGAGCACCACGCCCACCGTGCCGAGCATTGCTGCATGGGGTTCGTACCGACTGAATGTGATGCCTGGCGCGGCTTCCGTCAGTCCGTAACCCTCCCGGATGGGAATACCGGCGGCATTAAATACGCGCATGATTCGGAGCGGACAGGCAGATGCGCCGGTAATAATACCTTTGATAGAGCCGCCGAGCGCTTCCCGCCATTTGGAAAAAATAAGTTTATGCGCGATTTTCCATTGAAAAGCCTTCCAGCCGCTGTATTTTTTGTCAAAATCCCAATCATCTGTCAGGTTCAGCGCCCAGAAGAAAAGTGCGCGTTTCAGGCCTTTCAGTTCGAGGCCTTTACTGTAAATCTTGTCGTACACTTTTTCCAGCAGGCGGGGTACTGTTGTGAAGAAATGCGGCCTGATTGCTTTCAGATCGCCCTCATCGCCCCCGAGGTTGTCGGTTCCGGTAAAGGAAACACTCACCCCGCAACGAATGAAAAAATAAACGGCGACCCGCTCGAAGACATGGCTTACGGGCAGGAAACTCAACACCCTGTCGCCCGCCCCAATCGGTACCAACTTTTGTATAGACTCTACATTGAACGCAATATTGCGGTGTGTCAGCATGACGCCCTTCGGATTGCCCGTGGTGCCGGAAGTATAAATCAGGGTACAGAGGTCATCCGGCCTGACAGTTGTCTTGATCCTGTCCACTTCGCTGAGGTCGCCTTCCGTGAGCAGTACGTCCCAGCGCCGGGCGACCGGGTGATCGTAAAAAGTGAAAATTTCTTTCACGCCGGGCGCCTTTTCACAGGCCTGATGTACTTTATCGTACAAATCGCCCTCTCCGACAAAACAATATTTGACTTCCGATTCATTTAAGATGTACTCATATTCTCGGAAACTGATGGTTGGATACATGGGCACATGCAGGATACCCAACTGAAGCATCGCAAAATCCAGGATGACCCACTCCGGCGATGTTTTATAAACAACCGAGGCAATTTTATCACCCGGCTGAAGCCCGAGGCCAAGCAACCCGAGGCTCATCTGATTGCCCAGTTCCACAACACGGGCAGTGGAGAGATATTGCCACTGGTTATTCACTTTATGGCCAAATGCTTTTTCCTGCGGATGCTGACGCAGCTGTTCGTACAAGTAATCGAAAAGGCGACTTTCAATCATATCTTATTGATTTTCAACATGTTTATGTGTAAATGATCGACTGTTAAAACAATTTGTAAAAATACCTTGCAAGTTTTTTCAGAAGTCAAAAGTGGGCAATTTTATTAAAAAATTTAATAGTAATTTAAAATACAGAATTCAAATGATCGAATAGGAGAAAACGCGAATTTATCCATAATTAATTTGTGTCATGTAAAATATTGAAATATTATTGGCCAAAGAAATTTGATACAAATAGTTTTTTTGTTAAAAATATAAGCCTCCAGCTTGTAAATCCGGGTATAAAGCTTCAATTTTGTAATTCTTGTGGGAAAGTCATCTTCTTCACCGGCTGAAATTTCTGATAGCCCGGTTTTCTTCTGAAGGTGTACCTTATCAATTTTTTGTGGTTTTGTGCAATAGAGGATCTCAACAGATCAACTCGATGAAAGCAACGTGCTCACTTTCGACTTCGTATATCTTCTTGTGATGATGCGTCGACTGGGAAAACAGAACTTTTTGTCCCTACTATAATCGAATGAACACATAGTTCGGAGATCCCTTGTCCGAATTGTCTGCATGAAGGTATGCAGAGATCATGTTTTGATTTAAAATGTTTTATGTCCGATAAACAGCAGCTGAGATGAATAATACGCAAGTGCCACCACTTAAACTAATTTTCAGGGGTAGACTCGAGTTTGGCTCCGAGCGCACTTTTAATATGGTGTTGCACCATTGGAACACCAGGGTTGAAAGCTATTTCAAAGCCGACGTGCTGCTGAAAGCGGAAGACGTATTTCATGCTGATTCATTTACACTCGATGTGCCGCAACAGGTACTGATGAGTACGGAAAAACATTGGCGCAGCACCACTGCGCTCCTGAAAGAGATCGCTCAATATGCCCTTGCGGGTAATGTGGGCGCCTGGTGGGTCAATAGCGGACAGGTACTGGCGCAGTATACCATCGAACCGCAAAGCGACAAATCGGCTGTGGTGGAATTCATCAGAGGCCGTGACCTCGTGCAACAGGGCGGTATGGAAATGGCTTCGGAAGCACTGAGCAGCGCGATCTCCAAATTTGAACGCAATGCCCTGGCCTACGAACGCAGGGGTTATGTCAACTATAAACTCAAAAATTTCAAAGACGCCCTGTACGATTTTTCAAAAAGCATCGGCATCAATCCCAACAATCCCGAGCCATATTATGGTTGCGGGAAAGTGAAGATGATTATGAACGACTGGGACAACGCTATTCTGGATTTTGATGCTGCCATCAAAGGTTCCCTGGCCGTGCAACCTCTGCACTGGCTGGCTCGTTTGCGCAAAGGAGAATGTATGTTCCATTCCAAGCGCTATGCCGAGGCGATCCCGGAACTCAAGTTGTTTTTGCAGCGCAAACTGGCAGATACGCATCCAGCCTACCGTTTCCGCCCAAAAGCGGAATTTCTGCTGGCTGAGTGCCAAAAGATGCTGGCGGCTGCGGCTTAATTTCTGAAAATCAACAAGTTATACAGCAACGCCGTCGATTTTTTTCACCACATAGGCACATAGATTTTACACATAGAACACATACCTAGAGTACTCTACGTTATGTGTTCTATGTGTAAAATCTATGTGCCTATGTGGTAAAAAATTCACTCCCAGTGTTGCCGCTTCCGATACGCTACCCCGCGAAAAAAGGCAACCGCCGATCCGTCCTGCCGGGTAACGGTGATAGCGTAGTTGGAAAGTTGGTTGCCCAGGTTTTCTTCTGTAGCCACAGCCGTCAGTTCGTCATGCTCCCGGACGGGCGCAATATGTTCAATGTTGCAATGGATGGATACCGCATGTCGGCCCTGCGAATTGCAGGCGAAAGCAAATGCGCTGTCGGCCAAAGCGAAGGTAATGCCGCCATGCGCCACGCCGAAGCCGTTGAGCATCTCGCCGCGCACCCGCATTTTCAGGGTGCAGGCGCCCTCCTGAACCGACACGAGTTCCATGCCCATCCATTGACTAAACGGGTCGTTGTCGAACATCCGGTGAAAGATTTCTTCCGGGCTGAGATG
>JALHMA010000178.1 GCA_022844265.1 Saprospiraceae bacterium | reverse complement strand
AGCGAACGCTTCGGCGATCTGGGTGTGGAAGAAGCCGACGGGCGTTTCACCGATTTATTTGAATTGGGCCTTATTGAGCCGTCCGAAAAGCCCTATATCAATGGTTTGTTGTACAACCCGGACGCTGCGGAAAGTCGTTTTTTGCCGCACGTTAAAGGCTTGACTGTCAGCAAAGTACACGGGTACGAGCCATCGATAACAGCTATTCGGCAGAAATACCCGGATGCGCAGGTAGAGAGCATGGAAGGCGCCGCTTTTTTTCAGGCCTGCCTGCTGTCCGGGGTGCCTTTTCTGGAAATCCGAAGTATTTCCAACTATGTGGAACCGCGCAACCGCGACGCCTGGCAGTTGGGACTTGCCATTGAAAACCTGAACCGGACGCTGGCGGAGATGGTTGAAGGGTTGATTGTTGAGGGTTGAGATTGTTGAGGGCCACTCTATGAACAATATCTTCCTTCACAGAGTAGCCCTCAACAATCTCAACCCTCAACAATCTCAACATCCTCAACCTCCTCACTTCGGCACAAACCCGTCCCCGGCCTTCTTTTTCGGCTTTTCAACAGGTTTGGGCGCGGCTATCTGCGGCGAAGCACCCGTGCCAGTATTGTCTTCTCCCCGGCGGCGGCGTTCGTCTTCCGTGATCTGTTCCTGCACATCCTGGAAGCGCACCTGAAGTTTATAATTGCGGTTGATGGATTTGACCATTGGCCCCATCATCAGTTGCATGACCGAGTCGGCGCGCGCCTTGGCTTTGTCCAGCACTTTTTCATTGTCTATAGCGTCTGCGCGGAACTGGCGGCGCAGGTCATTAAAATTCCGGTTCATTTCATCGCCGTTGATACCGGCCAGCCAGCCGACTTCGAGTTTGTCGACGCGTGGGTACACTTCGTGCGAAACGATGGTAGGCGGCGGCAGGGTCACATAAATAATACCTTTTTTGGGGCTGAACGTGACGTCGAAGTAGTTGTCCAATTTAAACCCCGCTTTGATCACGCTGATGGCTTCCACACGCAGATCCGTTTCTGAAACGGACAGGCCGAAAATCTTGTATTGCAGGGTTTTGTCGATGGCCAGGCGGCTGCGCAGTTCGTAGGTAGCGAGTTCGGCAATACCTTTGCGCACTTTTTCTTTCAGGAGTCCGCGCGAGGCGCTAAAATCGATAATTTCCGCTTTTTTCCGAAGCCTTTCCACCATCGGTTGAAGTCCTTCGGCCAGCGCGATGCCGCAGGGCGTGTCTACTTTTCTGCCTTTGGCCATGATGGCGCCGTTGTTCGACTTGATGAGGGTTGCCATGATCTGCGTCACAAAAAAGCAGGTGTATTTGCCGGCTACCTCGTTGAAAATCTGCACCGCCATGTTGGCATTGTCGTTGTACCAGTTTTCGTACATACCCGCCGTCGTGTCTTTCAAAGCGACAAAGTCATTGTAATACATGGATTTCAGGTAGTCGTGCTGTTTCTGGTATTCCGGTTCGAGGCGGCGTTTCAGGCTGTCGGGCAGGGCCATGCGGTTGGCGATATGGTACAACAGCGAGACGTTGAAATCATACACCATCTGGTCGAATTCCTTGTGGTATTGTTCCGGTTGGGAAAGAATCCGCAGCGTTGCCTCCTCATCGAGGTTGGGCTGGAAATCGGACTGGACATAAGTGAGGCGCACCTCCTTCGGACTCTGGAAAAAACCGGAAATTCCGCCATCTCCGGAAAACATCCGGTACACGACTACCCCGCCGATGCAGACCAGCACCAGCAGGAACAATTGTTTGCCAAGAATGGAACCTCCGCCCCCTTCCGGAGGTGTGTAGGCGCCGTCTGTTTGTTGTGTAGACATGGTGGAAGTGGTTGATGAGGGTTGATAAAGGTTTATAAGGGTTGATGAGGTTGATATACAGCTGCTCGAAGGAGGGAAGTTGCTTCTTTCGAGCAGCTGTATATCAACCTCATCAACCTTCATAAACCCTCATCAACCCTTCTGTAAAAAAACGCCCCAAAATACACACTTATTTCCCTTTCAAGTACGCCGTCACCGTTGCGCGCGCTTCTTTAGCCGCTTTGTCATTGTAACGCGGGCTGCTGGGGTTGGCAAATGCGTGGTCGGCAGGGTAGTGGTACACCATCACTTTTTTTCCGGCGGCTTTCATATTGCTTTCAAAGCCGCTTGCCATTTCTGCGGTGATCCATTTGTCTTCTTCCGGGTGGATAAACACCACATCGGTGGACAACGTTTTCAGTTTGTTCACGTCCTGCTCGGGCATGCCGTAATACACCACGCATCCTTTGGCTTTTTCCTTGAGTTGTAAGGCCGCCTGCAGCGACCAACCGCCGCCGAAGCACCAGCCCATCGTGCGGAAGTCGGCTTTGTCGCCCGCAAACTGCGCTGCGCCGGAAATGATCGCCAAAGAGCGGGCAGCATCATTCGCCTGCATCAGTTTCCCTGCTTCATCGGCCGTAGTGGCCATTTTTCCGTCGTATAAATCGACAGCGAGCACGTGAACGCCGAGTTCTTTGCTCCACATGGCGGCTTCCTGTTTGATGTAGTCATTCAGCCCCCACCATTCGTGGAAAAGCATCAGGTACTTGTTGGTTTTGCGGCGCGACTTTACAAAAAATGCCTTGCCATTGGGGCCGCCTGCTACCGGAAATTCTACCATTTTACCTTTTTTGGCCATTTCAGTCGCCAATGGATCGGGGTGCATGTTGCGGAAATTCGGGTCGCTGGCAAAGGAAGCGAACTGCGCCACCGCAGATTGCGGGTCGTGGCACATGGCCAAAGTGTTACCGGTTTGATTGGAATCTGTTTGCTTACAGGCGGAAAAGGCGAGCAGCAGGACGAGAAAGAAAAAATGTTTCATCGATCGTGAGTTGTGAATAGTGAGTTGTGAGTGGAGAATAGGTTTGGCAGATGTTGTGGAGGATCAATTTCGACTGGCGTTCGTTTTTGGAAGCAAGAGTTTTATGGTTAAATGTCTGATAACCAATGGGTTGACATATTTTTTAAGGCAGCCTTTGGCATACTTTACTTACTTAAAGTCAGAATCCCAAAAAATGTTCAAATCCACCCCGCTCACAACTCACAACTCACTATTCACAACACACTATTCCACAAAAAGAACCAGCCCCTTCAAATACGACCCCTCCGGGTGGAACAGACTCACCGGATGGTCGGCGCCCTGCGTGAGGTGGTGCAGTACCCGCACACTGCGCCCGACCTCCATGGCCGCCGCTGCAATGGTGTGGTAAAACAGTTCGCGGTCGATCACCTGGGAGCAGGAAAAGGTAAATAAAATGCCGCCCGGCGCCAGGCGGTGCAGGGCCGCTTCGTTGAGGCGTTTGTAACCCTGCACGGCGTTGTGCCGTTTTTCCATACTTTTAGCGTAGGCCGGCGGGTCGACAATCATCACGTCATAATTGGGGCCGTCATTTTTTAGAAAGCGCAGTACATCCTCCGTAAACCCTTCGTGCTCGCCGAGGAAAGGGCGGTTCAGTTCCACGTTCTCCGCCGTGAGTTCCATGGCTTTGGCCGACACATCCACCGAATGCACCAGCGCGGCGCCGGCTTGCAGGGCGTAACAGGAAAAGCCGCCGGTGTAGCAGAATGTGTTGAGCACCGTTTTGTCGGCAGCGTAGCGCGCCAGCAGTTGCCGGTTGTCGCGCTGATCGAGGAAAAAACCGGTTTTTTGCCCGGTCACCCAGTTGATGCGGAACGCCACGCCGTTTTCATGCACCACAATATTTTCCGGTGGAAAGATACTGGCCGACCATAAGTAACTATTGGGCTGGTTTTCAGCGTATTTGGGCGGGAGCGATTCATAACTTTTGTCATAAATCGCCTGCAGGGCATCTCCCAGCACCTCCCGCAGCGCTTCGGCAATGAGCGCCCGTTGCCGGTGCATCCCGATGCTGTGGCATTGAACCACGGCAACCGGGCCGTATACGTCCACGATCAGACCAGAGAGGCCGTCTCCTTCGCCGTGCACCAGTCGGTAGCAATCCGTTGTTTCGGCACTATGTAGCGCAGTTTGACGCACTACCAGCGCCTGTTGCAGTTTTTGCACCCAGAATTCCAGTTCCAGCACATTGGCCGGCCCGAAACTGAGCAGCCGCACCGCAATGCTGCCGTGGTGAAAATGCCCTATGCCGAGCAGTTGTTGGCTGCGGTCGTACACTTCCACCACATCACCGTCTTCCGGCTTTCCTTCTATGCGGGCGATCGCGCCGGAAAAAATCCAGGGGTGAAAGCGTAAAACCGGCCCTTCTTTGCCGGGTTTTAAATATACTTGCATCGTATTTAGTTTTTTACCACATAGAGCACAATAGCATTTTCACATAGAACACATAGGCCTAAATGGTTCAAAAAGCACGATATGTGACCTATGTGATTTTCCTATATGCCTAATGTGGTAAATTTTTTTATAAAACTGCTGCAAAACAAATTGATTCTCAGCACTTTTGGGTGGTAATATACTAAAAGTTGAGCGGTTGAGCATGTTGATAGTTGAGAAAGCATTGATAACCAGTGGGTTATTTCAACTTCTCGTTCAAAACCACTTTGTGTTGACTATATATCAGACAAAACAGTTTAGATTAAATCCTTTGCAAATGCTTGATTATCAACACCAATAACCAATAACTAATAACGGATAACTCCTTAAATATGCCGGAGAAAAAAACATCAGATTTCCGAATTGAAACAGTAATCGGGAAAGACGGCCTGGAAACGGCGTTCGAGCGCTTTGGTCAATTTGCGCAGTTGTATGATAAAATGGAACTGAATATCAAGCAGTTGCAGGGTCAGTTGACCAACCTGAAATACGACGACAACGCGGGCACCCTTGGGTTTGACGATAAAAACCTGGAACTCAACCGCATCCGGCATGCTTTCCTGTCTGAACTGGAAATGTTCAAAATGGCGCTGCCCCAGTACCTGAATACGACCCAGCCGGAGATGTTGCTGCGCGGTGTGTCCGACCAGATACAGATTGTGCTGGAAGTGATGGGACAACGTTTGCGCGGGTATTACGACATTGAAAAATCGCTGGGCGATGGCAACTCGGCGCTTATTTTTTTACTGAAAGATGTGTTTACCCACCGCCGTGTGGTGACCAAGGTGTTGAAAGTGCCCGTTTTATCGGAAGAGATCAAAAACGAAATCCGGGCTGTTTCGCAGTTGAAACACCGCAATATCATCAAATTGCTGGGCGAATCGCTCGACCGTTTTCCGTTTTATATCATTTGTGAATACGTCAATGGCCCGACGTTGCCCATCGTGCTCGAAAAAACAGGGCCTCGCCCGGCTTCTCAGGCCGTCGACTGGCTGTTCCAGTTGGCCGACGCGCTCAGTTACCTGCGCCAGAAGAAGATTCTGCATTCCAACATTCGCCCTTCCAAAATTTACATCGACGAAGAGCAGCACATGATGATTTCCCCTTTCGACATCATCAAGGCGGGTATGAGCGATCGCACCCTCGGTAAATTCCGGGAAGATTGCCAGTACCTCAGTCCCGAATACCTGCGCGGCGACGGCGAACCGCTCAGTTTTCAGTCCATGCGCTATTCCGACCAGTTCTCCATCGGCCTGGTTGCGTTTAAACTACTGACCGGCCGCGACCTGTTCACAGGCGATTCCGTGATGGACATCATCGCCAACCGAGAACAGTTTTTTAAGGACAAACGCCATCGCAAAGCAGTTTTGTCCGTCATCGAGGACAACGACTTAATGGAAATGATCGAAAAAATGCTGGAAGAAAAACCCTCCAATCGTTTCGATGACTTGCATGATGTGTTGCATCGTTTCCGCCAGTTGAGTATGAAAAGAGATGACGACGCCAGTGTGTTGCGCAATAGTTACCGGCGTTGCCTGGCCTTTAACAAGGAGTTTATCAATGAATTTTACACCTTGTTTCTGGAAGATATGCCCGAAGCCGACCGCAGTCATTTTACCAACCGGGAGCGGCAGCACACCATGCTGCAAATGGCGATGGATGTGCTGATCGACCTGGACAAAAAAGAAGCGCTGTTCCGGCAAATTCTTAACGGCGGAAATCACCAGCGTTTCGACGCGGCGGCTTACGAACGGTTCATGGATGTGTTTATCGGTCTTGCCAAAAAAACGGACCGTAAAAAATGGAATGAAACGACGGAACAGGCGTGGATGGATATGCGGGATAAGGCGATGGTGGTGGTGCGGGAGGAGCTGAAGGGGTGAGTGGTGAGTCGTGAGTGGCGTTTGTTTAAAAGAACGTGCTTATTTCTTCTCAAACAACGCCTCGATTTTTTCCCACCGCAGCATCTTGAAATTTTGTCGCTGTAACTTCCCCTGGTCATAATTAAAACCGTCCTGCGCCATAAACATGCCCTTTGGGAAAGCCTTGCCCACCGGAATACTCACAATATCGATGCCATCGGTCTCTTCTACGCCGTCGATGGCGTCCGAATCTATGATTTTGAAGCTGCCCACGTAGCGATTTTCACCCAGGCGTTCAAATACGGCATAGGAAAAATTACCCTGCGAGCTCACGATCAGAAACCCGGTGCTGTCTTTTTTATACAAAGCCAGCCCTTCCACATCATAAGCGATATTCGGATTGTCTTCGCCGCTCATCGCCAGCAAGGAGCGTGTATCGCCGCCATTCGGCTCGGCTGATAGTTTCCAGATGCCTTTGTCTTCTTCCCCGATGTACAGGAAGCCGGTCGCTTCATCCGCTACCATACCTTCCGTCTGGGAATTCAGTTTTACGGTGCGCACCAGTTTTAAGTCCAGTTTACCCTGTGGTGCTGTTATGATCTCAAACTGCTGTACAGCGCCATTTTTACCATTGACAAACAGGTAGGGTTTCTCACTATGGTAAAAGCAGAAACCATACACATCCTTCACCAGATTGGTGTCTATTTTCAGCGCATTGGCAGCGATATCGCTCAGGGTGCCATCGGCAGGATTGATCCGAAAAAGGTCGATGGACTGATCGCTGCGGTTGGTACAACCCACCAGATCGAGTTTTTCCTTCCCCATCGGGTAGTCCATCATCACGTCGATATTATTGATGCGGCCGGTCGGATAAAAAGCCATTTCCTCACCCTGCAGGTTGAACACCACCACGCCGCCTTTTTTATTGGTTCCAATGATGGTGCTCCGTTCCGGATTGTTTCGGTTCACCCAAATGGCGATATCATCCGCTGCGTCGTCGCCGACACCGGGTGAAGCCACCGAACTGGTTTCGGCATCTGCGGTGAGAACAAGTGCAATTTTGGCCTGTTTGGTGCGCGCAGCCACAAAATCGAGCGAATCTTCTATGATTTCCAGTTGCTCCTCACTGAGTGGTACAGACTTTGGCGCCTCGGGCTTGCAGGTGTGGAAGGCTAAGCCGATAATAAACAGGCAAACGATCGTACGGGTATTGATATGTTTCATGTGGAGGAACACTTCTTTTTTAAAAGTTCAGTTTGATGCCTACCCGGCCCCACCAGGAATAAAATTCCTGTTGTTTGATGCGGCTGGAATTTCCCAGGTAATAACGGAGCGGCGTATTTGTAATATTGATCACATCGACGAACACATTCATGTATTTGGTCAGGTCGTAATTGCCCGTAAAATCGAGGCGAAATTCCTTGTCGTAGTATTCGTCCAGGTCTTTGTCGGCGCCCAATTGGTACAAAAATGCATCGTGGTAGTTGGCGGTAAGCCGCACGAATAATTTTGGCGTATCATAAAATAGAGCCAGGTTAGCCGTATGGCGCGCCTGACCGGGCAGGGTGATTTTTTCCCGTTCCGTGCTGGAAGAAAACACATTCAGGTCGTCGTTGCCAAATTCCACTACCGCATTGGTAAAATTGGCGGGAAAACGTTTGTTGATTTCCGCCTCCGAGTAGGTGTAGGTATAATTGCTGTAAACGCCGAAACGACTCAAAAATCCGGGTAAAAAATCGAATTTGGACTGCAACTGGAATTCTGCACCATACACAAAAGCCTTTTGGCCGTTCACGGCCTTGGTTATTTCCACCAGACCATAATCGGCCGGATCGCCTTCGTGCGCAAAACGTTTGTAAAAAAATATAAAATCGTCGATGCGTTTGAAAAATAAGCCGCCAGAGATAATGCCTTTGCGGTAATAACGCTCGGCCAGGAAATCGATATTGGTCGATTTGGGATAACGCAGGTCTGGATTACCGAACTTCACTTCTTCACGATCCTGTTCGCGGTAGGGCAGCACATCGTCGAAGTTGGGCCGCGAGTAAGTATAGGTAATGGCTGAGCGCAGGTTAAAATTATCATTCACAGCGTATTTCAGTTGCAACTGGGGCAGCAAAAAGGAGTGACTGCGCTGGTCCGTCAAGGTGTCGATGCCCACAAAGCGGTTGTCTTCCAGCAATATCCGGGCGCCCGTGTAATCGATGTCGGTTTTTTCATACCGCAAACCAGTAATCACCATGAGCCTTTTAAAATTGTGGCGGATCATGCCATAAGCGGCGTAAATACGTTCCCGGGCTTTGTAATCTTCTCCGAAGGACTGTGTTTTAGTGGCAGTGCGGTCGTAAATGAAATGCTGCGGATAAAATTCGTAGAAGTCGCGCATCATTTCACCGGAAGGCATATATTCGAGCAGGTAACCGGCATCGAGCAGGTTGTCGTCGCGGAAACCGTTGTTCACCGTGGCCAGCGAAAGTTTTGGGCCTTCGCCGGGGTACCCCAGCGGTTTTTCAAAATAGGCGGCAAATTGCTGCGATTCGATATTGCGTTCCTTGTTTTTGGCCCTTATTTTTCCGCCGAATTTAATGTAGCCGCTGTTGTTGGCATTCAAAATGTACGGCAAACGAATATTCACACGCGGCGTATAATTGATGTCACGCACGTTGCGCTGCTCGATCAGCATTTCATCCAGTTCAAAATTTTCATAATTCGTTGCATTGGGCGCATTGGAAGGATTGGGGAATTGCGCCCTCGGATATTCCGGATCGGTCAGGTCGAAACGCGTTGCAATAGCCTGGCCGGGGCTTTCAAATCTCGCTTCAAAATGATCGGGTATCTCCTCCTTGGCGGAAGCCATGAATAAATTGTAATCGATAAATACTTTTCCGATCTGGTGTTCGCCGCCCAGGCTAAGCGTTCCGAGTTCCTGTCGTTTCAGGCGCGTCCGAACATCGTGTGAAACGCCGCCGTAAAGATAATATTCGTAGGAAAGCGCGTCGTCGAGTTCATAAATTTTCCGGTACCGCACTTCATCGTCGGAAAACAGGTTGTACATGGCCCTCAAATATAGGAAGGAGTTTTTATTAAAACGGTAATCCAGCGTAGGTGCAACGCTGATACGTGTGCGTGTAATATCGTAGTACCGGAGCTGTACTTCGCGGAACTGCACAAAATAGTTGTTGACGCCGGAGTCCTGACTGCCGAAAAAGGGGCCTTTTGCAAAATCGTATTCGATGTTGTCGGTGCCCTGGTTGTTCTGAAAAAAACTCGAATTCAGGTTGAATCCGAAGCGCCCGAAGCGTTGTCCGTAGGTGTATTGCAACTGGTAATTCGGCGTCTGACGCAGGTTATTGTAGCCGGCAGACAAGGTCGCTCTGATATCGGGTTTTTCTTCCGCCGCTTCTTTTGTTTTTATATTGACCGAGCCGCCAATGCCGTCGGCGTCCATGTCGGGCGTCATCACTTTGGACACTTCGATGAATTCGATCTGGTCTGCGGGAATAATATCCATGCCGACGTAGCGCACACCGCCCTGGGGGGAAGGAATCTGTTCGCCGTTGATGTTAAAATTGGTGAGTTCGGGCGGGGTGCCGCGCAGTTGTACAAAACGGCCTTCACCCTGGTCGCGTTGCAGGGTAATACCCGGAATACGCTGCATTACTTCAGCCGCGTTCATGTCGGGAAATGTGGCGATTTGTTCGGCTGAAACGATATTTTTAATGCTTTCTGCCCTTTTTTGTTCGATCAGGGCCCGGATTTGACCTTCCGCTTTGCCTTTAATTTCCACCTGGGCGAGGCTGATGCCGTCGGGTTCTAATTGTACGGAAAAAACAGCAGGTCCTTTAGCAAAATCGTGGCGGAATACTTCAGGCGTGTAGCCGGTAAGGGAAACGCGAATACTGACACTTTGCAGGGGAATATCTGCGATATAGAACGCGCCCTTTATGTCCGTAATAGCGCCCAACAAGGTGTTTTCAAGTGAAATGGTGGCGCCGATAAGCGTCTCCTTCGTATTGGCATCCTGAACGGTTCCTGAAATGGAATAGCGCTGCGCAAAAACACACAAGGGAGCGAGTATGAAAACTGCCAGGGTACAAACGGGTTTGTAAAAAGTGTACATCGTTCCTTATTGCTGAATAATCAACTGCTGCGCATAGATTTTTTTACCCTGAAGCGCCTGGATGTAGTACGTGCCGGTGGGTAAATTGCCCGTCTGGAAAGAGACCGTTTTCCCGTAAACAGTTTGGATCGTTCTCAGTAATTGCCCCTGGTTGTTAAAGAGCAGAATCGCTGCGGCATCTTCTTTTTCCAGTTCAACATTTACAAGACCTGGCCGGGCAGGATTCGGGTACACTTTCAGCTGTTGTACGCTCGGATTAAAAATCGATTTGACGGAAGAGGAAGGTGAGGAATAGTAAATCACCAGGCGCGGGCGGCGTTCCGGGTGGTTCTGACCGTCGCCGCCATCTTCCGGGTCGGCGATGTTTTCGTAAGATTCAAATTCGCGGGCATTTTCTACTTCGGTCACACCCTGGTTTTCGCCTTGCAGGATAAGCGCCAGGGCATTTCCTGCCTGCCAGCCGCTGCGGTCTACAATTTCCTGCAAAATGAATTTCAGGTCTGGCGTCTGGTATTTTCCCCAGAGTTCCCATTCTTCGGCCACTTCCCAGACCAGCGAGGCGGTGGTGCGTGGGCGATCAGTGATAAGCGCATCTTCCGTGAAAGTTTGCGCATTGTCGGTCGCTTCACCGGTGATGGTAATACGCGCCACATCTTCGGCAGATTTGCCTTCGTGCGACCAGACTTGTACAAATGCCGAGTCGATAATTGCTCCCTGTGGAATCGCTATATTGCGGAAACGCAGACCGGTAGTAAGCGCCTTTTGATCTTCCGGGGCGCCTTCCCAACCCGCGTCGAGGTCGTCGTCAAAGAGGGCATCGATCGCATCGTTTTCCTGTTCGGCGTCGTCCGAAGAGCCTTCAAAGGTCACGCCCTCGTCTTCGATGGTATCGGTAACCATGATTGGAATTTCCAGCATAGCGCCGGATACTGAGTAGTAAATGACTAATTGCGGGCGGCGTTCCGGGTGATTCTGACCGTCGCCGCCATCTTCCGGGTCGGCGATATTTTCAAAAGATTCGAATTCGCGGGCATTTTCTACTTCGGTCACGCCCTGGTTTTCGCCTTGCAGGATAAGCG
>JALHMA010000177.1 GCA_022844265.1 Saprospiraceae bacterium | reverse complement strand
GGTATTTGTCCGGTCAGTTCTTTTTTCATGGCAATGGGCAAGTCTTTGCCATCGATGCGCCGGGTGATAATTTTTTCCACCGTTCCGTTTTGGTCAAAGTCGCTAATCCAGAGTTTGGAGGGTTGTTCCTGGGAGCCGGTGAAGTAAAAATTCTCGCCCCGGTTGCCCATAATGAGATCCAGGTCGCCATCGCCGTCCACATCGTCGGCTTTCACCGTATTCCACCAGCCTGAATAGTCGTTGAGGTTGGAAGTGAGCGAGGTAAACTGCCCGTTTTTGATGTCAAAAATAATAGGATTGCGCCATTCGCCTACAATAATCAGTTCGGGCGTGGCATCGCCGGCCACATTGGCCATGATAGCATCTGTGACCATGCCAAGTCGTTGCAAATCAGGCGTTACACTTTTGGAGACATCTTTAAAATTGCCCTTTCCATCGTTTTGGTATAAAAAATGCCTCGGCGGGATGCCGTATTGCCCCGGCACGCTGCGGCTTCCGACAAACATATCCAGGTCGCCATCGCCATCAAAGTCATAAGCCACGGCAACGGCGGTGTTAAAACCGTTCAGCGGCAGCGCCCTTTCATTGAGGGTAAAATGCCCTTTTCCATCGTTGAGATAGATCCTGTTGATCATAAACCGCGAATTGGGCGGTTGCTCATTGCCGCCGGAGCCGACAAACAAATCCTGGTCGCCGTCGCCGTCCGCATCAAAAAACAGGCAGGCCGTGTCTTCATACAGGGAATCGCGGTCAAAGGTGCTTCGGTCGCTTCGGGTGAAACTACCACCGGGCGTTTGCAGGTACAATTGTCCGCCCTGTCCGGTTGCGCCCCCGATAAACACATCGTCGCGCCCGTCGCCGTTGACATCCGCCACCGCCGCTTTTGGGCCTTCCCTGGAAAGCATTCGAAAAATGAGGTTTTCCTGGTAGAAGTCGATAAAATTGTTTTCCCGGTGCTTTTCAAAAACAGCGGGTATTTCGCGGACAAACGACGCTCCCGTACGCAGATCAAATAAATTATTGACCTGTACCTGCGAAGCGTTTTCCCAGGAAATCAACATCGTTGTATCGATGGCAGGATTGATTTGTACGGTTTTGGTCCGGTCGGGCCAGATCACTACCAAAGAATCGACGCGGGCATTTTGCCCCAGGCCGAATACCATTTTATAATCTACGGAAGATTGGAAACCGCGGGAGGGAATGAGTTGGAATTGTTTGTGTTCGGCGCCCTGATAGACAGATACCTGTGCGCCGATAGCAAAGGTGTTTTGACCTTTTCCTTTCAGTTGTACGCTCAGGTGGTGGTTTTTGTTTTGTTCTTTGGAATGGTTTTGATACAAAAAGGCGTCTTGATTGACATTATTGATAACCAAATCCAGGTCGCCGTCGTTGTCCAGGTCGCCATAAGCAGCGCCGTTAGAGAAGGAAGGCGTTGTAAATCCCCATTGATTTCCGGCGTCTTCAAAAGTGAGGTCGCCCTTGTTGCGGAATACTTTATTGAGCAAAGGATTGGAGGGCATTCTGTTGAGCACCTCGTTGATTTGTTCTTTCTGGCCGGTCAAAGCCATTTTCTGAACCACTTCGTCTGCGAAGAAATCAATAAAATCCTGGTCCGTCACGTCTTTATAAATCCCGTTGCAGACGTAAATATCGCGGTAGCCGTCGTTGTCCATATCGAACATCAGGGCGCCCCAGCTCCAGTCGGTGGCCGCTACGCCGGAGAAAAAGGCGATTTCGCTGAATGTTTTGTCTTTGTTGTTGAGTTGCAGACAGTTCTGCATGTACTGGTGGTAAAAACCGCGCTCCTGTTTGAGTTGATAAATATTGTAATTTTCAAAAAGCGTGGTGGTTTTAAGGCGCGTTTCATCGCCTGGAAGCATTTCGGTGGTAAAAATTTCGGGATAGCCGTCATTGTTGATGTCGGCCATATCGGCGCCCATGGATGCGTGGCTCATGTGCGACACCCAGTTTTCAATTTCTTCTTTAAACGTGCCGTCTTTTTGATTGATATACAGGTAGTCCCGCTCGAAAAAGTCGTTGGAAACATAAAGATCGGGCCACAAATCGCCGTTGACATCACCGACGGTAACACCCAGTCCGAATCCGATGAGGCTGCCAAAAATGCCTGCCGATTTGGTTACATCCACAAATTTACCGTTTTCGTTGCGCAGGAGTTTGTCGCCGCCGCCTTTCAGGAAGTCGCGTACCGGCCAGTCTTCGGCATACATTTCCCGGTTGTTGCTGTAATTCAGGGTATTGACCGGCATAAAACTATTGTTCAAAATATAACAATCCAGGTCGCCGTCGAGGTCGTAATCAAAAAATGCGGCATGGGTGGTGTAGCCATCTTCATTCAGGCCGTATTCGGCGGCTTTTTCAACAAAAACAGGAATACCATTCTGTATGCCCTGGTTGATAAATAATTCATTCTCAGGCTTTTTATCCTTGTCGTATCCTGCATTACATACATAAATATCAAGCAAGCCATCAGCGTTGATGTCTACCATTACAACGCCCGTGCTCCAGAAACCTGTACCAGCCACGCCTGCTTGAGCGCTGATGTCTTCAAACTGGAAATTGCCTTTGTTGAGGAACAACTTGTTGTCGCCCATGTTGGAAGTCAGGTAAATATCGCTCAGGCCGTCGTTGTTTATGTCGCCGATAGCAGCCCCGCCGCCGTTGTAGAAGTTGCGGTAACTGAAAATATTGAAGTCTTCGGTGTTTTCCACTTTGTTGAAAAACTGAACGCCGGATTTTTCAGGAGAAATTTGTTCAAAAAGCGCGTTGGCGTCTTGCTTGTTTTTACACCCGGTGAAAAACAGGAAAACGGAAGCAAAAAAGAGCGTTATATTTAGACGAATGTGCATAGGTACTTTGATTGGTTGTATCGATGGTCGGCTCTTGAAAATATCTGTATTGGAATGCAAAGATGCTTAAATCGGCGTGTTTCACCGGCGATAATAATCAAGTTCATTCCCTCCATCCTCTAAAATCATAGTCAGGTATCCTGGTCTAAAAAACGATAGGCCACCTGTACAGGCGGCCTATCGAATATATTATCCCAGTTAAACCGGAACACTATTTGTAACCTTCATTTTGCGTCAGGTTTGGATTGGAATCCAATGCCTGTTGCGGAATCGGGAACAGCACGCGGAAAGATTCCGTAACCGATTTAGATCCCCAGGTATCATCCCAAGTGCCAAAACGAACCTGGTCGACACGACGAATACCTTCCCAGTACAGTTCGCGGCCGCGCTCTTCGAGCAAAACAGCCTCGTTCACTGAACCAAGTGCCGTAGCGCCACGTGTTGTACGCAGGGTATTGACCATGTCGAGTGCAGTAACATTTGAAGTACCGCCGCGCAGGATGGCTTCTGCTTTCATCAGGTACACATCGGCATAACGCAGCAGAATATACTGGCCTGCATTGGATGGGTGGTACTTGATTACGCGGATACCTTTTTCAGAACTGGCGCCCGCAATCTGAACATCGCGTGTGAATGCCAATGGCAACTGATTCCGGCTGTTGATAATGATATCGCCGTTGTCTTTGTACTGTTGACCCAACAGGAAACCACGACCCAGACCGGAGAACGCCGAACCGTTAGGAGTGGCAGCAACGCCTTTCCGTTGGTCGCCATCTTCAAATTTGTCGTAGAAATCAGCCAAAGTAGTGAAACCATTCCATCCGCTCGGGTTTTGGTCATAGTGCAAGGTCATAAACCAACGGTTCTGAGGCGAACCTTCGGCGCTGGTAAAGATAACCTCTGAAGCAGCGCTGGAACTGAAGTTGGTAAAGTAGTTGGACTCTAATGAATAACCGTCGGCAGTAACAGCATCGCAGTAACCAATTACCTTGTTCATGTCGGCTGCATCAAAAGTGTACGGGCCGGCTGCGTTGGCTGCTTTGTACACTGCTTTGTTCAGGTACAAACGTGCCAGCATAGCATTGGCAGCAGCACGAGTAGCCTTGGAATTGGCAGCGATTGGACCTGATGTTGGCAGGTTTGGCAATGCTTCTTCCAGGTCACGGGTGATAAAGTCAAATGCTTCCGAACGGCTTAAAACCCGCGGGTTTACATCAACGCCTTCGTCTACATTGCGGAAAGGCACCTGTCCGTACAAGTCCATTACCTGCCACATGAAGAATGCCCGGAGGAATTTTGCTTCAGCAGCCTGTTGTGCACTTGGATTGGAAGCCAGCGTTTGATTGGTTCTGTAAACGCGCTCATTCAACTGGTTCCAGGAAGCAAGCACCATAGCGTGCGTAGCATCCCAGGTATGTTGGTGGAGCGTACGCCATACGCCATTATCACCCCAGTCTGTTCCGCGGGTAGGCGGAATCATTTCGTCAGAAGTGTGGTCGTACAGGGCATAAATGTTCGCCTGGTCGGTGATCGCGCCCAAATCTTTGTAATTTGTGACAAGCGCGTCAGCAGGGCTGCCGGGTACAAATACGCCACCGGCGCCTTCCCGCAACTGAGAATCCCTGATTTCCGGTTCCAGATTGGTGCATGCGGAAATTGCGAAAAATCCCAGCAATGCGAACATCGAAAACTTAAGAGTTTTGTAATTCATTGTTCGATTGTTTTTTAATTAAAATGATACACTTGCTCCCAGAAGGATAGTTCTGGCACGCGGGTAAGGTGTGTAATCGATACCGAAGGAAGGTACACCTTCGATGGCTTTGTTGATGTTTACTTCCGGATCCTGGCCGCTGTAATTGGTAAATACTGCCAGGTTTTGTCCTGTTACAAAGAAACGCAGGGAAGAAATTGAAGTGCTTTTCAATTTAACACGATAGCCCAGTGTTACGTCCTGAATACGAACAAATGCACCATCTTCCAGGAAGCGGGTAGATACTTCCGGCGCGTTCAAACGGGATTCGCCGTTGCCGGGAACATCCGTAGTAGCGTTGCGGCCACCTGCCAGCGAACCGGCAGTGAAGTAAGCATTCGCTGTGTTGTTGTAAATTTTGTTGCCAAACTGACTGTTCAGGAAAATACTGGCATCAAAATTTCCAATCGTAAACTGATTGGTCAAACCAGCCGTTACTGTTGGCAGCGGGCTGCCGATAAACTGCTGGAAGTCACCATCGTTGTAAATAGAAATACCCTCGTTGTCATACCCCGCAAAATCACGAACAAAAAATGCGAACAAAGGTTGACCCTGTGCAATACGTTGAGCAAATGCACCGGACAAGCCCTGGCCGTTGATAGCGCCTGTATTCAAGAGACCACCGTATTTTTTTACTTCGTTTTTGTTGTATGCACCGTTCAGTAATACATTCCAACGGAAATTTGCATTGTCTACGGCAACAAGATTCAAAGACAATTCTACGCCTGAATTCTGTACGTCTGCATCCAGATTGGTATAGAAGAACGGCTGTGGCGCCGGCTGAGCGCTGGTCACAAGAATCAGCAGGTCAGATGTATTCTTTTTGTAGAAGTCCAAAGAACCTGAAATACGGCCGTCTGCAAAGCCAAAGTCAACACCAAGACCTAATTGTATGGTAGATTCCCATTTCAAACTTGGGTTGTTAAATGTAACGTCGCCAATACCACCACCATTGATGTCAGAACCGTCGTCATTGATATCCCAGTCGTTATAACGCTGACGGTTCTGGTACAGGTTGTACGGAATTTCCTGGTTACCAGTAACACCATATCCTAAACGAAGACCCAGATCGGAGAATACATCAGGTACAAAACTTTCATCAATCAGCCTCCATTTAAACGCCAATGCAGGGAAGTAGCCGTATTTGTTGTCTCCACCGAAACGGGTTGAACCGTCTGCGCGCAGGGTAGCGGTAAACAGGTACTTGTCTGCAATACCAAGATTTACACGACCGAAGTAAGACTGCAATTCATCAAAACTATTGCTGGAGTTACGACCGATAATACTCGTGCCTAAATCCTGGTTGGAAGAAGCAAAGTTATTGATCATGTTATCCAGGTCAGAAACCCGGAAATTGGTCATTTCGATGTTGCGGGTAACATAGTCGAAACTCTGGTAAGAATAACCCAACACAGCAGCAATATTGGCTCTGTTGAACGATTTATTGTAGGAGAAGTAGTTTTCCCACAAACGGTTGTCTGTTTCAATATCATTCAGGAAAAGGCGGCCTTTTCCGTTAATGCTGTTTACGACGAGGTCTCTGGAATAAGCGGCCTTACGCGTAGAAAGCGATTGGTCGAAACCAAGCACTGTTTTGAAAGACAGGTTTTTAGTAATGCTGTATTCTGCGGAAAGGTTACCCAGCGCGCGAAGCGTTTTGGTAAAGTCTTTCGACAGTTCGAGCATCGCTACCGGATTCGGCTCGTTCACATTGCGTTGTTTCAGTTTACCATTGTTGCCGTAAACGGAGTCTGTAGGATTCGCTTTCAACGCTGCGCCCAGCAAGTCACCCTGGAAACCGGAGTTGTTGGAAATCGGCGCATTGTCATCGCGATTGTTGGCAATTGTGATTTGAGTGCCGATATTCAGGCGATCATTGATAAACTTTTTGTTGCCGTTAAAACGGGCGGTGTACTTGGTCAGGCCGCTTTCGCGAACGATACCTTCCTGGTTCTGATAACCGAAAGAAAAACGGTAATCGCCGCCATTGGCACTACCGCCATAACTGATGTTGTGGTTGTTCGTCAGTGCTGTACGGAAGATTTCATCCTGCCAGTCGGTATTGGCGTTGCCATCAATGTTGTCAGTTGACACACCCGGGTTGAGTGTGCTCCAGGCAGTAACGAAGGCAGGACCGTCGAGCAGATCGTACTTTTTAGAGATCGTACTGATACCCAAAGAGTAGTCGTACGACAGAGAACCTTTACCTGTTGCGCCTTTTTTGGTTGTGATGATCACTACGCCGTTGGCGCCGCGCGAACCGTAGATAGCCGTTGCCGACGCATCTTTCAATACGTCGATGGTAGCGATGTCAGCAGGGTTCAGGAAGTTCAAAGGGTTGCGGGCTGCACTGGAACCGAAACCGGCATCAGAACCACCGGCGCCTGTATCGCCACCTGCAAGTGGAACACCATCCACCACAAACAGCGGATTGTTGCCACTGCGCACGGAAGATGTACCGCGGATACGGACATTGATACCGCCGCCGGGTTCGCCGTTGGAGTTCGTGATCTGAACACCCGCCACGCGACCTTGCATCAGCTGTTCAGGCGCCACAATGACACCTTTGTTAAAATCTTTTTCTGTGACGGAAGCCACAGCGCCGGTTGCGTCTGTTCTGCGCACGGAACCATAACCGATGACAACTACCTCATCCAGCATGGTGCCGGGTTTGAGTGCGACGTCAACAGTGTTGGAAGCACTCAATGCAACCACTTGTTCGGCATAGCCAGTGTAGGCAAAACGCAATTGAGTGGCGCCATCCGGTACTTCGACCGAAAAGTTGCCGTCAATGTCAGTAGAAGCGCCACGGGTGGTGCCTACTACCGATACAGTAGCACCAATAAGACCTTCGCCAGACTCGGCGTCGGAGACCTTACCTTTTACGGTGCGCTGTGCCAATGCGAAGTTGCTGAGTAGCAGTAGTAATGCTATCAGAGCTCCACCTTTGGTAACGGTGTTTAGAAACTTCATACGATAATAGTTTAGTTAAAGTGAAAAAAATATCTTTCACAAAGTGAAAGTCATTTATCGGTACTCAGGATTATGATGTGCAACAATATTAATCTGTTCATATCTCAGAGAATATGAGTATATGCAAGATTTTATTCGGAAAGCGAAAGCCCAATAGGGTGATTAGGTCAGGCGTGTGGTGACCACCTGTTGCGACGCGAAGGTATGATTTGCCGGTAGAAACACCAAAGTCTTTTTTCAAATTTGTCGTTGTTTGCTATTTTCAGAATATTATTATGAAAATAGAACTTGTGATACTAAACTCAACAGTATGAATGTATTATGGGTTTTCCGAATATAGTTTGTCGCAAATTCAACAGGCTAATGAATGTGAAAATAAAAGGGTGTTTCATTTTAAATCCTGCTTTGCTCCTACTTGCATTTGGTGTACGTTTGCCGCTCATTACAATTGTCATCATGTCAATAACTGAAATGAACCGCCGTTTACCCGCTGAATGGGAGCCGCAAAGCATTGTTCAACTCACTTTCCCGCACGGAGACACAGACTGGGCCGACCAATTAGAGTCCGTTTTACCCTGTTTTTTAGAGATTGCCGCTTCGATCAGCCGGTTTCAGCCGGTTCTGATTATCTGTCAGGATGCGGCCGCGTTGCGCGACCGCCTGTACGGCAATCGGGAACGGATCATATTGATCGAAATTCCGAGTAATGATACCTGGGCTCGCGATCATGGAGGCATCACCATCATAGAAGACGGTCGTCCCGTGATACTAGATTTTGTCTTCAATGGCTGGGGTTTAAAATTCCCGGCAGACAAGGACAACCTGATCACACGCCGTATTTATCAGACAGGAATCTGGGACGCTGCCATCCGGCATGGCGGATTAGTGCTGGAAGGCGGCGGCATCGAAAGTGATGGAAAAGGGACTTTGCTCAGCACGACCGAATGTATGTTGTCTCCCAATCGGAATCCCCATCTTGGCCAAACAGACCTGGAGGCCGGGCTGAAAGAATTATTCGGATTACAGCGTGTTTTATGGCTTCACAATGGTTATCTTGCAGGCGACGACACCGATTCGCATATAGATACGCTTGCCCGCTTTTGTGATGCAAATACCATTGCCTATGTAAAATGCAGCGATACTACCGACGAGCATTTTGATGCCTTGCAAAAAATGGAGGCAGAACTCCTGGCATTTCGCACCATGGAGGGTCAGCCCTACCGGTTGGCGCCCTTGCCTATGCCCGCCGCCCGTTTTGATGAAGATGGAAGCAGGTTACCGGCTACTTATGCTAACTTTCTGATTATCAATGGCGCCGTATTGGTACCTACGTATAATGCCCCGCAGGATAAGGTCGCTTTGGAAATACTGCAAGCGATATTCCCGGAGCGCGAAATCATCGGTATTGACTGCAATCCGCTAATTTTGCAACATGGTTCCCTGCATTGCGTTACGATGCAATACCCGATTGATCTGAAACGATCAGACACAATATTTCAATGAACAGGTTTTTATCGCATTAAAGGTATTTCGAGCGCTTCTAAGGAGTTGCACTGCCAAAGCGCTGTTTCACCCGCAACCAATTGCGCAAACGTTTGTTGTTGGTAACTTTGCAAAAAATGTTGATAAGTTTTGTTTCTGAAAAATAGAATAAGAATTTGCGACAGGCCTCTTGTGCATATAAATATATGGCATTAAGGCAAAAAGCAGTAAAATTGATAAGTGCCAATTAAATTTAATGAAGAGGACAACTATTAAGGATATAGCGCAGCAGTTGGGCATCAACCCATCCACAGTGTCGCGTGCGTTGAAAGACCATCCTGACATTGGCCTGGCTTTGCGTACGGAGATCAAAAAATTAGCAGATCAGTTGCACTACCGGCCCAACCACATGGCGGTATACCTCCGGCAGCAAAGCAGCCGACTGATCGGGCTGATCATACCGGAAGTGACGATGTTTTTTTACCCCTCTGTCATCAAGGGTATTCAGAATGTGCTGCATGATGGTGGCTATAACCTGATCATGCTGCCATCCAACGAATCATTGGAGCGCGAAATTGAGAATATTCATATCTGTTCAGAGAACGATGTCGCAGGTATCATGCTCGCTTTTTCCCGTTACCGGCACACCGCGGAACATTTGTCTGCATTGGAGGAGATTGGCGCGCCGGTCGTAATGTTTGATAAAATTATTGATGACTTGCCTTATGATGCGATCGTTCTGGAAGATTTCCAGTCTGCATACGTGGCTGTAAAACACCTGATTTCGACAGGCTGCAAACGAATTGCAGGCATTTTCGGTAATCAGGAGTTGCGTATCACCCAACTGAGGCTGGAAGGTTTTCGCCAGGCAATTACAGACTCCGGGTTGATCTACAACGAAGCAGACGTGTATTTTGCAGACAGCTCCTTCGAAGCGGAACAGAGTGCAGGCTCGATGATGGCAAAATCTCCTCCCCCGGACGGTATATTTGCCATGACGGATGAAATCATTATCGGTTCTTTGCCATCCATTGTAAGATCGGGCAAAAAAATACCGGAAGAATGCTCCGTCATCTGCATCAGCGACGGTTTTCTTCCTTATTGTTTGTATCCAAAGGTGACTTTTTTGCACCACGACGGCTACGAAGTGGGGAAGCTTGCAGCCCAGCGGATGCTACAACTGATTGAAACCGGTCAGTTTACCGGCGAGAACTATAAAGGTGAAGTTACGATGCTGAAACCACTGCTGATAGAATTGGATACTACGAGAAAAGTTGAGAACGTTGAGGGTTGAGATTGTTGAGGGCCGCTCTGTGAAGGAGCGTCTGGTTCACAGAGCCGCCCTCAACAATCTCAACCCTCAACATTCTCAACCTTTGCAAACCATCTAAACACCTCCCTCCATGTCCATCATAAAAACCGGCCTTGTACAACAAAGTTGTTCGGGCGACAAAAAAGCCAATATTGAAAAATCGCTGCGCGGCATTGCCGACTGTGCTGCCCGGGGCGCGCAGTTGGTTGTCTTGCAGGAACTGCACTGTGGTATTTATTTCTGCCAGGCAGAAGATACGGCGTTGTTCGATATGGCCGAACCCATTCCAGGGCCGGATACGGATGTTTTTGCGGCAGCAGCCCGCCAGTACGGTGTTGTCTTGGTGAGTTCGCTTTTTGAAAAACGCGCTCCGGGCCTTTATCACAATACTGCCGTCGTTTTTGAAAAAGACGGCAGTATTGCGGGTAAATACCGGAAAATGCATATACCCGACGATCCGGCTTATTATGAAAAATTTTATTTCACACCCGGTGATCTTGGCTTTCAGCCGATACAAACATCTGTGGGCAAACTCGGCGTACTCGTTTGCTGGGATCAATGGTACCCCGAAGCAGCGCGCCTGATGGCATTGGCAGGCGCCGAAGTATTGATTTATCCAACTGCAATCGGCTGGGAAAGTACCGACGAACTGGCCGAAAAAACCAGGCAACACGATGCCTGGTTTACCATTCAGCGCGGTCATGCTGTTGCCAATGGTTTGCCTGTAATTACCGTGAACAGGGTAGGACTCGAGCCGGACTGGACCGGAGTCACCGGCGGCATACAGTTCTGGGGCCAGAGTTTCGTAGCAGGGCCACAAGGCGAAGTATTACACCTTGCAAGCCCTGACAAGGAAGAAAATATTATCGTGGAAATTGATAAAAACCGGACGGAAGCAGTGCGGCGTATCTGGCCCTTTTTCAGGGATCGCCGGATCGATTATTATGATGGGCTGACGAAGCGGTACCTGAATGATTGAGTATTTGAGTATTTGAATATTCGAGTATCTGACTGGTAACTTTTGGTGTTTGGAGAGTAGT
>JALHMA010000176.1 GCA_022844265.1 Saprospiraceae bacterium | reverse complement strand
TCTTTTTTATTCCAGGGCAATAACAATTTGTCTTCCGCGGGCGCCAGCGTATTGTTTTGAATCCCGAAAGCGCCCGGTTTTTCATAGTAGGCGCCCATAAAAAGACGTGTGGTATTCAGACCGTCTTTTTGCAGGGTTTCGAGGTAGGTGTCGTAATTAAAATCGAGGTTCATCACTGCGCCATAGTGCTCGCCTGACCCGACGATCACCGCGGGTTTGCCCTGGTATTGGAAGTAATGCGGGTTTTGCGGCAGCAGTCGCAGGGTAGGTGCAACATAGGTCGCCGGCGCTATGTGTTGCTCCAGAAAATCGCGCGTCGCTTTTGTCCACACCGCATATCCCTTGGCATTGAGGTGCAGCATATCTCCGATCAGGTATTCCGGATTGGGCAGGTCTGATTCGGTCAGTAAGGTTTGATAAATGTCGATGTAAAACGCCTTTTTGGGATGTTTGCGGCAATATTTTTTAAACGCAGCATTCACCTTGCGCTGCTCGGGCATGGTCTTTTCGCGTGCCACGCTGGGGCGCAGGGCATACACGGCCACCTTGGTATCCGGCAATTTTTCTTCCACCAGCGCCATAAAGGTTTTGAAATCCCGGGCAATCTGCTTTGGCGTTTTTTTGCCATTCGAAATGTCGTTGTCGCCTTCGTATAGTAAAATCAGCGATGGCCGGAGCGGCAGCACCACCCGGTCAAAAAAGTAAATGGCGTCCGACATTTCGGAGCCGCCGAAACCGCGGTTTACAACGGCATAACCTGCCAGGTCTTCTGCATAGGTATTCCACAGGCGCATGGACGAGCTGCCATAGAGCAGGATTTGACCCGGCGCAGGTTTATTCAGGGAATCCAATCGCTCGAATGCGCGTATTTCAGGTTCAAACCTTTGTTGGGCCTGCGCAGACAGGAACAGGAGTAAGGGCAGAAGGAGGGAAGAAACTTTTTTCATATTGATAGGGTGTTTTAGTGTTTTGGTATTTTAGTGTTTTTGAGTGTACACCTAATTATTTGTTATATAATTCGCGCCGCTAGGTTTTATGCGTGGGTTAAGCCGAGACGACGTTTACTAAACTTTAAAAGTTTAGTAAACGTTACCAAGTCGAAAGCACAAAATCCAGCGGCGTGAAGTATAAATGCGCTTTTGGCAACCGTGAGTAGTTTAGGCGATGCGCCCAAAACACTAAAACACTAAAATACCAAAACACTAAAACACTAAAACACTCACCTCCCAACCACCACCGCCTTCGTCCCTACCTTGCCTTCGCCGCTTTCCATTTTCAGCCAGTAGAGTCCGCCGGGCAAATCGCCGGGCAGCGCGATATTGATTTGCTGCCGCTCGCCCAGGCTGTCGCCGGCAAACAAGGCGCGCAAGGTACGGCCCTCCATATCCAGCAGGCTGACGGCCAGCGGGGTTTTCCCCGGCGTGTTAAAGTCGAGGGTCAGCGTTGCGCCCGGGGCAGCCGGACTTGGAAACACCTTGAAATCAAGGCGTTGCGAGGTTTCCACCACACTGACAGACTGGTCTTCCATCAAAAAAGCGACATCCCAGAGCAGGTCGGGCAAAGCGACCGAAAGCGCTCCATTGCTAACCGTAACAGGTTCAGAAGAGAGGAGCGCACCGCTCAGGCAGTCGTAATATTTCAGGGTATAACTGCCGTTGGCTACGTCGGGCACTTGCAGAATACCGCCGCTTGCAGCCGGGGGAATACCGTTGGCCGGTACGTTCTGATAGTTGTAGTTGTTGTTCAAAGCCCAGCCGGCGACGCGGTTGTGGCTATCCGATTTCAGCACATACACATCTACGCCGGAACCGAGTCCCGAAAAAGTGTACGCCGCTATGGAAATCCAGTCGGTGCCGCTGTTGTCCACCTTGATCGTATGCTGTCCGGCAGGCACATTGACGCTGTAGGTCTGGTTGATTGTGGCGTTTTGCTCCAGCACTTTCACGCCGTCGACCCAGATAACAATTTTTGGCGCCTGGCCGCTGTCGCCGCCTGTTCGGACTTTAAATTGCCCGCTCACAGGATAGTTGACATAAAAAACCGGTGGACGACGGTATTGTGTATTCCATTGGGAACCGTATAAAAACCGACCTATTCCGGCCCCGGCCGAGCTGATCGAGCCGTCACTGTTGATCGTAATGGAACTATCTGCCAGCGCGCCCCAACCAGTTTGTGTGGGGGTAAGCAGCAGATCGGCCGGCACGCCGCTTACGCTGGCGGGAGCAGGCATCATATTGGCCGCGCGGAACGGAAATACCCGGGCAACGGCGCTGATCGGCGCAAAATGATAATAGAGGTTTTTGGGGTCGATATAGTTGTCCCACCACCAGCTCATGCCGGTGCCCAGTCCGCCCGCGAACAGCGATCCCCACATGCTGTTGTGGATATGGATGCCATTGGGGTCGATTGTAGCCAGTCCGCTGCCGCTGCCGGAAAGCCCGAATTCGCCGTTCAGCGTGGCTTTTCCATATTCGTTCAGGTAACCGCGAACGCCGGCGGCGAGGGCGCGTTCGAGAAAAGGCGTTTCCACATAGTAGTGCGTCTGGGTGAAATCGATATCGGGCATATTCCAGACATTCGGGTCGTTGTATTCGTTGACATAGCTCGTCGTCACCAGGTGTCCGTTCGGGTCATTGGCTTTGAGGTAAGCGGCCATTTCCGCATGCCAGGCGGCGATATCATCTTTCCGTTGTTCAAATTGATCGGTCCAGCCCACTTCATTGAACAGCTCCCAACTCATGACATTGCGGGAATAACCCCAGCGCGCCAGCACGTAGCGGTAGCGGTTTTTTGTATGGTTTTTGGCGGCCGTATTGCTGAAAAAATCCCAGGTATTGGCACAGGGACCGCCATTGGCTGCATTGTAAGGGCTGTCGCTCCAATTGGGATTTACATTGGTCGATACCTGCCCGTGGTGTTGCAGGCAGTACATTACATAAATACCTTTTTCCGCGCAGAAATCGAACAACCAGTCGGTGTAGAAAGCATTGTTCTGTTTGTACTTCCGCAAACCCGCATACCCGGCAGAGCCGTTTCTCCATTCCAGCCCTAGCCCCCAACTGCATTGCCAGAGGCGAAAAAAATTGCCGTCGTTGTCGGAGAGTTTGGTGAGCCAGTTTTTAAAATCGACGTAAGCATTGCTCGATTGCCAGGCGATATTTTCTCCTACCGGCACATATTGTTTGCCGTCGTCGAAATGCAGGTAATTGGTTTGGTCGGCGCGTACGAAACCGCTGTTAACGGCCTGGTCGGCACTGGTTACGGTGAACGTTTGGGGCGCGAACGTTCCCGTGCCAGAGGCATTGGTGATGGACAAGGCATACGTCCAGACGCCGGGTTTGTCGGGTGAAAAACGCACTTTAAAACCTCCGTTGCCCATCGTGCTGAGCGCGCCGGTTTGGGTATTGGTGATGGTGTGATCCTGCATAAAAAAACCGTCCACCGTTTTGCTTTGCCCGTCGGGGCCTGTAAATGTCGCGGCGACACGTATTTCGTCGTAGTCGTATGGATTGACCCAGGTACCGGTCACATCAAGTTTGACTTCAAATTTGCCCCACTGCTCCACGCTGACAGCAGCGGGTGTGGCAGCGGTTATAGAGGGGGCCTGGGCAGTTAGCATGGGGACAGAAACAAAAAAGATAAAAAAGGGTAAACCGGCTGAATAGACATTTTTCATGCGGAGAGGGCTGTTATGTAGTTATCCGTTATTAGTTATTGGTTATTTGTGTTGATACTTAAGCATTTACAAATAATTTAGCCAAAACTAATTTTGCACACCTACTTAAAACGAGTAAAAGCAGGCATTTATGAACAGCTAAGTACGTTGAAGGATGTCGTTGGGGTGCGGGGTAAATTGTTCAAATGCAGGGGGGAAACGAAGTGTTTAGTGTATGGTTTTTAGTGTTTAGGGCGCTTCGCCCTTGGCCGTGTTTAGTGTTTGGTGTGTAGTGTTTAGTGTTTGGGGCGCTCTGCCTTTGGCAACAGTGGGTAGCTTGGGCGAAGACCCCCAAACACTACACACCAAACACTAAACACGGCATCCCTTGTTTGCATAAAAAATCCCGAACTTTTCACATTGGAAAAATCCGGGATTTCACAAATAAGTATTTCGTTGATATTCGTTCCTATTGGTTGTAAACGCTTGACTATCAGCACGAATAACCAGTAACAAAATATACTAAGCAGTACAAAATTAGTTTTGATTAAATTCTTTGTAAATACTTGAGTATCAACACTGATAATCAATAACTAATAACGGATAACTACTTACCAGGTTACGTCATCTTCGTCGTCTTCCACTTTTTTCTTGGCGTCTTTTTTACTGTCCGTATCATCCTCTTCTTCGGTGGCATCTTTGATGTCATCGTGGGTATCATCCAGCAAATCATCCGCTACATCGCGTACTTCCGTTTCTCCTGAATGTCTGTCGTCTTCTTCAAAGTCCTTGTTTTGGGCTTCCCATTCAGCCTGGCGGCGATCGAATTCTTCGTAGTCAAAATCAGGCATCAGTTCCGTCTTGACATGTGCTACCACCTCATTCAGGGAAGCGACAAAGCGGTTAAAATCTTCCTTGTACAAGAAAATTTTGTGGCGTTTGTAGCCGAATCCATCTTCGCGGCGGGTACTTTCTGTAATCGTGATGAAGAAATCGTCTCCTTTTGTCTTTTTGACATCCAGAAAGTAAGTGCGGCGTTTTCCGGCTCTTACGCGTTTGGAAAATACACTTTCTTCCTGTTCGCGGTCGCGAGAATCGTCATTTCCTCCGCGGAAACCGCCTCCTCGTTCGCGGAAACCACCCCGGTCGCCACCTCCGCGGAAACCGCCCCGGTCGCCGCCACCTCCACGAAAACTGTCGTTGCGCTCACGGAAACCACCCCGATCTGCCCCACGGTCGCGTTGGTCGCCGCCACGGTCACTTCCTTTGTCGCGTTGGTCGCCGCCACGGTCGCGGTCGCGATCACGAAAGTTGTTATCTCTCCGTTTAAAATGCCCGAATTCCACCTGTCAAATAGTTTTATGAAAAAAATGTGTGAAAAGATGTGAGCAAAGGTATATTTTACAATGAAACATCCACTACGTTTTAGTATAAATTATCAAAACGCTATTCCTGGCGTTTGAATCGCTCTTTTCCGCCTACGATGGTGCGCAACACTTTTGCCTGCAAAATTTCTGCCGGCGGGCAGCTCAGCAGGTTTTTAGAGAGTACAACAAAATCGGCCATTTTCCCGGCTTGTATCACCCCTTTTTCCTTTTCTTCGAACGCGGCGTACGCATTCCAGGCAGTGTACGACAACAGGGCTTCTTCCCGCGTCATATTTTGTTCGGTGAAAAATTCCAGTCCGGTGTCGGCGCGGCGGCGGGTCACGGCGGCATAGATGCAAGGCAAGGGATCCACGTCTTCCACCGGCGCGTCGGTACCATTGGCCAGGCGGGCGCCCTGCTGCAACAGATTACGCCAGGCATACGCCCCTGTTCGGGCGCGCTCCACCCCGAGCCGTTTCACCACAAAAGGTGCATCGCTGGTGCAGTGAATGGCCTGCATGGAGGCGATTACGCCCAACTGCCGGAAGCGGGGCTGGTCGGCTGGGTCGATGTGTTGGGCGTGTTCGATGCGCCAGCGCAAGTCATCAGCAGGTGTTTTGCCCAAAGTTTGTTCAAATACATTTAATACTTCGCGGTTGCCGCGGTCGCCGATAGCATGCACGCAGAGTTGCAGGCCGTATTGTCGGCATGCCGTAGCCAGGGCGCTGATCGTATCCACCGGCGTGGTATTCTGGCCGGTGAAACCGGGTTTGTCGGCATATGGAGACAGCAGCCAGGCGCCGTACGAACCGAGCGCCCCGTCTAGATAGGCTTTCACGGCACGGCAGGTAAAATACCCGTTGCCCAGTCCGATTTGCGGATAAGCGGCCATTTTAGGAAAATCCGAAGAGGCCGGTTGCGACATCATCGCCCACAAGCGCAGTGGCAGTTTTCCCGCTTCGGCCAAGCGCCGATACTGGCCCAGTTCCCAAAAATCGCTTCCCGCATCCTGAAAAGAAGTAATGCCTTTGCCCAGGCATTCCGCGGCAGCCAGCGCCACTATTTTTTCAAAATCGGCCTGTTTTTGCGCTTCGGAGCGGCGGTTCTGCCAGTCTGCCAGCGATTGTCCGATCAGGCCCATGGCATTTTCCTCAAATACGCCGGTGGGGTTGCCGCGAGCATCGCGTACAATTCGCCCGCCGATGGGGTCGGGGGTTTCGCTGGAGACGCCGGCCAGTTCCATCGCTTTGGCATTGGCGATCAGACCGTGCCCGCTGGCGTGGTACAGCACCACCGGATGCCCGGGCGACGCAGCGCTCAGCAGGTCGTGGTACGGATAACCGCTCACGGTGCGTCCGGGCGAGATATCCCATTTTTCCTGGTGCCACCCCCTGCCTTCGATCCACTCGCCCGGGGCAACCGACTTTGCTTTTTCAGCCACCAACCCTACAATTTCCTGCCAGTTTTTGGTCGGCATCAGGTTCAGATTGATCAGGCTGGCGCCCAGTGAAGCAAAGTGGCCATGCCCTTCTATAAATCCGGGCATTGCAAAAGCGCCCTGTAAATCAATGACTTCTGTTTTTTCATTGGCCAAAAGCCGCATTTCCGCATCGCTGCCAACTGCAAGGATACGGTCGCCCGCCACCGCCACGGCGGTTGCGGTGGGATGAAGGCTGTCGGCGGTAAAAAAAACGCCGTTCAGCAAAATCAGACTTGCTTTGGTATCTGTTTTGGAGGGAGATGACTGCGAACAGGAACTAAGCAGGGAAAGGAGGGTTACAGCGAACAAAGCTAATTTGTGTATCATGTACTTGGGTTTGAATGGTTTGAAGCACTGCGGCAAAAGTCGGATTTAAATTGAGCCAAAGGTTTTGCGTAAATATAATTTCGTGTTACCTCCAACTTCGCAAAAGTTTTAAACTTTCGGGAAGTTCAGCGCGCCACATCCGGCAGATAAAGCAGCCGGTACAGCCACGATAAAATGTTTTTTATGCCGCGCCAAAAATAAGCGCTTCAAGCACACGTTCCTCCGAAGTTATATTGTTGCAAAGTTTATAGTTCCGAACAACTTCAAAAGCAGCTAACTTCGTGCTTGTTTTACAAGCGCCTTTTAACCATCTAAACTTTCCAAACCGCACTAAACGGACAATACATACATGGATAAGATAAAAATTCTTTGGGCCGACGACGAAATCGATCTGCTGAAACCCCACATTCTTTTTCTGCAAAATAAAGGATATGAGGTCGTTACGGCTTCCAATGGACACGACGCCGTGGAAATATACGAAGAGCAGGCTGCACAAATTGATGTGGTTTTTCTCGATGAAAGTATGCCCGGACTCACCGGGCTGGAAGTATTGCCGCGTATCAAGGCCATCAATTCGGCCGTACCGGTCGTATTGATTACCAAAAATGAAGCGGAACACGTGATGGAGGAAGCCATCGGGTCACAAATTTCGGACTACCTGATCAAACCGGTGCATCCCAACCAAATCCTGCTGACACTCAAAAGGATATTGGACAACAAACGACTGGTGAGTGAAAAAACGGCCATGGACTACCAGCAGGAGTTTCGCCAGATTTTTATGCAGATAACCGGCGGACTGGACCATGTGGAATGGGTGGAAGCCTACCGGAAAATTGTCAATTGGGAACTGAAGGTGGATGCCAATCAGGCTAGCGGTGTGACGGATATTCTCGCCCAGCAAAAGGAGCAGGCCAACACGGAGTTTTCAAAATATGTGGTGAAAAATTACTTCGACTGGGTGGACAAAAACAAAGAAGTCGGCCCGGTGATGTCGCACTCCATGATGCGCAAACATATTTTTCCGCATGTCGGCAACGGCACGCCGACCATCATGGTATTGCTCGACAACCTCCGCTATGACCAGTGGAAAACCATCGAGCCGATCATCAACGAACAATTCAGAACGGAAAGTGAAGGCTACTTTTTCAGCATTTTGCCGACGGCTACCCAGTACAGCCGCAATTCCATATTCGCCGGTATGATGCCCATCGATATTGAAACGGCATTTCCCGATAAATGGAAAAACGATACGGACGAAGGTGGTAAAAACCTGGCGGAAGACTTTTTTCTGGGCAAACAGATCGACCGCATTTTCAGAAAAGGTATCAAATGGGATTATAAAAAGGTCACCAATGTTAATCACGGCAAAGAGCTGAACGACAATATCCTGCACTACCTGAACAACGACCTGACGGTGATCGTGTACAACTTCATCGATATGTTGTCGCATGCCCGTACGGAAATGGAAGTGCTGAAAGAACTGGTCGGCGACGAACGCGCCTATCGCTCGCTCACTCGCTCCTGGTTCCTGCACAGTCCGCTCTGGACGGCCCTGCAAAAACTGGAAGGCCGCGATGTGCAGCTGTTTATCACCACCGACCACGGTACCATCCGGGTACAATCGCCCTCCAAAGTAGTGGGCGACCGCGAAACGACCACCAACCTGCGCTACAAAGTGGGCCGCAACCTGCAATACGAACCCCGCGACGTATTGGTGGTCAGAGACCCCAAACAAGCCGGATTGCCGCGGCCGAATATCAGCAGTACGTTTATCTTTGCCAAAGAAGATTACTTCTTTCTCTATCCGAACAACTACAACCATTTTAATAATTACTACCGCAATACTTTCCAGCACGGCGGCATTAGCCTGGAGGAAATGATTTGTCCGGTGGTGCGCTTAAGAAGCAAGTAGAAATTAAAAAATGGAAAAGCCTGCTCTTACCATACCTGCTTTGATTAATGAGGCCAAACAATTTTGTGAATCCGAAAGCCTGACTTCCAACGACTACCTGTTTGGAATAACAGATGGGAAAGCGGTAGGAACATTTATTGAGCAGAAATTTAAAAATCACCTTACTGCCGTCTATTCGGTGCATATAGGAAATGCGGCAAGTGGGATAGATTTACCTTCGTCCGATATTCTCACGGATATTAAGGTGACGTCTATCCGGCAACCCCAATCTTCCTGTCCTTTTAAAGATGCCCGGCAAAAAATTTATGGTTTGGGGTACAATGTTTTGGTTTTCGTTTATGATAAAACAGATGACCATCAGATGAAAACCAGTATCCTGAATTTTGTGAGTTGTACTTTTATCGAAAAAGAACGTACAGCAGACTATCAAACAACCCTGGCGCTGCGACAAATGATCGAGAATAAAGCAAATACGGATGATATTTCTGCCTATCTATCTGATCGAAATCTTCCTGCTGATGATATGGTTTTATTTCAACTTGCAGAACAAATTCTTCAAAATCCACCTGCTCAAGGTTATTTAACCATTTCAAATGCACTACAATGGCGATTACAGTACGGTCGTATTGTCACCATGCAGAACCAGATAGAAGGCATCACCAGAATAATTGATAAAGTGAGAAAAACATGACGGTATTTGGTATTCCGATAAATGATGGTGTTGCAAAAATCCTTGCAAGCCACTTTATGCATATCCAGGATGTGGATAAAGCGAACGAGTTAATGCATAATTTATCGGGCATAGCTGATTTTTTCACTTCCCCGGATGAACTACTTGAACTGCAATCATTTATTGACAATCATATTAACTACTTACACGAACCCGACAGATCAGAATATGGTGACTTTCAAACGAATGTTGATCTTGCATTTAATATTTGTAAGTTATTAAAATTAAAAGGTATAAATCCAGAACTTATTATTGAACCGACTTGTGGAAAAGGTAGCTTTATTATTGCTTCATTACTGACGTTTGAATCAATAAGGGAAATTATTGGTATTGAAATTTATCGCGAATATGTATGGTATACAAAATTTTCCATTCTTGAATTTTTTGTAAAATTCCCTGAAAAAGTCAAGCCTGAAATCAGGATTTATCACCAAAATGTTTTCGATTTTGATTTCAAGTCCATTCAGAGCAAAGGGAATCAGATTCTGGTTATAGGAAACCCTCCCTGGGTAACCAATGCCATGCTTTCATCTTTAAACTCTGATAATATTCCGCGAAAATCAAATTTTAAAAACCACGCAGGGTTGGACGCCATGACAGGAAAGGGCAATTTTGATATTGGAGAGTATATTTCGATCATGTTGTTAAAAACTTTCCAACATTGCGTGGGGCATTTTGCTTTTTTAGTAAAAAATACAGTTGTAAAAAATGTAGTATTTGAACAAAAAAGACAACATCTTCATATCTCGAACCTCGAAAAATATTTGATTAATGCACCCAAAGAATTTGGCGCTGCTGTTGAAGCGTCTCTTTTTCTGGCTCAATTGAATGATTTGCCGGAGTATACTTGTAAAGAGTTTGATTTTTATTCCCGACAAGATACCTGCTCCTTCGGTTGGGTAAAGGAAAATTATGTATCCAATATCGAATATTACACAAAAGCAGAAAAATTTGATGGGATTTGCCCCTTCGAATGGCGCCAAGGTGTAAAACATGACTGCTCAAAAGTGATGGAATTTGAGGTCAGTGACGAACAGTTTATCAATGGAAAAGGAAATTATGCCAGCCTGGAACCTGATTTGATCTATGGATTATTAAAAAGTTCTGATCTAAAACATCAAATAATCAGTCAAAGTAGAAAATATACTATTATTACACAGAGAAAGGTTGGTCAGCAAACACAGCATATTCAACAAACCTTTCCAAAAACATGGCGATACCTCACGGATCATTATGAGGACTTTGCTAAAAGAAAGTCAAGCATTTACAAGGACAAACCGGCGTTTTCCATTTTTGGCATTGGCGATTACGCTTTCCTTCCTTATAAAGTTGCGATTTCAGGTTTATATAAAACCTCGAAATTCACCCTGGTACTTCCTGACAATGGGAAACCGCTCATGCTCGACGACACTTGTTACTTTTTAGGTTTTGCAAATTATGCAGCAGCCGTTTTTACGCTTGCGTTATTGAACGCCCCTTTGGTTCAAACATTTATGCAATCCATTGTTTTTTGGGATAGTAAGCGCGCTATTTCAAAAGATGTACTTATGCGTCTGGATTTATGTAAAATAGCATTGACTTTTGATTATAATAGTATCATACGGGAAGTTGAAAAAATGCAAGGGGTTGATTTTGAATTTATTACGCTCGAAGAATGGGAAAATTATCGAATAATGCTTTCTCCTCAAAAATCAGCGCAACTGACTATTTTTTGAACCAACTAAGCAGTTATTTTAAACATGCATTACGTTATTTCCGACATCCAACCCTTTGAAATCTCCCGCGGCTTTACCGCCCGGTGCATCCACACCGAACAAATGACCATTGCATACGTGGATGTGGAAGCGGGCGCTGATCTGCCGCAACACGCCCATTTCCATGAGCAAGTAACCAATATACTGGAAGGCGAATTCGAATTTAATCTCGGCGGCGAGATCATGTTGCTCCGGCCGGGACAGAGTGTTGTCATCCC
>JALHMA010000175.1:1320-11446 GCA_022844265.1 Saprospiraceae bacterium | reverse complement strand
CTGGTTGCCGCTTCAAAAAGGGTGTCGTCCTTGTCGGTTTTGGTTTTGATGGATGCGGCAATTTCTGATTTAGCCGCTTCTTTGGCCGCTTCCAGTTTTTGTTTTTCCGTTTCTTTTTCGGCGCGTTTGGCTTCTTTATCCTTCGCACTATTGATCTGGCGTTCGACATCGGAGCGGGTCTGCTGCATTTCGGCCAGTTTTTCGCGTTTGGATGTGAGGCGCTCGTCGATCATTTTGATCTTGGCCATACGAATTTGGGCTTCCAGTTGCCCTTCGGTTGTATTGACTTTTTTGTGCTGGAACTGGAGGTCTTCCTCATCGCGCCGAACACTTTCTTCCATCCGTTTAATGGCGTCGTTGAGGCCTTTCATGCGGCTTTCGTGGCGATCGGCGATGGAACCCTCGTTGGCGCTGGGGCCGAACTTGCGTTCTTTCGCTTTTTTGAAAGCCCCGTCGAGGCGATCCCACAACTGGTTGCGGTGTTCGTTGCTCATACGGGCATCGCGGTAGCGACGCTGCATTTGTTTCAGGTCTTCAAAAACGCTGTTGAGTTTGGCGCCGCCGGCGGCGATGCGTCCTTCGATGTCGTCGAGCGCTTTGTTGAACTCTTCGTATACGCCTTTGGAGGTTTCCATGAATTCGCTTTGCACCTGCGAACGCATTTTTTTCAGGTCATCGAACAAGCCATTGATGTTGTCGCGGAGGTTGTCGGCGTGTTCGCGGAAAAGATTCCGTTCGCGGGACTGGCTTTGCACCTTATCCCAGAAGGTTTTCAGGCTATCCCACACCTTGCTGTCGTAAGCGCTCAGGGCCTGTACTTTTTCTTTGAATTCGGCTAATTCCTGCTGGTATACCGTGTGCAGTTTGGCTGAAAGGACGGCGAAGTGCCATTCCGTTTGAGCGCGCTGGATCAAATCACCGCGGTCAACTTTCAAGTCATCGGGCAGCAGGCTGTCGGTGACGCTCAGTTCGCGTTCCAGCATGGTGTGGCCCTCCGGGAATTCGACCGGTTTGCCATCGCGCCAGTCGCCCATCATTTTATTGACAAACTCCTCCGGAGCGAGTGCTTCAGGGAAAGTGTAGAGGATCACTTTGTTGGCTTCTGCCTGCAATTCCAGTGCAATAAGTACCTTTTCGTTCTCTGCGTTGGTGCCCCAAACGACAACTTTGTTCTTCATGTCTTACTTTACGATTGACAGTGTTACGACAGACGGTGGACGCTTACAGTTATTTCAGTACCTGGGGAAGGATCGCCGTCTGTCGTCCGCCTGCCGCCATGTGCCGAATGATGGGGCGAAATTAGATTGCCGCCGCCGCTTTTTTCACTTTTAATTTTAAAATACCCTGTTCGAGCAGATACTCAGCGATTTGAACGGCATTGGTAGCCGCTCCTTTGCGCAAATTATCGGATACCACCCACATATTGAGGGTGTTGGCCTGGCTTTCATCGCGGCGCAGGCGACCCACAAATACATCGTCTTTGTCGTGCGCAAACAGCGGCATGGGATATTCCAGTTCTGCCGGATTATCCGTCAGCACCACGCCGGGGGCTGATGCCAGCAAACGCCGCACCTCGTTCAGGTCGAAATCTTGTTCAAATTCGACATTTACAGATTCCGAGTGGCCGCCGATGACTGGCACGCGCACGGTGGTGGCCGTCACGCGAATGGAATCGTCGCCCATGATTTTTTTCGTTTCATTCACCATTTTCATTTCCTCTTTGGTGTAGCCGTTTTCAGTAAATAAATCGATATGCGGCAATACATTGAGGTCGATCTGGTACGGATAGGCGCGTTCGCCGCCGATTTTTCCTTTACGTTCATTCATCAACTGGGCAACGGCTTTTACGCCGGTACCGGTGACGGACTGATAGGTGCTCACCACAATCCGCTTGATTTTGTACTTGTCGTGCAGCGGTTTCAGGGCCACCACCATCTGAATAGTAGAGCAGTTGGGGTTGGCAATAATTTTATCTTTTTTGGTCAGCACCCCGGCATTGACCTCGGGTACCACTAATTTTTTATCCGGGTCCATGCGCCAGGCGGAGGAATTGTCGATTACGACTGTGCCGACTTCCGCGAAACGCGGCGCCCATTCTTTAGACACGCTGCCGCCGGCGGAAAAAATGGCTACCTGCGGCTTTTTGCCGATCGCATCCGTCATGCTGATGATTTTATGGCGTTTTCCGCGAAACTTGATGGTTTTACCTACGGAACGCTCCGAAGCGACCACCAGGAGTTTGGAAATCGGAAAATTGCGCTCTTCGAGCACCTGCAACATTTTAGAACCTACCAGGCCGGTAGCGCCCACAACTGCTACTTTCATGTATTAAAAAGTGTTTTAGTGTTTTGGTGTTTTGGTGTTTTTGTGTGTGATTCGCTTTAAACACAGCCCATTTTCAGGCAATGCACCCACGAAAACACCAAAACACCAAAAAACAAAAACACTTAGTTGATTGATTATGAGCCGCAAAAATAGGAATTTTTAATTTTGCGGCGCTTTCAAAGTGTAATTCCCCATTTTATCCTTTTATTTTACGGCCCGATTTTTTTAATTCATGCTTTTTATCAAAAAAGAAAATGCTTTTTCGAATCCATAAGGAAGGTTATTCATTACTCGCCATTTCTGCGTTGTTGCTGGTTGTTTTAAATTATGCTATTGGAGAATTGGTGCCGGGCCTGTTCTGGCCGGTGCTGGTTTTGACGGTCGTTTTATATCTCATCATCCTCCAGTTTTTTCGCAATCCGGTACGCGAAGTGCTGGTTGCCGACAACCATATTGTGTATGCCCCTGCCGACGGCAAGGTGTGTGTTATTGAAGAAGTTGTTGAAAATGAATACTTTAAGGAAAAAAGAATACAGGTTTCTATTTTTATGTCGCCGTTCAATGTGCACGTCAACAGAAATCCTGTGAGCGGGGTCGTCAATTATTTTCGCTATCACAAAGGCAAATACCTCGTGGCCTGGCACCCCAAAAGTAGTACGGAAAACGAGCGCACCACAGTCGTTTACGGTATGGGAAATACGGAAATTCTGATGCGCCAAATCGCCGGTGCGCTGGCCAAACGCATCAAATGGTACATCAGCGAAGGCGATCAGGTACAGCAGGGCCGCGACATGGGTTTTATCAAATTCGGCTCCCGGGTTGACCTGTATTTACCGCTGGATGCAAAAATCGAGGTGCAAATGGATCAAATGGTGAAAGGGAACAAGACGATCATTGCCCGTTTGTAGTGTATAGTGTTTGGTGTTTAGGGCGTTTCACCTTTGGCATTTGTTATATTTTTAGTCTGGGTTTTTCAGGCCTGAAGTAGTTATTGGTTATTGGTTATTAGTGGTGGTTGTGGGCCATCTGTTTTTAGTTATTGGTTATCGGTTATTAGTGGTGATAATGGGCCGTCTGTACAAATGTTGGGCATTCTTAATTGTGTAGCCCAGCGTTTGTACAGACGGCCCATTATCACCACTAATAACCAATAACCAATAACTAAAGTCGCTCGAGGATCCGCTGCATCTCCTCTTTCCATTCCCGGCTGCTGCCCACAAAATGGTTGTGCATAAAACTGAAAATCAGCATTTTACCGCGCCGGGTGCGCACATACCCGCTGAGGCAGGTGACGCTGCCCATGGAACCGGTTTTGGCAAAAACGTAGGGTTTTCCGTCTTTTCCGGCATACCATTCCGATAGCGTACCGTCTACGCCGCCTGCCGGGAAAAAGGACAACAGGGCCTCCTGCGGTTGTTCGCGCCACAAGCGCAGCAAAACGCCGGCGATACTTTGAGGCGTCATCAGGTTGTAGCGGGAAAGGCCGGAGCCGTCGATCCATTTAGGGCGTTGCGGCAGCTCGGTCAGGATGGAATCCAGCATCCATTGGATGAGTGTATCCTGTTTGAGGGTGTTGAATTTTTCACCGGCGCAGAGCAGCAACATTTGTTCGGCGATGAAATTGTCGCTTTGGTGCATCATGCGCCGCATCACTGTGTCGAGCGGGGTGGAGTAGAGGGTTTTCCAGGCATTCGGCTCGTTTTCAAATTCATAAACTCCGGTTTCCTTTACGGGTTTTCCAAGCGTATCTGCCAATAAGAGCGCCGGATTTGCATTTGTAAAGGGCAGCCACCGCTCTTTTATTTTCAGATCAATTAATGGTACAAGCCATTGATTTTCAAACTCTTTTCGCTTCATTTCAGAGGGGGCTAAATAGTAGGGCAGCTCCACAAAATCATTTTTAAAAAAAGGAGGCTGGATTTCAAGAACGTCTTCGTTTTTTAAAAATTGAACTACGTTGCCATACATCGGGAATGTGCTGCGTTCCGGCTGAAACCCGTAAGGATAATCGTCCCAGGCCCAGCCCGGTCCGAATCGGTCGATCTCCGGTTGCGGGTAAAGTAAAATGCTGTCCGGCCGGTTTTTCAAAAACTGAAAAGGCGCCTGCCAGGCCTGGAACCTGGGATGCAAAAAACTGGGATCTGCTGTTGCCTTTATTACTATTGTAGAATGGTTATCCTGCTGCAGGGTTTGATATTCCAGGCCCGGTACCGAATCGCCCAGCACCTTCAAGCAAGTGTACAAGGTCAGAATCTTGATACACGAAGCGGGCGTGAAATAATGGTCACCGTTGACATCTGCCAGTATGCGCCCGGTTTCCGGGTCGAGCAGGGTAAAGCCCGTAAAAGCCCGGTTAAAAACGGGTGATTTTTTTACTTCCCGCTGGATTTGGCGGGCAGGGGAGCAGGAGAAGAGGAGGAAAAGGCTGGCGAAAAGGGTTATCAGTGGTATTCGTAAAGTGACCATCATAAGTAGTTATCCGTTATTAGTTATTGCTTATCAATGTTGATAATCAAGCATTTGTAAAGAATTTTGCTGCCCACCACTTTTTTCTGGCTACTTTATCTACGGAACAACACGAGTTTTTTACCACAACGGACACGAAGTGGTTTCACAAAGGACACAAAGCGTAGAGTTGACTCGTCCTGCTTAGTGATTATAGTAGGCTGACATAAATCACCACAAATGACTATAATAATGTGGTCAACTCTACGCTTTGTGTCCTTTGTGAAACCACTTCGTGTCCTTTGTGGTAAAAAATTCATGTGGAAGGTATGTCGTAAGACCCTCGTATGGCGGTAATCAAACACTATGGGTGGGCTGCTTTATCTGCCCAAAGTGGAATCCGGCAGCTAAAGCAGCCGGTACGGCACAAAAAAACCGGTTGAGGATATCCCCAACCGGCCGGTATTTCGCATTATTTCAAAACATGTAAGGGGGGAACTATCGTCCGCCGCCGCGCCGGTCACCACCGCCGCCACCGCCACGACGATCGCCGCCGCCACCGCCGCCACGGCGGTCATCACGACCACCGCCACGTCCACCGTCGCGTCCGCCGCCACCACCGCCATCGCGGGGGCCGCCGCGTTGTGCGCGTGCTGCGTTTTCTTCGTCGGTCGGCATGGTGCCGTCAGGCTTGGCTACAATAGCCCGGCGGGAAAGTTTCATCTTGCCCGTTTTTGGATCCACGTCCAGGATTTTGAACGTCACCGTATCGCCTACTTTCAGCACTTCGCTGATGTTTTCGATGCGGCGGTGATCGTATTCTGAAACGTGCAGAAGGCCCGTTTTGCCTTTGAATTTGACAAATGCGCCGTATTCTGCCAGTTCTTCGACAACGCCGTCAAAGATAGAGCCTATTTCAGGGATAAATACAATACCCTGAATTTGAGCGTAAGCCGCATCGATAGCCGATTTGTCGGGGCTGAAAATCGATACAATACCGCCTTGTTCATCTTCTGTGATGGAGATAGTGGTACCGGTATTGCGCTGCATTTCCTGGATCACTTTACCGCCAGGTCCGATGACCGCGCCGATAAAGTCGCGGGCAATGCGGAACTCCATCACACGTGGTGCGTGCGGTTTGAGGTCTTCACGCGGCGCTTCCAGGGCTTTCGCCATTTCACCGAGGATGTGTATACGACCGGCTCGTGCCTGCAAGAGCGCTTTGGTCAGCATCTCGTACGGCATACCGTCGATTTTGATGTCCATCTGCGTACCGGTGATGCCTTTGGCAGTACCGGTTACCTTGAAGTCCATATCGCCCAATGCGTCTTCGTCGCCGAGAATGTCGGACAGGATAGCAATGCGGCCTTTGTCGTCGGCAATAGCGCCCATGGCAATACCTGCTACCGGGGCAGAGAGTTTTACGCCGCCGTCCATGAGTGCCAATGTGCCTGCGCACACGGTAGCCATAGAGGAGGAACCGTTCGACTCCAGTATATCCGATACGATACGCACCGTGTACGGGAAATCTTTCGGCATCACTTTGCGGATAGAACGGCCTGCGAGGTTGGCGTGGCCTACTTCGCGGCGACCCGGGCCGCGCATCGGTTTTACTTCACCAGTGCTGTATGGCGGGAAATTGTAGTGCAGGATAAATTTGTCGTCGTGCGGATCGAGGGCAATATCGATCAGCGCTTCGTCATTTTTGGTACCCAGGGTCAGGGAAGTCAGCGACTGCGTTTCACCGCGGGTAAACACCGCAGAACCGTGGGTGCTGGGCAGGTAATCCACTTCGCACCAGATCGGGCGGACTTCGTCGGTTTTACGACCGTCGAGGCGTGCGAGGTCGGTCAGAACCACGTCGCGGATAATGTGTTTTTTTGCTTTTTCAAAATACACACCGGCCATAGCGCCCCATTCTTTCATCACTTCTTCGCCAAACTCTTCGGTTACCTTGAGGATAGCGGCTTCTTTGATTTCGTCGATCCGCGATTTGCGGGTGTCTTTGTCGGAAGCGCTGCGGGCCAGAGCATAAATGTCGTCGCTGATCAGGGCTTCAATACGTTTTTTCAGTTCTTCGTGTTGTGGAACTTCCGCGATCGGGCGTTTCACAAGCGCTTTTTCACCCACCAGTTCGGCGAGGCGTTCCTGTGCGGCAATCTGTACTTTGATCGCTTCGTGGCCCAGTTTCATGGCTTCCACGAGGTCTTCTTCGAGGCATTCGTTGGCTTCACCTTCTACCATCGTAATGTCATGTTTGGTAGCGGCGACGATGAAATCCATATCTGCCTTTTCCAGGGCTTTGCGGCCCGGGTTGACCACAAATTTGCCATCGATCCGTGCAACGCGCACTTCGGAGAAAAGGGCTTCCACCGGGATGTCGCTGACTGCCACAGCTGCCGAGCAGGCAAGTCCGGCCAGTGCATCGGGCATTTCGTCTTTGTCGGCAGAAATCAGGTTGATAATCACCTGGGTTTCGTTCATGTAACCATCGGGGAAGAGTGGGCGCAGGGCGCGGTCGACCAGGCGGCTAATGAGAATTTCATAGTCGGACAACCTGCTTTCGCGGCGGAAGAAGTTGCCCGGGATGCGACCCACAGCGGCAAATTTTTCCTGGTAATCGACGGAAAGCGGAAAAAAGGGCTGGCCTTCTTTGGCTTTCTTCATGCTGACAATCGTACAAAGCAGCATGGTATCACCCAGGCGGACAAGTACGGAGCCATCGGCTTGAGCGGCTAACTTACCGGTTTCAAGCACAACTTCACGTCCATCCGGCAGGTTGAACGTGGTACGGAGCGGGATTTGTTTTCCCATATCAAAAAATAGATTTATGCCCCGAAAACAGCAGAACAGGCCGGAATTCGCACAAAGGAGTTGGGCTGTAACACAGGATTCCAACAATCGAAGCAGTGGGAAAGCGGATCAAAAACCGAAAAAATCACACAAAGAAAAAGAGTGATGAGTTATGAGTTATAAGTGATGAGTTATGAAAACGTGAGTGCAAAATAACTCATCACTTATAACTCATAACTCATCACTCTTTTTCTTTGTGTGGGGGAGAAAAGTCCCCGTTTCTGACAATCTGTCCTTGCTTCCGATTTAATTCCTCAGCAAATGGCAATGTTTGCTCCAATCAGAGCGGTTATAAAAGTGCGAAGTCAACAGTGCGAAGTCGTAAGTCTGTAGAGTACGCCGTTTCACGTTTGGGAAACCCAAGTTTGAAACGGTGTACTCTACAGACTTACGACTTCGCACTGTTGACTTCGCACTTTTTTATTTGCGCAGACCGAGTTTTTCGATCAGTGCACGGTATTTGTAAATGTCTTTTTTCGCGTAGTAAGAAAGCAGGCTCTTGCGCTGGCCAACCATGGTAAGCAGGGAACGGCGGGTAGAGTGGTCTTTTTTATTGATGCGAAGGTGGGCCGAAAGGCTTTCGATGCGGTAGGTCAGCAGGGCAATTTGTGCTTCTGTGTTACCGGTGTTTTTTTCGTCGCCTGCGTATTGTTGTACGATTTCGGCGATTTTTTCCTTGTTGTAATAGACTGCCATTTTCTTGTAATGATGAATGATGAATGATAAATGATGAATTTCCGAACAACAGATGATGAAAATATTCATCATTTATCATTCATCCTTCATCATTAGAACACGCCATACTCGAATTTCAGAGGGTCAAACGGCAGTTATTGCCTATCCATCCGGGCTTAGCGGCTGCAAAAGTACAACGATGCATTGAAGTAGCAAAGGGTTTGTGTGCGAAAGTTTTTTTGTACGCTGCCTACACCCTGCTCGGAGAAACGCCGAATTTCGCCTTAAAAGCCGTTGAGAAATACTTTTCATTGGCAAAACCCACGCGGGAAGCCACTTCACTGACCATTCCTTCCTTGTTTTTGAGCATCTCCATGGCCTGGTTCAGGCGGTAATCCCGGATAAAATCGGTCGCGTTTTGATCCGTCAGGGCTTTCAGTTTGCGGTGCAATTGCGACCGGCTGATGAACATTTTTTGGGCAAATTCCTCGACGCCAAGTTGTTCGTCATCCAGGTGTTGTTCGAGCAGGAGGCTAAAGCGCCGCAGAAAGTCCTGATCGAGTTCGGACAAAAAGTTGTTGGGCTCCATGTTGTCCGTTGCAAGCGTCTTTGTGTTTGGCTGCCGGACCTGTTGCCTTAGTTTGCTCCGAAGTTCCAGCAGGTTATCCATCCGCGCCAGCAGTTCTTCCGTATGAAAAGGTTTGGTGAGGTAATCGTCGGCGCCGCTGCGCAGGCCCTTAAGTTTGGAATCCAGGCCTGTTTTAGCAGTCAGCAGTATCAGCGGGATATGCGCCGTCAGTTCCGTGTTTTTGAGTTCATCACAAACGGCATAACCATCTTTTTCCGGAATCATCAGGTCGGAAATAATCAGGTCGGGAATGAACTCTATGGCTTTTTTGATGCCCTCCTTGCCGTTGGAAGCCTCCACCACCTGCCAGTACGGGTGGAGCGATTGTTTGATGAACCGCCTTAATTCCGCATTGTCCTCGATAACCAACACAACCGCCTGGGTATTCGCCCTGCGAGCCGGCATTTTTTGCTCTGCGGCGCCTGCGGTTTCCACGGCATCTGCCGGTGCGATATTTTCCGAAGCGATCAAATCATGTTTCAGCGGTAAACGAAAGGTAAACGTCGAGCCCTGCGTTTCGTTGCCGGACACCGTAATGGTTCCGCCCATTAATTCGGCCAGTTCTCTGCTGAGTGCCAGCCCGATGCCTGTGCCTTCTCCGGCTTGTGTGTGCGGCCCTTCCACCTGGTAGAAGCGGTCGAATATTTTATCGAGCGATGCAGCGGGGATACCGATGCCGGTATCGCTGACTTCAATAACGGCGAAGGACGCGGGGCCGCCTGTCGCTTCCATGCTGAGGCGCAATCCTACCTTGCCGCCCTCCGGCGTAAATTTCAGGGCATTGGACAGCAGGTTATTGACGATCAGTTCCGTTTTATTGGGATCAAAAACAAAGGGAGGGAAGGTGCCGTCCGATTTCAGGGAAAGTTGGATGCCCCGTTTTTCCGCCAGGGGCAAAAAAGAGCGGAATATTTCCTGGACATGCCCGTTAAAATCGCCGTGCCGAAGGTCCAGATGCATGGCGCCGCTTTCGAGTTTGGCCAATTGCAGCAATTGGTTGACCATGTTCAACAGCCGCAAACTGTTGTGCTCGATGTGCCGCGCATTTTCAACAATATCCGGGTTTTTAGACTGGGCCAGGATGCGACGGGCGGGTTCGAGTATCAGGGAAAGCGGCGTTCTGAACTCGTGGGTGACGTTGCTGAAAAAATTGGTTTTTATTTGTTCGAGCGCCTTGATGCGTTCGGTTTCGCGGTGTTC
>JALHMA010000175.1:0-1220 GCA_022844265.1 Saprospiraceae bacterium | reverse complement strand
AGCGTTTCGGGAATAAACCGGTTGATTCCGTTGACCCCGCCGAATAACAGTGTCCCATCGTTGGTTCTGAAAAATGCCTGCGTATTAAATTCGTTGCTTTGCAAACCGTCGCCTACGGTGAAGGGCGTGATTTGTACCAATGTAGCACCATTGAGGGTTAGTTTTGCCAGTCCGCGATTGGTGCTGCACCATAAATGGCCGGAATCATCGGGCAGAATGCCGTACACGACGTTGTTGGGCAGCTCCTGTTCGGTTGTGATATAGGAAAAGGATTCCGTGAGAAGGTCCAGGCAATTGATTCCGCCGCCTTTGGTGCCGATCCAAAGCCTGTTTTCGGGTTGTTGCGGATCGGGTAAAATACAGGCAATGGAATTGTTATTCAGCGCGTTACCGACTTGGCTATCGGACGTGAACAACTTAAAATCCATGGTTTCGCCCCGGATAGTTGCTTTTACCAGTCCGAATTGGGTGCCTGCCCAAATCCGGCCCCTGCCGTCTTCAACCAGCGCGAGGGTCATCAGGGTTTTTACATTTTCTCCAAACAGGTGGCCAAAATCGAATATCGTTTGCGCGCCTGTTTCCGGTTCGAGCCGCAACAATATTCCATAAGCCCCCGAAGCCCAGATCGCGCCGTCGCGTGCACGCAACAAACGCGCATAAGGATACCTGCCAATACTGATTTTATAACTGTTCAGCAGGGAACCGTCCGATTTGTAGTGCCGGATTTCGCTTTTGTTGACGCTTCCTTCCCGAAGTCCACACAGGAGCCAATGATCGCTTTCGGGGCCGAAAACAAGGTCGTTTTGCTGCGGAAGGGCGTCCGGGAAAGCCGATTGTTCCGATAATTTCCCTGAAATCGGGTCGTATCTGACAATTTTTGTAAAAAGTTTGCAGAGTAGCCCGGTCGCTTTGGTTTGCCAGACGCCCCAAATGCTGACACCTTCCAGCATCGCGTTGAACTGGGATTTTCGGAGACTGAGTTTGCGCAGCCCGTAGCCCAGTGTCCCGATCCAGATATTATCCTGATCGTCCTGAAATAAAACATTGCCGGCCCTGTCCACACGGTAATCCGGTTCCTGCAGGTGAAAGGCGCTGTTGTTGGAAAAGCGCCACAATTTTTTTTCAAATAAAATCCACAACTGTCCGTCATTGCCGACAGACAATGCAGGATAGGTTTCAGAAGCCGGACCGTTTACAATGAAAGAGAAATAGTCGAATGC
>JALHMA010000174.1 GCA_022844265.1 Saprospiraceae bacterium | reverse complement strand
GAGTTCGAGCGCCCGTTTGATGTTTTCCTGGCCTTTCACATCTGCAAAATCGACGTCGTACACACCGGCAGCATTGGCAAATTCCTCGCGGGTATTGACCTGCAAGGGCTGGATATCCGAACTGCCGGCCAGTATGTCGATGGCTTCGCGCAGGTTTTCCACGCCGTAAATGGCCACGTCGCTCACGATGGCGGCTTCCCTGGCATTGGCTTTCGGCAAAATGAAACCCTTGAATTTTTCTTTTCTGGCCTGGATGGAAACGGGCAGCGCGCCTTTGATAGGCCGCAGCGAGCCGTCGAGCGAGAGTTCGCCCATGATGAAATATTCATCCAGTCCGTCGGGCGGAATCACACATGAACCGGCCAGCATCCCGATGGCAATCGGCAGGTCGAAGGCCGAACCTTCCTTGCGGATGTCCGCAGGGGCCAGGTTGATGATCGTTTTGAGACGTGGAATACGAATGCCGGAGTTTTTCACGGCTGCTTCGATGCGGGGCAGACTTTCCCGCACGGCGCTGTCGGGGAGTCCGACGATAAAAATACCAGGCTTGTCGGTGTTGCCGACCGCGCCGCCGGTATTGATTTCAATGGTAATAGTTCGGGCATCGACGCCATGGACGGAGCCGGCGTAGGTTTTGACTAACATAATGAAGCGAGCGAGAGTGTGGAATAATGGATTAAAAGCGCTTAAAGGTAGGAAAAGAAATGGTTTGGTGGGTGCGCTGCGAGAAAAAACTATTGCATGACCGGCTTCTTCCAACGGATCAGAACCTGCTACCTGCTCCGGGCCTTTGCAATCTAAAAAAGTTGGGGTTTATTAGCCGTGTGGTGAGCAGGCAGCAGGTTCTGATCCGGCAAAACCTGTATGCGATAGCAAAGGAAGTATAGATTTTTTTAGTGTCAAAAATAATTACTTTTCTTAACATTTTTTTAACTAAAAACGACCAATAAGCAATCTTTTTTGACACTCTGAAAAAATAAACAGGCATAATACTTGACAATTTGTGAAAAACCCCGCTACATTTGGATGGCGGAACCTTGTCAACAGAAACAACGTTCGGCTATCCGAACTGCAAGAAACATCTTCCATTGAACGGGCAGGTGCGTTTCCTTGCTTCAGGTATTTGAACAATCCGAATAATACTACACGACTGTCTAATATGAGACTTGGAGATAAATTGAAAAAGAACTTTGCAAAAAACCTGCAAAGTTTACGAACGCAGAACGATCTGACACAAGCGAAACTTGCCGAAGTGCTGAACGATAAATACAAGGATTTTGAGATCGGTTTACAACGCACTTCTATTGTGAATTACGAAGCGGAAGGTGCGATGCCCAGAATTGATGCTTTATACTGTATTGCTGATTATTTTGGAAAAACAATAGACCAGATCATCAGCCCTACCATGGAAAAGCCGGTGATTACATTTCACCAAATGATGCAGGAAGTGACATCAGGCCCTGTTACGACGATTACAACAGAGCGTCAGAGTGCTCCCGCGCGAGCCTGTGCAGGTTCACCGGAATTAAATATTGACAGTATTATAACTACTTGTGCGAATGGATTGCAGTACCGGCAATTTTATGTAGAGGTTTTAAAGAAATTATATACACAACTGTTAGATAGCGCTGAAACGGAAGAAGCCGTTAAACAGATTGAAACCTTGTTTAATAAAACCTTTTTAGGATGCCTGCTTAGTAAAAGTATCTACATGCAAAACCTGACAAAAAAGTTGTTAAACGAACAGGAGTCTGAAGTTTTCAGGTTGTTTCAGGACAACGAAGCAACGGTTACCATGGTTGCAAAAGCAAAAGGATTGACGGAGGAGGAAGTGATTTCTATTTTTAATACCGCACAAAGCAAAATCTCTTCAGTGCTTGGAGAAAACTCTAAATCTAATTTGTCATGAAGCAATTCGACGCCAACTCAAATAATCCAGAAAATAACCTGGAACAAAAATTTTCTAATGATGGCATACAAATGCCTTCTGTGTGGGAAAATGACTTTGTACTTATCAAAGAAGGAATAGAAACAGAGGGGCTGCTCCTGGATAACAAAGGATTTGTGCAGGGCATTTTAAGTGATATTAAATATATCACGGGTAACGATTTGCTCAAGAGCGTTTTATTCATACTCTTATTTACATCCGCTTCCATACTTGGGGTATTTAACGGCTATTGGGATACGGGTAAATATGACACGAGTAGATTGATATGGATCCAAGAAACACTCGAATCAACAGAAACAAACCATATTAATCCCGGAAATACAACAGTAGTCACTAGAAAGCCCGAAGTAGTACCGTTGGGACGAACGGCAAGAAAGATTATATCAATTCGAACCCATGCTGAAAATAATAATTTAGTTTTAACATTACCCTTAAAACCTGTTATTTCAAATGTTCAAACAAGCAAAATTGCTGCTTTAGATTTTAATTCAGATGTAATTAATAATAATTCTTCTACTATAAATGCATTTACATTTAATAAAATAAAAGGTAATTGGATTCCACTCATTGATAAGGAATCAGCAAATAATAATTATCTACAACAAACCGATTATATAAATGCTAAATCAAATTATAATCAGGAATATAGTCCGCATTTAATATCCGGACGATATGAAGAAAATCAACTGCACCACAATGAATTAATAAAGATTCCATCTTTCGAAGGAAAGGAAATCACGGTGTTGAGCGCCTGCCTTACTGACTATCAAAAAACAGATATGGAAGTTAAAAAAGATATGATTTTGTTCCTGTCATCACATGGCACCATCTCTCTACCCGCTTGCGGTTTGTCATCAGAACCGGAAGGGGTAAGGACGGAGCAAGCGCAAATAATTCATTGTGAGCCGTTTATGAATGAGTTCCGCTTAGGGGCATTGTTATACAGGTTTGGAAATGATGACAACTGGAAAGTATATTCCGCTACTCAGGGTAGTGTTGTTGTAGAAAAAGATGGGTTGCTGGAATTGCGGATCAATGCAAGAGTGCCTGATAAAGAACGAATTAAGGGAAATTACGCTGTCGCGGTGTCAACAAGTGAGATGACGCTGAATAGATAAAAATTTATTTTAATTTGATCTTGTCACGCGATTTGTTATATTTCAAAGAAAAAAGTAGCGAAAATGTTAGCGTTTTCGCTACCAGACAAAAAAATCAAGGTGCCTGGGTTTATTATAATGAGGGTTGGTATTGCCGACAATTTATTGGTTGGTATCGTAACAGGAGTACCCATCAGTCGGGAAAGTGAACGATTTAGTACTTTTTTACGACTCATTTATGAACCGGGGCATAAGAAACACGGCTGATATAGTTGGACATTATTATTTCGCGCAGATTTTACACAGAAAAAAAGCACATATTTTACACAGCATTTGGAAGCCGCTTCCAAATGCTGTGTAAAATATGTGCTTTTTTTTCTGTGTAAAATGAAATGTCCATTAGTGTGGAAACAACCATCAGCCGAACACAAATCTAAAAGTGAAATCCGTATCCAAAAAACACTGCTTTCATACCAAATACGCTAAAACCGGAGAGCACCACGCCCAACAAAATCAGCAGAAAAGGCAGGTACACCAATTTTTTTACGAAGCGATTGTCCCAGTCGACATGGTGCAACATGGGCAGCATCAGGAACGCAATGCAGAGACCCATAAATGAAATCTGGAACATGATAACTGCCGCGATGCCAAACAATAAACCCGTTGCAATTTCAAGCGCCTGCACGATACGCGTATCCGGGTGGCTTTTTCCCATAAACTGCTGCCAGCCGTCGCGCATTTGAGCCCGCCAACCCTGGATTGCCTTTTTGTCCCGGTGCTCTGTTTGTTTCGAATCGCCGGTCACTAAAAAAATGGCTTTTCCGGAAATAAAATAGGTCAAAACACCGATGCTCGACAAAGGAGTAAGCGCTGCATACAACACCGTGCTATGACTCAGGAATTTGAAAAGTTTCAAAGGCCGGTTGGCCATAGCGATGATGAATGACAATACCGGCGCGAAGAAAGTCATCAGGGTAATCAGGTAAAAATCCCAGCTATAAATGACCTGAAAGCCCGGATCGAGGGCCACCATCGGCATGCGCAATTCCTGTCCGCCTATCACAAGGGTTACATCTTGCGAAAACCCGAAGAAATAGGGCAGCAGCAGGTTGGCATTGAGCATAAATACAAAGTACAGCAGCGTCAGGGGCAGGTTGAGCGTCGGGAACAGGATGTCAAATTTTTCAGTCCAGGTGATATTTTTAGCGCGGAGCAGCCAGCCCATTTTTTTGGACAGGAATTCGGAGGTGCCGCGTGTCCACTTCATGTGGCGGATGCGGAAAGCGCGGACGGAATCCGGAAAATCTTCGTAACAAATCACATTTTCCAGAAAACGACCGCGGTAACCGTTTTCGCGGGCGTGAATGGCGAACCCAAGGTCTTCACTGACGATGTCCGGGAAACCGCCCATGTCTTCCCAGCATTTGCGGCGCAGGAGCGCTCCGTGACCCAGGAACATCACAAAACCGTAATCATTGCGCAGCGGCTGGCACCATTTCCAGTGAATATCGATACCGACGCCCACCGAATGCGACAATGCCGATTGGGAGCCGGGATTCGCGCGGTGGTTGGCCTGCACAAACCCGCAGGACGGGTCGTTTTCCATGACGGCTACCGTTTTTGTCAGAAAATCGGGCGGCAAAATTTCATCGGCATCGGCAATCGCAAAATAAGGCTCTGAAATGGCGACATTGGCCAAACCGTGGTTCATATTGCCTGCTTTAAATGCCTTGCGGTCGGGTCGGCGTACGACCTGTACCAATCCCGGATATTGGGCGGCAAATTGATCCACCTGCATTTTACAAACAGCGTCGGAAGAATCGTCGAGGATATACACCTGGTAATTCGGATAGTCCTGCTGCACACAGGAAAGGACGCTGGCTTCTACGAAGTCATTGCAGGTCGTGTACAGTATTGCGATCGGCGGGTGGTCCAAAAGCGGTATAGTGGCCAGTTGTTCCGTGCCTTTTTTTGAAAAAAAACGGTAGTATGCGGCAAATCCGATCACAGTAAGGTTGTACACGCCATACAACCACGCAAAGTCGATGAAGAAAATAAAGGTGATCAACGCAATACGGCTCGGCCAGTTATAGGCCATGTCGAGCAACTGAAAAAGCCTCGGCTGAAACCAGATGATGGCAGCCAGCCAGACCCCGAAAATGAACAGGTACATGGCCGGACTGGGGGCCTTGGAAGTGAGGCGTTCGTTTGTGGCGCCACTCTGTGCTGCAGCGCCCTTTTCCACCGGCCGGATCGTTTGTGTCAGCGCTGTGGAATGCACAAAACTGTTGACGTTGGTATGTTGCAAGTTCATAAGAAAGAAAAGTTTAGGCATGGCAATGGCCTTCCTGCGCTAGGCTGGTTTGGAACATTCATGCTATATTTTTAGAAAGTTGTATGGCGTTTATGCAGGGCAAACGCGGGTTACTGGCTCTTTTTCATTTTTCCAGTCTCCACTTGATTCCCGCAGACACCACCGTCAGGCTGACAAAAGGCCCTTTCTCCCGGCGCAACGAAGCAAGTCCCCATATATACCGGCTGAATGGCAGTACGGCAGAGCAATAGGCGCCATGTACATTGTTGCTGCCGTTTTCCGCGCGAATGGACGATTTGCCGTAGAGTGCCCCCAGGTTAATTTCATAACCTTTCGGAAGCCGGAATTGGTTGTTGAGCATGATGCGGCTTTCAGGCCTGGGATTGTTTTCAACCCTTGCATAAAAATAGTGTGGCTCTATGGCGTAAAACTTACCTACCGGCGCACGAACGCCCACGTACATCATCCATTCATTGTCGATTTGTTTGCTCAGGCCCAGAAATCCGCCTGCTTTCAGCGCCATATTGCCGGGCAGGAACACCACTTGTTCGACGCTCAGCACTTGCTGCCTTACCCCCTCGGGCAGGAGGCGAACGCCATAATCGAGGCGCGTGGTCAGGCGGTGGTTCCATTTTGCTACGCCGCCGGCAGTGATGGCCTGCGCTTCCCGGTTTTGCCGTACCAATGAAGCCAGGTCGAGGGAAAGCGAATTGTCGTAACGGGCAAAAAGGCGCAGCGACTTGTTTACACGACCGCTCATTTGCAGGGTGCGCAGCCCAAAACTGCTCATACCATCGGTGACTGAATAACCGGTCAGCACATCCAGGTCGAGGAGCGGCGCCTGCTGGTACGTGTTGTTGAGCAGTTCGCGGGCTACCGGATGCCCCGGCTCGATACCCAGGCCGCTTTGTAATGCGATGCGGGCAAGCCTGATCTGGTCATTTTGCAGGTATGCCTGCGCCAATGCAATGTAGAATTCGATTTGCTGTGGAAATGCCAGGATTAACTCTTCAAAATAGCGGATGGCAACCGCGCTGTTTCCTTGCCAGAGATACACGTATCCCAGTCCTTTTTTGGCTTCCCAACTGCCGGGCTGCACTTTTTCAAGCACCTGAAAAGGTGATTTGGCGGCGGCGTATTCACCGGCCCAGGCCAGGTTATAACCTTTTCCAATGAGCGCTTCGGGGAGGTTGGGCGATATAGCCAGCACCTGGTCGAAGACCTTTTTTGCTTTGTCGTACCGGCCGGCCCAGGAATAGTTGTAAGCGGCGCCCAACAATATTTGCGGGTTATCCGGTTCTTTTTCCAGCAGGAGTATATACATTTTTTCTGCTTCAAGGTTTCGACCGGCAGTTGCGAGTTGGCGGGCCTGATCGGGGGTTTGTGTGTAGGCAGCCGGAAGCGTACATACCAGCAAAAAGGCGAAGGTGATTGCGAATTTCATATCCTGTTTTTTTATACGTTTGACAGATAAAAACAAGCGTCCGATCTATTGGAAAATAGTTGACCCGGCCGCTTTTCTGAGGACAAGATTGGGCTGTGAGCGGAAGCCTTGCAACTCAAATGACCCGAGGCAAACTTTTACCCGCCCCAAACGGGAAAATGGCAGGACTGAACCGGAAAGAATAAAAAACTAATAACTTTACCCCTTTTCGTAGTTTCTGATATGCAAAACGGACTCTTGCTGACTTTTGTCGGACTGTATCTGGCAGCGACGCTGGCTGTCGGGTGGTGGGCCTCCCGAAAAGTTAAAACCACTGCCGACTTTGTAATTGCAGGTAAAAACCTGCCCATGTTCATGGTGGCCTGCGCACTTTTTGCCACCTGGTTTGGTTCGGAAACCGTGATGGGCGCCTCCTCCGAATTTGCCCAACACGGCATACTCGGGGTGATTGAAGACCCGTTCGGAGCTGCCCTCTGTCTTTTTTTGGCCGGCCTGCTGATAGCCCGCCCCCTGTACAACCTGAAAATTCTGACGTTCAACGACTTCTTTCGTTTGCGTTTTAACAAGGCTGCCGAAATCACTTCAGCCTGCTTTATGGTGCCCTCTTATTTCAGTTGGATCACCGCGCAGATCATTGCCATGGCTATCATCCTGCAATCGATCAGCGGATTGGAAAAACACTGGGGCGTGTTGATTTGCACCAGCCTGGTGCTCGTGTACACGTACGTTGGCGGCATGTGGTCGGTGGCGATTACCGATTTTATACAGACCATTATTATTGTCATAGGAATGGTCGCGCTGGCGATTGAAATGGTGCTGCGCGTGGGCGGCTGGGATCAGATGATCGCTTCGGCGCCGCCTAATTTTTTTCAGTTTTTCCCGGATGCCAATCCGCCGGACAGCATCGCCTGGGTGGCGGCCTGGATGACCATTGGTCTGGGGAGCATCCCGCAACAGGATGTTTTTCAAAGGGTTATGTCGGCAAAAAGTGAAAACACTTCGGTCAGGGCTTGCTATACCTCCGGGTTTATGTACCTGAGTATTGCTATGCTGCCGCTGATCATTTGTTTTTGCGGGCGAATCCTTTACCCCGAACTGCTGGAAGGCGACACACAGATGATGATCCCGACGATGGTATTGCAGCACAGCGGCCCGGCTATGCAAATTGTCTTTTTCGGCGCCCTGTTATCTGCCATCCTGAGCACTTGCAGCGGCGCGATGCTGGCGCCTGCAACGGTGATCGGCGAAAACCTGGTTCGCCCGCTGTTTAAACAAGTGACAGATGCGCAATTATTGCAGATCATGCGCCTGTCCGTCGTGTTTGTGGCTGTTATCACGGGCACAATGGCTTTGATGCGGCACAACATCTACGAATTAGTGGGAGAGTCTTCGGCGTTGAGCCTTGTGTCTTTGTTTACTCCGCTGATGGCCGGACTCTATTGGCGGCGGGCTTCGTCCGGCGGCGCGATCATGTCGATGCTGGCAGGTATGGCCGTTTGGCTGATCACCATGTTGTTGTTGCCGGAACAGGAGCAGGCGGACCCGACGGCAACCGGCTTGCAGATTTGGCTTGGTATACCACCCATGTTGTATGGTTTTGCAGCAGGTATTGCCGGTATGGTGATCGGATCTTATGCGTTCCCCAACAAGCAGAACGTCGCCGACTGACACTTTTTAGAAAGTTAGGAACTTCCATGAAACGACGAACCAAAACTTTCTCTACTTTTGAGCAACTTTTTAAAAAACACATACACTGAATATGAAGCACCTCACTGCTCTACTGCTTTTTGTTGTCAGCATTGCTTTCCAGTCGGCTGCACAGGAAGCCAGTCCTGCTACGCCTAACCCGGCCCACGAAAAGGCAGCACGGGAAGCAACCGACCTGCTGACAGTCAAATACAAACTTGATGCCGACCAGACCAAGCAGATGTACACCATACAACTCCGCAAACAACGCAATACGGCTGAAATTCTGCCCCTGCAAACGGAGAACCCGGCCCTGTATAGCGCCAAAGTACAAAGCCTGCGAAAAGGTACCTTAGCCAGCATCCGCGGCGTTTTACATACCAAAGAGCAGGTAGATATTTACCAGAAAACGCAAATCAGCGTCAGAAGTCTGCAGGCGGATAAACGCAAAGAAATGATGGGCCAACAGCGTTCCAAAGAAGAGATCGAAGCCGCGCTATTGGACATTTACAGCGAATAACAACCTTTTCGACCCACGATCTTACTGACATGCTCATATTCGCTGTTCGCCTGATACTGGAAGACAACGGGAAAATGCTTTTTCTGCGGCAAACCAAGAGAAATGGTGGCCGTTATTCGCTTGTAGGCGGCAACGTGGAAGAGCACGAATTTGCGCGCGAAGCCCTTGCCCGCGAGGCAACAGAAGAAGCCGGTATCCACGTGGAGCCGAACGAACTCACGCTCATTCACGTCCTGCACCGGCACAAACTCAAAAAGGACGAAACCCTGCTGGTGCTGTACTTCAAGGCAAGCCGTTTTTACGGGGAACCTGAGCCGCTGGAACCCAAAAAATTTAAAGATGTCGGCTGGTTTCCGATCAATGACCTGCCCGACGAAGTCTCCAAACCTACGCTTCACGTGCTGCACTGTATCCGCCAGGGTATTATTTATTCCGAATTTCCGGCCCGTACAAAAGTGCTGGCCTTTTGGGAGCAATTTGGCGGGAAATGGGCAGGGTTCTCTGATTTCTAGTGTTAAAAATGACTGGCAGATGACATTAGTATATTAATGCTGCTGCCCGATTGCGCTATTTCATTCAAAACTTTATCTTTGCAGATACCTTTTTTTTAATCCGAATGCTTTTTGCATTGATCCTCTTTTCCCATGAACAGATTTGACGCTGCTTACTCCGGCTATATTTTTTCTTTGCCGCTCCTTTGTAAGTAGCCCCGGCAATTCCTGTTCGATTTTTTTTCTTGTATCGCTGACATCAACTCAGCGCTCCTTCTCTGTAACGGATACTATCCGTATACAGATTTGTTGTTGTGTACCCCAAAGCCCCCTCTTTTGGTTCAGATGTCTTATGCTTCATAGGCGAGAACCCCGGTCTTGAAACGTCAGGGCCGGGTCTTTTTTTTTCAAAAAACCTGTTCCATCAAAAGCCTCTATCTTTGAACCAAAATATCCACAGAATCATGCTCAGCATCGACCCGTCAAAAATTCCCACCAAAGATCTCCATCAATATATCCTGGGCGCGGTTTCGCCCCGCCCCATCGCGTTTGCCAGTACCATTAGCACCGAAGGCGTTCCCAACCTGGCGCCTTATAGTTTTTTCAATGCATTCAGCAGCAATCCGCCCATCCTGATTTTTTCCAGTAACCGGCGGGTTTCCAACAACACGACCAAAGACACCCTGAAAAACGTGGAAGATACCGGGGAAGTCGTCATCAATGTGGTGCCGCACGCCATTGTGCGCCAGATGGCCCTCGCGAGCATCGAGTACGGCCCTGAGGTCAACGAATTTGTAAAATCGGGTCTTACACCCCTGCCTTCCGAGTGTGTGCGCCCTTTTCGCGTAGCGGAAAGTCCGGTGCAGATGGAGTGTACCGTGGAAAAAATCCTGCCCCTCGGCGAAGCCGGCGGCGCAGGCAACCTGGTTATCTGCCGCATCGTGCGTATGCATATCTCGGAATCAGTACTCAATGAAAAAGGACGCATCGATCCGCATAAAATCGACCTGATGGGGCGCATGGGTCGCTTCTATTACGTCCGGGCCAGCGGCGCCGCCGTGGAAGAAATCGTACAGGAAGTCACTTCTTTGGGTATCGGTTTCGACGGTCTTCCCAAAGCGCTCCTGCACAGCAAGGTGCTGACCGGCAACAACCTGGGGCAACTGGCCTCGCTGACGGCCCTGCCCGACGCGGCCGCGGCCCGCCAAATCCTGAGCGACGACCCCCGGGCGCAAATGCTGATTGCCCGGCTTTCGCCCATCGATATGCAGCTCTACATCAAGGAATTACTCGATCAGGGCGCGGTGGAAAAAGGCGCCGCTCTGGCTGTGCTGGCAGGCCTGGATTTATAAATCCCTGAAAACGTGTGTTTTAGAGGGACTAAAAAAATATTTTTAATTTTTTGCGCCGATTATTTGGTTTTCCATGCCGCCTGGAAATATCTTTGCAGCCGCTTATCGAAAAAGTTATCTTTCGAAGAGGGCGCATAGCTCAGTTGGTTCAGAGCGCCTGCCTTACAAGCAGGATGTCGGGAGTTCGAATCTCTCTGTGCCCACATTGATTATCAAGGAGTTGCATCGTTGGATGTAACTCCTTTTTTGTTTTTGTTTTGATATCCCGCTCGCTAGTTCTCCCTGTGCGGCACCTCGCGTTTTTCCATCACCAGCCGCACACATACAGCTCAAAGCCAGGTATTCGGTAAGTCTGACCATATATGATGTTCATATCGCTCATTCCAGGCGTTTATGTTGTGGAGGGATACTGTTGTACGTTTGCGGCAGGTCGAAAAAGACACTGCCGCGGCGTTGGGGATATGTTGGTATGGTGAGGGGACTACCTGCCGAGGCGGAAACATTGCACATTTTCACATCTATAAAAAATATTGCACAAAAAATTTGCGCAACCAAATAGTTGCGCTTACATTTGCAACCGATTGGCTGCGCAATAAAAATTTAAACAAAATGAGACGAGACATTTTTCAGGCAATTGCCGACCCCACAAGACGGGCAATCCTCACCTTAATTGCAGTACAGGCAATGA